>NZ_JAYFUI010000071.1:0-177824 GCF_034961125.1 Pseudomonas machongensis | reverse complement strand
GGCGATGGTTTTGAAGTCGGGTTTGAGCCGGTTGATCAGCCACATCACTTCGATGTTGCGCTGGCATTCGGCTTCCAGGCGCCGGGACGAGCGAATGCGCTGGAAATAACCATAAAGGTAGAGCTTTAGCTGATCGGCGGGGTCGTACGCGGGGCGCCCGGTGGCCTTGGGCTGAGTTTTCTCAAAGCCGAGCTGACCCAGATCAAGCTTGGCGACATACAGGTCGATGACCCGTACGAGGTGATCTTCCGGGATCAATTCCTCCAGCGAGACCGGGAACAAGCTGGTCTGGCTGCGGGACTCTCCTTGTATGTAGGCCATAACGAAGAATGCTCCGTATCTTTCGATACGGAGCATTCTCTTAAAGGGCGGGGCAGATTGCTAGGTTTTCACACAGTCTGCGTTGGCGCCCCTTCTGCATTTCACCCCTGGCGCCCAACCGCCACGCACTTGATCTCCACCAGCAGCCCGTCATGGGCCAGTTCGCTGACACCAATACAGGTCCAGGGGCAGGTACCCCGCGGGAACAGCGCGTCCTTGACCTCACGAAACACCGCCATGTGCTCGCGCAAGCCGACATGATAAGTGGTCAGTTCCACCACATCCGCGAAATCACAACCGGCAGCCGCCAGCACGTCCCTCAGGTTTTCCCACGCCGCGTGAAACTGCTGCCGCGGGTCGGCAATGACCTGCAGATCCGCCGTACGCCCCACCTGACCTGCCAGATACAACGTATTACCGACCTTCAAGGCCGGCAGATAACCGGCACGTTCGGCAAGTTTCTGCTGGGAAGCGGGAATGATCGGAGTGCGGTCGCTCATTGAGGATGTCCAGTGCTTGAGAGTGGACGCATCTTAGCAAGCGAACACGAAAGCGAGCTGCGGCATGGCGGCACGCTTTCGAGACGGTAGCTCCGCATCTGGCGGCCCCGCACCCGGGCCGCCAACCGCCGGGCTCAGCCCGCTGGCGAAGTCAGAGGCTGCAGTTGCAACACTTCATTGGTGTAGTCCCACTCCTCCTGCACCTTGTCAGGATGCTCGTTCAACTTGAGCCCGTAGCTTGGGATGATCTGGTGCAGCTTCTCCTGCCAGGGTGGTGAAGCGACCTTGTCCTTGAACACCTTGCGCAGCAGGTCGAGCATGATCGGTGGCGCGGTCGAGGCGCCCGGCGAGGCACCCAGCAGGCCGGCAATGGTGCCGTCGGCAGAGGTCACGACCTCGGTGCCAAGCTTGAGCACCCCGCCCTGCTCAGGGTCGTTCTTGATGATCTGTACGCGCTGCCCAGCCTGCCACAGGCGCCAGTCTTCTTTCTTGGCATGGGGGAAGTAGGTCTGCAGCGCAGCGAAGCGGTCGTCGTCCGACTGCATGACCTGGCCGATCAGGTACTGCACCAGGTCGAACTCGCGGACCCCGACACGTACCATCGGCCAACTGTTGTGTAGCGTCATGCTGCCGAACAGGTCGAGCAGCGAGCCTTCCTTGAGAAACTTGGTCGAGAAGGTTGCAAAGGGCCCGAACAGAATCACCCGCTTGCCATCGAGCACTCGCGTATCCAGATGCGGCACCGACATCGGCGGCGCCCCCGTCGAGGCGATGCCATAGGCCTTGGCCATGTGGCGCTCGGCAATGGCAGCGTTCTCGGTCACCAGGAACGATCCCCCCACCGGGAAACCTGCGTACTCCTTCGCCTCGGGGATGCCTGACTTCTGCAACAGAGGCAGCGCCGCGCCACCGGCGCCGATGAACAGGAACTTCGCATCGGTGGCCGACGTGCTGCCATCCTTGAGGTTCTTGTACTCCACATGCCACGAGCCGTCGTCGTTGCGGGTGATGTCCTGCACTTCGCTGGAGAGCTTGAGGTCGAAGTTGGGGCGGGTCTGCAGGTACGTCACGTACTGACGGGTGATCTCGCCGAAATTGACGTCTGTGCCGATCGGCGTCCAGGTCACCGCAAGCTTCTGGTTCGGGTCGCGCCCTTCCATCATCAACGGCACCCACTTGGCGATCTGTGCGTTGTCTTCCGAATACTGCATGGGCTTGAACAGCGGGCTGGCCTGCAGCGCCTCGTAGCGCTTGCGCAGGAAACGGATATTGTCATCGCCCCAGACAAAGCTCATGTGCGGTGTGGCGTTGATGAACGAACGTGGGTTCTTCAGTACCCCCTGCTTGACCTGCCAGGCGAGAAACTGCCGGGTGACCTGAAACGACTCGTTGATCTCCACCGCCTTGCTGATGTCGATCTTGCCGTCCTTTTCAGGGGTGTAGTTCAGCTCGGCCAGCGCCGAATGCCCGGTACCGGCGTTGTTCCAACCGTTTGAGCTTTCCTCGGCGACCTTGTCCAGCCGCTCGATCATCTCCATCGACCAACCGGGCTCGAGCTCGTTGAGCCACACGGCCAGCGTGGAGCTCATGATCCCGCCGCCCACCAGCAGCACATCGACCCGCTTGCTCTCGGCAGCCTGGACGGCCGTGAGGCCAAAGGCCAAGGCCAGGCCCGCAAGGGCCGGTTTGAATGCGATTCCTCTGTTCATGTGCTCCCTCCGTCGAGGCACCGCTGGCCCCGATCCTGTCCGTGAATGTGCCTTGCCCCTGGTCCGAGTGTTCGTGCCTGTGGCGTACGAAATCCCAGGCAAGCTTAGCTGAGTGATTCACTCAGGTTAGCCGCTCGCGCATTCAGGCTGTGGTGGTGGAACCGAGGTCAAGCCGTCAGGCAACTTCAAGAAGCCTCTTGCAACTCGACCGCTCTGCAAATACTGTATGAAAAACCAGTATCTCGAGACATCCCCATGCAACTCATCGCCAAGCTCGGCATTCTCGCCGACGCAGCCAAATACGATGCATCCTGCGCCAGCAGCGGCGCGCCCACGCGCAGCTCGCGGGGGCGTGACGGGCTTGGCGCCACCGATGGCATGGGCATCTGCCACAGCTATACCCCTGACGGGCGCTGCGTGTCGCTGCTCAAGGTGCTGCTCACCAACTTTTGCCTGTACGACTGCCAGTACTGCGTCAATCGCCGCTCCAGCAACGTGCCTCGCGCACGCTTCAGCCCCGAGGAAGTGGTGCGCCTGACCCTCGACTTCTACCGGCGCAACTGCATCAGCGGGCTGTTCCTGAGCTCGGGCATCATCCGCTCGGCCGACTACACTATGGAGCAGTTGAACCGCGTTGCCAGGCTGCTGCGCGAAGAGCATGGTTTCCGCGGCTACATCCACCTCAAGACCATCCCCGACGCCGACCCGCTGCTGATCGAAGAAGCCGGGCGCCTGGCCGACCGGCTGAGCGTCAACGTCGAGCTACCCACCGAGGCCAGCCTCAAGCGCCTGGCGCCGGAAAAACAGGCACACACCATCCGTCAGGCCATGGGCGTGATTCACCAGGGCCAGCAGGCCGTGGCCGGCGAACCGCGGGCGCCGCGTTTCACACCGGCCGGGCAGAGTACCCAGGTAATCGTCGGTGCCGATACCACCGACGACCGCACCCTGCTGCGCAACGCCGAATCGCTGTACCAGGGCTATGGCCTCAAGCGCGTGTACTACTCCGCCTTCAGCCCGATCCCGGACAGCCCGAACAGTGTGCCGCTCGCCGCACCGCCGCTGCTGCGCGAGCACCGCCTGTACCAGGCCGACTTCCTGATGCGCGGCTACGGCTACAAGGCCGGCGAGCTGCTCGGCCAGGCCGGTAACCTGGCGCTGGACATCGACCCCAAGCTGGCCTGGGCCCTGGCCAACCGCGAGGTCTTTCCGCTGGACCTGAACCGCGCCGAGCCCGCCCTGCTCGCCCGTATTCCCGGTATCGGCCTGCGCAGCGTACAGCGGCTGGTGGCGCTGCGACGCGAGCGGCGGATCCGCTACGACGATCTGATCCAACTGCGCTGCGTGCTGGAAAAGGCCCGGCCGTTCATCGTCACCAGCGATTATCGCCCGGCCCAGGCCGAACTGCGCAGCGGCTTGCTGCGCCAACGCCTGCGCGAACCGCAGGCACCGGTGCAGATGGGGCTATGGGCATGATCGCGCTGGATTGCGACGACCTGTTCGGCACCTGGCGCGACCAGGCGCGGGTGCTGCTCGGCCATGGCATCGACCCGGCCGAGGTGACCTGGGGCCAGGGGCCGATGGACGACCTGCTGGCCATCCCCACGCCTTTGCCACAAGGACCCGGCCCCTTCCGTGCGCGGGTGCCCGCGGCCTTGCTGGCACAGCTTGAGCAGGCCGCTCGCTATCGCGGCGAACAACGCTGGAACCTGCTGTACGAAGTCCTCTGGCGTGTCGCCCATGGAGATCGCACGGCAATGCTCGCCGGCGACCGCCTGGGCAGCGAGTTGCAGCGGCGTATCAAGCAGGTCTCCCGCGAGGCGCATCACCTGCACGCCTTCGTGCGCTTCGTGCCGTTGCCGGAAGCGGTCGCCGAGCGCCTGCAACTGGACCTGGTGGCCTACCACGAACCTGCCCATGACATCCTTGAAAGCGCCAGTGGCCATTTTGCCGACCGCCTCGGGCGCCAGCGCTGGCTGATCGCAACGCCCACCGATGGCATACGCTTCGACGGCAGCAAGCTCGACTACCGTCGGCAGTGTCCGCGTGAATGGGTGGACTGGGCGCGCCATGCCGAAGATCCCGGCGCCGAGCTATGGCGTACCTACTACCGCTCCACCTTCAACCCGGCGCGGCTGAACCCCGACGCCCTGCGCCTGCACATGCCGGGGCGTTTCTGGCGCCACCTGCCCGAGGGCATGCTCATTCCCCAGCTCGAAGGTTTGGCACGCCAGGGCAAGCAACGCGACGGGCAGGCACTGGAGGTTGGCTTGCAACGTGGCAAGCGGGTCGGGCGCTGAGCGCCGTTGTTGCCTACACTTTCGCTGATTGCCTCTGATTTCCGGGAGCCACCATGGACGATTCCAGCCAAGGCAAGCCACCCACCTTCTGGCAGATGCTGCACAGCATCCTGGCTGCCGCCTTCGGCGTGCAGAGCGGCAAGAACCGCGCGCGCGACTTCACCCACGGCAAGGCCAGCCATTTCATCGTGATGGGGGTGATGTTCACCCTGGTGTTCATCCTGGTGCTGGTGGGGCTGGTGCAGTTGGCGATGCATCTGACGGGGCGGTGAAACACTCATTTTGCGTGCGCAAACCAGAACGCACCCGCCCGCGGAATTCTCTCCCGCGGGCGGCTCAGGTTGCAGTTCACGGTCTGAAGTGTGCGTTACTGATGGCTGACCCAGTACACAGCGGTCACGACAACCAGCACGATCAGGCACAGGATCGCCCAGGCGTCGACACTGCTGTCAGGCTTGCGGAGCTTGGTCGGGTTTCCCATTGCATTGCCTCTTGTAGTGGTTATGGGAATGCACGTCACACCAGCAGTTAAGTCCAGCAATGCCCTTTGCTCAAGCAGGGTCTTTCAATAATCGACGGGTGACGTCAGGAACGGGTAGCGATAGTCGGTGCCCCGCCCCTCTGCGCTGTAGCGGCGAAAGTCGACGTCATAGCCTTTGCGGGCGCTCAGTTCCAGCCAGCGCTGCGCCTTCGCCGCATCGATGGCCTGCAGCACCGGCAGGCGGTACAGGTGTTGCCCGTCACGGTCCATCGCCAGGCCCCGGGCGTCGTCATGCAGCATCACCATGGCCCAACCACCCAGGCTGAAATGCCCGCCCATGAGCACGCTCAGCCGCCCATCCACGCGAGCCTGCAAGGCCTCCGGCGAACTGTTGACCGCGCTGAACAACACATCGCGCCCCGGCACCAGGCCAACCGACTCGAACGCCTGCATTGCACCGAACGCCATCTGGTCGTTCGCCGACCACACCAGGCGCACCCGCGGATAACGCTGCAGCAGCAACTTGGCCTGCTCGAAGGCCCGTTGGCGGCTCCAGCCGCCATACACCAGCTGGCGCAAGCGTACGTGCGGAAACTCGGCCAACGCCCGCCGCATGCCTTGCTCGCGCAGTTGCGAAGCAGGCGTGGTGCTGATGCCGGAAAACGCCAGCAGCTCGATCGGTTCGCCTGTTCGGGGCAGGCTGGCGACCAGGTCGTGCAGCATCTGGTAACCCGCCTGTTCGTCATTGCCGACCAATGAGCCGAGCAGCGGCGCGTACTTGCCCGGCTGTGCCTGAATCTCTTCGGCCTGTCCCTCGGTCAGGCCGTTGTTGACCAACAACAGCTTGACCCCGCTGCCCTGCGACAGGCGCATGATCTCTGGCGCCACATACTGCTCGTTGACCAGCACCAGGTAGTCGGGCTTGTGCTCGCCCTGCAGGACCGCCCGCGCCTGCTCCAGTTGCCGCTCGGCCTGGCGCTCGCCGTACACCACGCGCAGATCCATGCCCAGGTCGTCGGCCGCCGCTTGCATGAACCGCGAATAGCCAACCCAGAACGTCTCATCGGACAACCCGGGATTGAGAAAAACCACCGAAGCGGCTTGGGCGCTTGCCGCCAGCGGCAGACCCAGGCACAGGCTGCGGCACAGCGTCCTGATGACCATGCGAGACATCCCTGCAAAAGCAAAGGATACAGTATAACGGCGCATGGCCATCGCGGATAAATAGCAGCCAGTCTCACTTAGTCCAAATGGTTCTTTTCATATGCAAAAACATCACTTTAGCGCATAAATACAACCTGTTATCGTTCCCCCGCTCCGACCCGGAGTGCGCGGCCGTGCGCGCGATTAGCTGCATGCAGCCTGAGACAGGACTTTTATGTACGTATACGACGAGTACGATCAGCGGATCATCGAGGACCGCGTCAAGCAGTTCCGTGATCAGACCCGCCGCTACCTGGCCGGTGAGCTGAGCGAAGAAGAATTCCGCCCTCTGCGCCTGCAGAACGGCCTCTACATCCAACGTTTCGCCCCGATGCTGCGCGTCGCCGTGCCCTACGGCCAGTTGAACGCGCGCCAGGTCCGCATGCTGGCCAAGATCGCCCGCGACTACGACAAGGGCTACGCGCACATCTCCACCCGCCAGAACGTGCAGTTCAACTGGCCTGCGCTGGAAGACATCCCGGACATCCTGGCTGAACTGGCCACCGTGCAGATGCACGCGATCCAGACCAGCGGCAACTGCCTGCGCAACACCACCACCGACCAGTTTGCCGGCGTTGCCGCAGACGAGCTGATCGATCCACGCCCCTGGTGTGAGATCGTCCGCCAGTGGACCACCTTCCACCCGGAATTCGCCTACCTGCCGCGCAAGTTCAAGATTGCGATCAACGGTTCGAAGGAAGACCGCGCGGCCATCGAAGTGCACGACATCGGCCTTGAGCCTGTGCGCAACGAAGCCGGCGAGCTGGGCTTCCGCGTGCTGGTCGGTGGCGGCCTGGGCCGCACGCCGGTGGTCGGCTCGTTCATCAATGAGTTCCTGCCCTGGCAGGACCTGATCAGCTACCTCGACGCCATCCTGCGCGTGTACAACCGTTACGGCCGTCGTGACAACAAGTACAAGGCGCGGATCAAGATCCTGGTCAAGGCCCTGACGCCAGAAGTGTTCGCCGAGAAAGTCGAGGCCGAAATGGCCCACCTGCGTGGCGGCAACAGCACCCTGACCGAAGCAGAAGTCCAGCGCGTCTCGCGTCACTTCATCGACCCCGAGTACCAGGCCCTCGACAATGTCGACTACAGCGCCCTGGACCAGGAGCACCCAGGGTTCGCCCGCTGGCGTTCGCGCAACACCCGTGCGCACAAAAAGCCTGGCTATGTGGCCGTGACCCTCTCGCTCAAACCTACCGGCGTCGCTCCAGGCGACCTGACCGACAAGCAGCTCGATGCCGTGGCCGACCTCGCCGAGCGCTACAGTTTCGGCTTCCTGCGCACCTCGCACGAGCAGAACATCATCCTCGCCGACGTCGAGCAGCGCCAGCTGCACGCGCTGTGGCTGGAACTGCGTGAAGGCGGTTTCGCCACGCCCAACATCGGCCTGCTGACCGACATCATCTGCTGCCCAGGCGGCGACTTCTGCTCGCTGGCCAATGCCAAGTCGATCCCGATCGCCGAATCCATCCAGCGCCGCTTCGACGACCTGGACTATCTGTTCGACATCGGCGAGCTCGACCTCAACATCTCCGGCTGCATGAACGCCTGCGGCCACCACCACGTGGGCCACATCGGCATCCTCGGCGTGGACAAGAAAGGCGAGGAGTTCTACCAGGTGTCGCTGGGCGGCAACGCCGCGCGCGATGCGAGCCTGGGCAAGATTCTCGGCCCCTCCTTCGCTCAGGACGACATGGCTGACGTGATCGAGAAGCTGATCAACGTGTACGTCGAGCAGCGCAACGAAGACGAGCGCTTCATCGACACCTACCAGCGTATCGGCATCGACCCATTCAAGGAACGCGTCTATGCAGCGAATCATTAAGAACAACCAGCTCATCGACGAAACCTGGCACCTGCTGCCCAAGGAAACCTCGTTCGACGAGCTGACCAACTGCGACGACTACATCGTTCCACTGCAGCTGTGGCGCGACCATGCCCATGCCCTCAAGGCCCGCGACGGCGGCCTGGGCGTGTGGCTGGACAGTGACGAAGAAGCCGAGGAAATTGGCGAGGACGTCCAGCACTTCCAGGTCATCGCCCTGAACTTCCCGGCCTTCACCGACGGGCGCAACTACTCCAATGCGCGCCTGCTGCGTGATCGCTACCAGTACAAGGGCGAGCTGCGCGCCATTGGCGATGTACTGCGCGACCAACTGTTCTACATGGCCCGCTGCGGCTTCGATGCCTTCGCCATCCGTGCCGACAAGGACCCGGAAGACGCGTTGCAGAGCCTGAAGGACTTCTCGGTCACCTACCAGGGTGCCACCGACGAGCCGCTGCCGCTGTTCCGCCGCCGCTGATCGCCGCCTGCTGTAACGAACGGCCCGCCTTCTGGCGGGCCGTTTCGTTTGCGCGTTTTTTCTAATGTTGAGTGCTGGCCTGCCGATATCACTGGTGTACCCGTATCTCTATTCGGCAGGACGCTAATGAATCCGATAACAGCTGCACAGCGCCTGGCCCCGGTCCTGACTGCCCCGCAACCGGCCCCGGCCAGCGCCAGCAACCCGACCGGCATCGCCAGTGTCTCGGCAGTCCCGAGCACCAGCGTGATTCTCGGCCAGAGCAACACCATCAGCGATTCCGAGACCTACTCGCGCCAGGGTCTGCTGCCAGGCCAGGTCCGCTATGTCTGGGAAAAGGACAGCCAGGACAAGCTCGCCACCACGCTGCAGACCGCCTTCCAGTCGTCCAGCAGCGCGGGCCGCTTCAAAGGCATTGGTGCGGCCTTGATCGAACAGCTCGCACAGAACGGCGGCAAGAACATCTCGCAGTCGGTGTTCGCCTTCAGCGACGACTCTCCAATCGACCCTGGCGTGCTCAAGCTGCAGCAGCAGCGCCTGCGCGAGAATCCCGACAGCGGCGTCACCTTCAGCCTGACCACCGCGTCCGGCGCGACCATTCGCTTGTCGCTGGCCAGTAGCGAAAAGGGCCTGGCGGTGAGCGCGGAAGTCGAAGGCGGCTCGCTCAGCAGCGAAGAACTCAAGGGCCTGGGCAACCTCGCCGACTCCTTCCAGTCCACCATCGACGGCCTCAACGAGGTGCCACCCCAGCTCAAGCTCGGCGCCCTGGTCAAGCTCGATCCGAAACTGTTCAGCTCGTTGCAGATGAACAGCAAGTTCGAATCCCTGAGCGGCGAGCAGACCTTCTCCCTGAGCCTCGACGACAAGGCGCGCAGCCTAAGTCTGCAGGGCCCGTCCGGCCAGGTGCAACTGAGCCTGGATACACAGGACGCCGAGCTGCTGGGCAAGTCGGCGCAGCGCAAGGCGGCGATCGACAACTACCTGACCCAGTTCGACGCCGCCCAGCGCCGTGGCCGTGGCGACGAGAACCTGATGAACCTGTTCAAGAACGCGTTCACCCAGCTCAACAGCATCGACGACAATCGCCAACCTGCGGTGCAAAGCCCGACGGCCCTGAACGACAAGGACCGTGCCCTGCTCAGCGGCCTGGCCGACTTCAGCGCCTCGATCAGCGAAACCACGCGCAGAAGCAACCCGATGCGCCTGGACGAAACCGACAGTTTCACCTTCAGCACCTCGCAGAGCACCACGGTCAAGAACCGTGGCCTGCAGGACCGGTCGGTGGAGCAGAACCAGCAGAGCAAACTCACCGCCTCGTTCCACCGCGGCCTCAATCCGCTGACCAACCTGATGCTGGGCAGCGACCGCGAGTCGCAAAACTACAGCTACCACCTGATCGATGACCAGGCCAGCAGCACCACCCGCCTGGCCTATGACAAAGGCCAACTGGTGGAAGCCAGCGCCACCCAGCAGGCGAGCCAGAAAGAGCGGATCCTCACCTATGTCGATGGCCACCTGAAAAGCGACGTGACTACGCCCAAGGCGGTGACCCAGTCGCGCAACGTGCTGAACCTGCTTAGGGATGCATTCGAGCAGGACCGCATCGCCCAGCGCGATCGCGGTGTGTCGCTGCTCGAGGGGCTGCTGCAATCGCAGCGCAGCCGCTGGTTGCTGCAGACCGATCCGTCGAAGATCGCGGCCTAACAAAGGATCTGTGGGGGCGGCGAACCGTCGCCGCCACAGGGACTGAGTCAAGCTCAGAGAAGGCTTACCCCCTCACCCCCAGCATCCCGCGATCGACGATGAAATCGATTACCGCCTGCAACCCGTCACCCTTCTTCAGGTTGCTGAACGTCCAGGGTCGCTCGGGGCGCATGCGGTTGGTGTCGCGCTCCATCACTTCCAGTGAAGCACCGACATAAGGTGCAAGGTCGGTCTTGTTGATCACCAGGAAGTCCGACTTGGTGATGCCCGGCCCGCCCTTGCGCGGGATCTTCTCGCCTTCGGCCACGTCGATCACGTAGATGGTCAGGTCGGCCAGTTCCGGGCTGAAAGTCGCGCTCAGGTTATCGCCACCACTCTCGACGAAGATCACCTCCAGGTTACCGAACTTGCGCGCCAGCGCTTCCACCGCCGCCAGGTTCATCGAGGCGTCTTCGCGAATCGCGGTGTGCGGGCAGCCGCCGGTCTCGACGCCAACGATACGCTCAGGCTCCAGGGCCCCAGCCTCGGTGAGGATGCGCTGGTCCTCCTTGGTGTAGATATCGTTGGTCACCACGGCGATGTGGTAATGGTCACGCATGGCCTTGCACAGGGCCTCGAGCAGCGCGGTCTTGCCGGAGCCGACCGGGCCGCCGACACCGACGCGCAGGGGTTGCTGATAGCTTTGCATGTTGGCAGTCCTCAGGAACGGAACAAACGGGTGTATTGGGTTTCGTGTCTTGACGAGGCGATGGCCAGCAGCGGCAGGCCACCGCCCAGCTCGTCATCGCCAAGGATCAGGGCCTGGTCGAGCACGGCGGGCAGCTCGGCGCCCAAGTCGCGCAGCAAGGTCTGGGCCGCCTGCTGGCCGAAAGGCACCAGCTTGACCCCGGCCATGACTGCGCCTTCCAGCCAGGCGAAGCCATGGCCGAGGGCCAAGTCGCGCAGCGGGATCGACCAGTGCGCGCCCAGCCAGGCCATGCCACCGAGCTGGGATAGCTCGATGCTCTCACGCCAGGCCGGCGCCTGGGCCAGTTGCCAGCCATCGAGCAGCCGCGCCAGGGCGCTGCCCCGCTGGCGCTCTTCAAGCCGCAGCTCGGCCGTCTCGCGATTGGCCAGCAGAAACTGGGTCCAGCGTGCGAAGGCCTCGGCATCATCGTCCTGGCATGCGCGGTAGAGGCGCGCCAGCAACGGCCAGTCAAGACAGCCCAGGGTGTCGTGCAACTGCTCACGCTGCCAGGCACAAAAGCCGACCGTGTCACGCACCCAACCGGCCTCGACGGCCCACTCCAGACCTTGCGAGTAGGTGAAACCACCCACCGGCAGGCCCGGGCTTGCCAGTTGCAGCAGACGCAACAGCGCCAGATCGCTGCTCATCAGCCGGCCAGCACGAACGCGGCGCCGGCCAGCAAGCCACCACCGAACAGCTTCTGCAACTTGCTGTGGCGGCGCAGCAGGCAGCCTACGCCGAACCCGACCACCAGCAGCAGCGCACTGACGGTGACGAAGCCTGCGCTGAACATCCAGAACGCGCTGGGCGTCGCTTCAACGCCGTGGGCCCAGCCATGGAACAGGGCGAACACCGGCATGGCCAGGGCCAGCAGCACCTGGCGGTTAGGCAGCAGCATGGCGCAGGCGGCCACCACCAGCGAGATGGAGATCATCGTTTCGACACCGACCAGGTCACCGAACAGATGCCCCAGCACCGCGCCGCCGAACATCGCCGAGAGCGTGGCCAGGGGCAAGCTCAGGTTGCGTCGGGTCAGCGCGGCCAATACGCCGGTACCCAGCAGCATGAGCAGGTGGTCCAGGCCTGTCAGCGGGTGCAGCAGCCCATCTTGCAGCGGATTGTTGTCGTGACCGGGGTGGGCGAAGGCTGGCAAGGCAATCATCAGTAACGCCAGGGCAAGGGCTTTTTTCATCGTGTGCTCCAAAGCAATTCGGAAGGATTACAGGCGAACGAACGGATGATCGTGGGCGTGGCCGTGAGGGGCGCTCTGGTAGGCGCCCGCCTCCGGCTCGAACGGCGCCTGCTCGATCAGTACCTCAAGGCCCAGGCCGCGCACCATTTCGTCCAGCACATGATCATGCTGGTAGCGCAAAAGGCCGGCCTCGATCTGCAACGGCACATGGCGATTGCCCAGGTGATAGGCCGCACGCGCCAGCAACAAAGGATCGGCGCAGCGCACCGTGGAAACACGCTCCGGTGCCGCCAGCACCTGCACCAGGTGCTGGCCATCGGCATCGGCGAGCAGTTCGCCACCGCGCAGCAGATGGCCGCGCTCGAGCATCAGGCCGGCATCGCGGCCATCGTCGAGGGTCACGCGCAGGCGGCTCTTGATTCGGCTGTCCACATCCAGGGTGACAGTACCGGTGACCGAGGCAGCCTCGGCGACACGGCGGGTCAGGACAATCATGCTTGCTCCTTCAGAACAGGAAATAACGCTGGGCCAGCGGCAGTTCGCTGGCCGGTTCGCACACCAGCAACTCGCCATCGGCGCGCACCTGGTAAGTCTGGGCATCGACCTCGATCAACGGTTGCAGGCCGTTATGCACCATGTCAGCCTTGCGCACCCGGCGACAGCCGCGGGTGACCCCGATCAGGCTGCGCAGCCCGAGCTCCTCGGCCAACCCACGGTCCATGGCGGCCTGGGGCAGGAAAGTCATGCGCGTGGCGTGGCGAGCTGCACCGAAGCTTGCGTACATCGGGCGGTAGTGCACCGGCTGCGGGGTCGGGATCGAGCCGTTGATATCGCCCATGGGCGCCGTGACGATCAGGCCGGCCTTGATCACCGCCGATGGCTTGACACCGAAGAACGCTGGCGACCAGACCACCAGGTCGGCCAGCTTGCCTACCTCCACCGAACCGACCTCGTGCGCGATGCCATGGCTCAGCGCCGGATTGATGGTGTATTTGGCGATGTAGCGCTTGACCCGGAAGTTGTCGCTGTAGCTGCCGTCCGGCGCCAGGGGCCCACGACGCACCTTCATCTGGTGGGCCACCTGCCAGGTCCGCAGCACCACTTCGCCGACCCGGCCCATGGCCTGGGAGTCGGACGACGTCATGGAGAACGCGCCCATGTCGTGGAGGATGTCCTCGGCGGCGATGGTCTCACGGCGGATACGCGACTCGGCAAAGGCCACGTCTTCGGCAATGCTCGGGTCCAGGTGGTGGCAGACCATGAGCATGTCCAGGTGCTCATCCACGGTGTTGATGGTGTAGGGCAACGTCGGGTTGGTCGAGGACGGCAGCACGTTGGCCTGCCCCGCCGCGCGAATGATGTCCGGCGCATGACCACCGCCCGCCCCTTCGGTATGGAAGGTGTGGATGGTGCGATCGCCAATCGCTGCCAGGGTGTCCTCGATGCAGCCGGATTCGTTGAGCGTATCGCTGTGGATCGCGACCTGGATGTCCATCTCTTCGGCCACGCTCATGCAGCAATCGATGGCCGCCGGCGTCGAACCCCAGTCCTCGTGCAGTTTCATGCCCATGGCACCGGCGGCGATCTGCTCGCGCAGCGGTTCAGGCTTGGAGACGTTGCCCTTGCCGAGAAAACCGATGTTGATCGGCAAGCTGTCGGCAGCCTGGAGCATGCGCGCCAGGTACCAGGGCCCCGGCGTACAGGTGGTGGCGTTGGTACCGGTCGCAGGGCCGGTGCCGCCACCGATGAAGGTAGTGACGCCGCTGGTCAGGGCTTCATCCACCTGCTGCGGGGAGATGAAGTGGATGTGTGTGTCGATGCCGCCTGCGGTGACGATCTTGCCCTCGGCGGCGATCACTTCCGTTGCTGCGCCAACCGGGATGGTGACGCCGGGTTGAATGTCCGGGTTGCCCGCCTTGCCGATGGCGACGATACGCCCCCCGCGCACGCCGATGTCGGCCTTGACGATCCCCCAGTGATCGATGATCAGCGCATTGGTCAGCACCAGGTCCACAGCTTCGGCAGCCAGCATCTGGCCCTGCCCCATGCCATCGCGAATGACCTTGCCACCGCCGAACTTGACCTCCTCGCCATAGATCGTGAAGTCCTTCTCGACTTCGACCCACAGCGCCGTATCGGCCAGGCGCACGCGGTCGCCGACGGTGGGCCCGAACATGTCGGCGTAGGCCCGACGGGAAATACGGCTCATGCCTTGCCCTCCAGCGCGCCCATCACCTTGCCCTGGAAGCCATACACCTCACGCTTGCCAGCGTAGGCCACCAACTGCACGGTACGTGACTGGCCAGGCTCGAAACGCACGGCGGTGCCGGCGGGGATGTCCAGGCGAAAACCCCGGGCTGGTTCGCGCTCGAACACCAGCGCATCGTTGACTTCGTAGAAGTGGTAGTGCGAGCCGACCTGCACCGGGCGGTCGCCATGATTGGCAACGCTGACGCTGACCGTTTCACGGCCGACATTGAGTTCGATGTCGCCTGCGGCGACCTGGATTTCTCCGGGAATCATGAATGCCTCCTGGGCAGCGTCAGACGATAGGCTCGTGGACCGTCACAAGCTTGGTGCCATCGGGGAAGGTCGCTTCCACCTGGACGTCGGGGATCAGTTCCGGCACGCCCTCCATGACCTGGTCACGGCTGAGCACCTCGCGGCCCAGGCTCATCAGCTCGGCGACCGTGCGACCGTCACGCGCGCCCTCCATCACTGCGGCGCTGATCAGTGCCACAGCTTCCGGGTAGTTGAGCTTCAATCCACGGGCCAGGCGGCGCTCGGCGACCAGCGCGGCCGTGAACAGCAGCAGTTTGTCTTTCTCTCTCGGGGTCAGCTCCATGGGAGGCTCTCTCAGGTGGCCCAGATGCGCGGCGGGCTCGGCGCCAGGCCCAGGACGGCCGGGCGCAACAGATGCCAGAGGCGCTGCAGGGTGCGTTGCACATGTTGGTTGTCGTTATCGAGCAGGCGAATCACCAGCAACGGCCCGAGCAGGGTCGCGCCAGCCGGAGTGTCCACGTCGTCGAGCACCTGGCGTACCTGCTCGAGCAGGTGCGTATCGGCAGGTGCGGCGCAGAAGGTCGCGACCAGCGGATAACTGCCGAGTTTTTCCAGATGCCCGCCCTCTACGCGCAGGCGCTCGTGGAGCCCCGGCTCGTGGGGCAGCTCGACCTGCAGTCGGCTGTCGAGGGCGCCATGATCGAAGTGCTCGTTCATCACCGGACGGCCCAGGCACAAGGTTTCCCACGCCAGCAGGCGAGCGCCGGGTTCAAGGGTGAAACGGCTGTCGAGCCGGGCGCGGGCGCCGTCGAAGAAGATGCTGTCGTGAGGCAGCCATTCCAGCGTGCTGTCAGCCGCCAGGTGGAAGCGTTGCGCCAGCTGCGCGGTCGGACCGATGCTGCGGTAGAACTTGCTCGCGCCAGGCATGGTCAGCAGCGCGTGGCTGCCAGGCTCCAGATGGATATCGAGTTCGAGCCGGTCACCTGCGACGATGCCACCGGGCGGGTGAAGGATGTAGACATGACACGGCGCGCCTTCAGGATAGAACGGGCGCTGCACCAAAAGAGGGCCGTAATGTTTGCGCGCACCAAGGCGAGTCACGTCCCCGCGCTTGACGAAGCGCAATTGCAGGTGAGCACTCCAGCCGCTATCGCCTTCAGATTGTTCGAATTGTTGCGCGGACGACATCCTGCAGCCCCTGAAATCCGTGGTGTGGCTAAATATTGGCTGATCTGTCGCGTTTACCTACGATGGGGTACGCAATGACCGCTTGTCTGAATTGCTGAACTGATATAGCAGGTTGCGGGCCAACTCCGCAGATGAACGAAGATGAAATTTTTCGGTCGCCGCTCCGGGATAGGGCGCCGCGCACAACCACGGAGCGGGCTTGAGCCCGGTTTCGGTGCTTATGGTCAGAGGAGCTGTGTCAGTGACTGCAGTGCTTATCCAGCGGGCTCACCCACGAAAACAGCACCGCAATATTCGTCAGGCAGCGCTGCGACAATCGACCACACCAAGACCGCCACCCTCCCCGCCATCCGAATGGTAGATTCGCGGCCATGAAAACCACCCGTCGGACACGTTCGCTGACCGCCTGGACGCTCTATGCCAGCGTTCTGTTCAGCCTGTTGCTCTGTGGCCTGCACCACGGCCAGATGAGCGGCCTGCGTCTGTCGGGCCTGGACGGTGGTTTCTGCGCCCTCGACAGTACCGGCAAGGGTCCGGCCATCGACCTGGGCGACAGCAGCAGCGACCAGCACATGGCCCAGCTCGATTGCCCGGTGTGCTCCTCCTTTGCACTGGCCGTGCCGCTGACCGGCAGCCTGTGGTCATTCCCTGCAGCACACAGCGGGCCCCCCTCGCCGATCATCGTGCGCAGTTGGGCGCAGCCGCCGCCGCGCTACCTGCGCCCCGCCATCCCGCCCCGCGCATCCCCTTCCGATTTCCCCGCAGCAGCGCCCCTCGCCTGACCCCAGGCGGGCACGCCCGTGCCCGCGGGTCAGCCATGACCTTTGCGTGGAATCACTACAACATGATCCGCAACACTTCTCTGGTGCTCCTGATGGGCACCACCTGCACCTGTGCCTGGGCTGACGTCGCCCCCGTGCAACTCGACGCCACCACCATCGACGCCGAACAGCAGGCGCCTTCCGGCGTGCAACTGGACGAACCGATCCGTACCGGCTCGCGCCTGGGCCTCACCGCACGGCAGACACCCGCTTCGGTCAGCGTCTCCGACCGCCGGGTGATCGAGCAGCGTGACGCCAAGGACAGCCAAGACGTGATCAACGCCATGACCGGCGTCAACGCCTCGGCCAACCCCGGCTACGGTGGTTTCGTCGCCTACCGTGGCTTCACCCAGAACCAGGTGACCCAGCTCTACAACGGCATCAACCTGGGCTACAGCAGCGCCACCCGTCCGGTGGATGCCTGGGTGCTGGATAGGGTCGAGCTGATCGGCGGACCGTCGTCGTTCCTGCATGGCGCCGGTGCCGTGGGTGGCTCGATCAACTACATCACCAAGCTCGCCAGCCGCGATGCACAGACCCTCGACGGACGTATCCGCTACGGCAGCTACGACGACTCGGAAGTCGCCTTCGGCATCAACCAGGCCCTGGCCGAGAACCCCGCCGATGCCCGTCACTTCGCACGCTTGGACTTCAGCCACAGCCAGGGTAATGGCTACATCGACCGTAACCAGCGCAAGACCGACAGCCTGGCCTTCTCGTTGCTCAGCGATCTCTCGCCCAACCTCACCCACACCCTGGCCCTGGAGTACCAGGAAGACAAAGAGGACAGCCCCTACTGGGGTTCGCCCATCCTGCCGGGGCGCAGCACCATGAAGATCGACAAGAGCCGCCGCTTCGAGAACTACAATGTCGCCGACGGACGCTACGAGCAGCGAGTGCGCTGGCTGCGCTCGATCCTCGATTACCAGGTGAGTGACAGCACCAGCGTGCAGAACACCCTCTACCACTACAATGCCCAGCGTGATTACCGCAATCTTGAAAGCTACCGTTACAACAGCGCCGGCAACGTGGTGCGCTCCAGCCCCTACCTGCAGCGCCACCAGCAGAGCGTGATCGGCGATCGCGTCGAGCTGCGCCACGACAACAGCCTGTTCGGGCTGAGCAGCCAGTGGTCGCTGGGGCTGGACTGGTCGAGCATGCACCAGACCCTGTACCCGACCTCGGGCAGCTACAGCGACGTGGTCGATCCGGATCACTTCGCCCCCGGCAGCTTCTACGACATTCCAGGCGTCAATCGCGGCCTGACCAAACAACGACGCAACGAGGTGCTCAATCGCGCACTGTTCGCCGAGAACCGCCTGCAACTGACCGACCGCCTGGCCCTGCTGACGGCCCTGCGCTACGACTACCTGGACATGCAGGTCACCAACTATGGCCCGGTCAGCCCCAGCTCGCCGGCCTACTTCGAGCGCCGCTGGGAGCCGCTGTCCGGACGCATCGGCCTGACCTACGAGCTGACGCCGACAGCCAGTGTCTATCTGCAGTACAGCAACTCCGCCGACCTACCAGCCGGTTCGCTGGCATCGGCGACCTATTCCAACGTCGGCTTGTTCGACCTGTCCAAGGGCGAGCAGTGGGAAGCCGGCAGCAAGTTCGACTTCCTTGACGGACGCGGCGCCGCCACCGTGGCGGTCTACCAGATCGTGCGCAAGGATTTCGCGGTGCGTGACGCCAACGACCCCAACCTGACGGTGCAGGCGGGCCAGCAGACCTCGCGCGGTATCGAGCTGTCCGGGCGCCTGCAGGTCACGCCCAAGCTGTTGGCCGAGGCCAACTACGCCTATGTCGATGCCCGATACGATGAATTCAACGAAGCGGTGGGCGGCGTGTCGGTATCTCGCAAAGGCAATGCACCGGTCAACGTGCCGGCCAACGTCGCCAACCTGTGGCTGAGCTATGCCTTCACGCAAGACTGGTCGGCCGGCGTGGATGCCCGCTACGTCGACTCGGTCTACGCCGACAACGCCAACAGCCTGAAGGCTCCCGCCTACACCCTGTTCGGCGCCTTCGCCCGCTATCGCCTGGACCAACACACCACCCTCACCGGTCGCGTACGCAACCTCACCGATGAGGTGTATGCCAAGCAGGCTTATGGGCAGCAGTACTACATGGGCGCGCCGCGCACCTTCGAGGTGGCGATGGATGTGAAGTTCTAGCGCGGCACTACGCCCAGAGCAAAGCGTCTGAAAGCTGGCGTGCCCCCTGTGGGAGCGCGCCAGTTCGACGCTCGCAAGGCTGGGTACCGCTACAACGGTCGATCCGACGCCAGCAAACGTTCTAGCCCCTGCCACTCCTGCTCGCTGACCGCCACGCCTTCGCGCTGCGAAACCGCCCGCTCCCTGAACCGCCGCTCCCCCGGCAAACGCGACAACCCCGCCGCGTGCATCTGCTCCACCAATGCACGACTGCGCTCGGCAAAACGCCCGCCTTCGGCCTTGCTCGGGTCGATGACGATGATCAACTGCCCGGTCCAGGGGGTCTTGGCGCCTGGATGCTGCGACCAGTCGAACTCCCAGGAAAAATGCCCGCCCGTCAGCGCCGCCGCGAGTAGTTCGACCATCATCGACAGCGCCGAGCCCTTGTGCCCACCGAACGGCAGCAAGGCGCCGCCTTCGAGAATCGCCTTGGGATCGGTGGTCGGCTCACCTTCGGCATCGACGCCGACACCTGGCGACAATTGCTCACCCTGGCGCGCAGCGATCTGTACATCGCCATGGGCCATGGCACTGGTGGCCATGTCGAAGACGATCGGGTCAAGCCCCTGGCATGGCGCCGCGAAGGCGATGGGATTGGTGCCGAACAACGGTTTGCGCGCGCCGTGGGGCACCACGCAGGTCATGCTGTTGACCACGCTCAATGCAACCAGGCCCTCTTCGGCAAAGGGTTCCACATCTGGCCAGAGCGCCGCGAAATGGTGGGAGTTATGGATAGCCAGCACGGCGATACCCGCCTGGCGCGCCTTCTCCACCAGCAGCGTGCGTGCCGCCGCCAGGGCTGGCTGGGCGAAACCGCCCTTGGCATCGACCCGCACGAAGGCTGGGGCGACATCCTTGACCTCGGGTACCGCAGCGCCATCGACCCAGCCGCTGGCCAGGGTCGAGACATAACCCGGCATGCGGAACACGCCATGACTGTGGGCACCATCGCGCTGGGCGCTGGCGCAGTTGGCGGCCAGCACTGCGGCCACTGCCTCGCTGCATCCATGACGCTGGAAGATCTGCTGCAACCGCTCCTGCAACTGCGCAAGAGGAACACGTACGACAGGACCTGTGGACGGTGCGGACATCTGAAGCTCCCTTTATTGGATTTGGAATGGCGATGGCCCAGGGCACTGCCTGCCACTCTTCCCTCGGCGAGGGTGTGCTGTCAAATCCGGCCAGCGCCGCAAACGCCAGGTTTATTGCAGCGCTGCAAAGACCCGACTGCATCGTTAAATATTATTGACCTACTCCCCTGCCAAAGCCTTGTCGGCTCAGGCTTGCAGCAGTTAGAGCCCCCGAAAACAGGCCAATTGCCCCATAAAGCCGACGCGCCAGTCGTTTGACATATTAAACGGCTCTGGCAAGCTATGAAGCATGTCCCGACCGGTTCCGCAGCCTTCAAGCCGCGCCGGCAGTGCTCGGGACCACAGGTCACGCATCAAGGGCCCAAGGCCGCGGACCTGCACAACAACGACAGGTAAAACCTGTCCCAAGGTGACATATGTCCAACAGCAACATTGGCAACAAGCAACCCTCCCTGCGCAAGCCCGTCGTCCTGATGACCATGGGCAGCCAAGAGCGCAAAGGTCACGACTATCAGGTCATGACCCATAAATACATCACTCCCCTGGTCGATTTCGCCGACTGCATCCCGGTCCTGGTCCCGACCTGCTGCGGCACCGACGCACTCGAGGCGTACCTGGACATGGCCGACGGCATCTACCTGACCGGCGCCGGCAGCAATATCGATCCGGCTCTCTATGGCCAGGAGAACGAAACCCCCGGCAAGGCCCAGGACAAGAACCGCGACCTGTTCGACATCCCCCTGGTGCAACTGGCCATCGCCCGCGGCCTGCCGATCTTCGGCATCTGTCGCGGCATGCAGGAAATCAACGTGGCCCTGGGTGGTGACATCTACCAGAAGGTCTACGCCGAACCAGGCTTCAACGACCATCGCGAAAACCCTGAAGACCCGGTCGATGTGCAGTACGCCGCCTCCCACGGGGTGAAGATCAAACCCGGCAGTTGGCTGCGCGAAACCCTGGGCACCGACGAGATCCGCGTGAACTCGCTGCACGGTCAGGGCCTGCGCAACCTGGGTGAAGGCATCGAGCCGATCGCCCACGCCGAAGATGGCCTGGTCGAGGCCATTCATGCACCGAGCATTTCGCCCTTCCTGTTCGCGGTGCAGTGGCACCCCGAGTGGCAAGCGGCGAAGAACCCGGATTCGATCAAGATGTTCCAAGCCTTCGGCGACGCCTGCCGCGCCCAGGTCCGCAAGTCCCAGGCCAGCAAGCGCCACCAGGCGGCCTGACCCCTCTTCGTTAGCTTTGATCGCGGGGCGGCGCAACGTCGCCCCCGCTTCCCCGGTCACCCTCTGCTGGTCCCAGAACACCTCCCGTGGAAGCGGGCGGCGGGCTTGTGCCTGTCTCCGCGATCTTTTTTCCCTGAAGACATACGATGACTGATCGGCCGCAGTGCACGATCAGCCGTTTCGGTTGGCTGTTGCGGCGCTATCGCGGGACGAGCCCGCTTCCACAAAAGCGCGGTTCCAGGTGATCTGCCGGCAGCTGCCGCGCACCGCGACAGCGCCCAGCGGATAGGCATCGCTGCAAAAATTTCTCGGGCAGGGCTAGTCATCGCACAAGTTGTACGATAACTTACCTCTCACCTTGGTACACCTTCTTACCCAAGCGCCCACAGGATGCCTACAACAATGAATCCACAAGAACTGAAATCCATCCTCTCCCACGGCCTGCTGTCGTTCCCTGTCACCGACTTCAACGCCCAGGGCGACTTCAACCCCGCCGGCTACATCAAGCGCCTGGAATGGCTGGCCCCCTATGGTGCCAGCGCACTGTTCGCCGCCGGTGGCACCGGTGAATTCTTCTCCCTCGCTGCCAGCGAATACAGCCAGGTGATCAAGACCGCCGTCGATACCTGCGCCACCTCCGTACCCATCCTGGCTGGCGTGGGCGGTGCTACCCGCCAGGCCATCGAGTACGCCCAGGAAGCCGAGCGCCTGGGTGCCAAAGGTCTGCTGCTGCTGCCGCACTACCTCACCGAAGCCAGCCAGGACGGCGTAGCCGCCCACGTTGAGGCCGTGTGCAATTCGGTGAAGATCGGTGTGGTGGTCTACAACCGCAACGTCTGCCGCCTGAACGCTACGCAGCTCGAAAAACTGGCTGAGCGCTGCCCGAACCTGATCGGCTACAAGGATGGCCTGGGTGATATCGAGCTGATGGTGTCGATTCGTCGCCGCCTGGGCGATCGCTTCAGCTACCTGGGTGGCCTGCCGACCGCCGAGGTGTATGCTGCGGCTTACAAGGCGCTGGGCGTGCCGGTCTACTCCTCGGCCGTGTTCAACTTCGTCCCCAAGACCGCAATGGACTTCTACAACGCCATCGCCCGCGACGACCACGCCACGGTCGGCAAGTTGATCGATGACTTCTTCCTGCCATACCTGGACATCCGCAACCGCAAGGCCGGTTACGCCGTGAGCATCGTCAAGGCCGGCGCCAAGCTTGCTGGCTACGATGCAGGCCCGGTACGCACCCCGCTGACCGACCTCACCGGCGAAGAGTATGAAATGCTCGCCGCCCTGATGGACAAGATGGGCCCGCAATAAGCGCAGCCCCGCGGCCTGCCAATGCCGCTGCCGGAGTGCCACCCGCGCTCCGGCCCACAATCCGAATGCCCCGCACAACAATAAATAGTGGGAGAACACCAGCATGCAAGCGACGAAAAAGACGCATGTACGCTACCTGATCCTGTTCATGCTGTTCCTGGTGACCACGATCAACTACGCCGACCGCGCCACCATCGCCATCGCCGGTTCAAGCCTGCAGAAGGATCTGGGCATCGACGCGGTCACCCTCGGTTACATCTTCTCCGCCTTCGGCTGGGCCTACGTGGCCGGGCAGATTCCCGGCGGCTGGTTGCTCGACCGCTTCGGTTCGAAGAACGTCTACGCATTCAGCATCTTCACCTGGTCGCTGTTCACTCTGCTGCAAGGTTTCGTCGGCGGCCTGCCGGTGGCCTGGGCAGTCGTTACCCTGTTCACCCTGCGCTTTCTGGTCGGGTTTGCCGAAGCCCCGTCGTTCCCGGGCAACGCCCGGATCGTTGCGGCCTGGTTCCCCACCGCCGAACGCGGCACGGCTTCGGCGATCTTCAACTCGGCGCAGTACTTCGCCACCGCGCTGTTCGCACCGCTGATGGGCTGGATCGTGTTCACCTTCGGCTGGGAGCATGTGTTCGTGGTCATGGGCGCCCTTGGCATCCTGTTCTCGATGGTATGGATGAAGACCATCTACAACCCTCGCCAGCACCCACGCATCAGCCAGGCCGAACTCGAGCACATCGAGCAAAACGGCGGCCTGGTGGACATGGACCAGAAACGCAGCAACGACGGCCCGAAATGGGGCTACATCAAGCAACTGCTGACCAGTCGCATGCTGCTGGGCGTGTACTTGGGCCAGTACTGCATCAACGCCATCACCTACTTCTTCCTGACCTGGTTCCCGGTGTACCTGGTGCAGGAGCGCGGCATGACCATCCTCAAGGCCGGCTTCATCGCCTCCTTGCCGGCCATCTGCGGCTTCATCGGTGGGGTGCTGGGCGGAGTGCTGTCGGACTGGCTGCTGCGCCGCGGCAACTCGCTGACCTTCTCGCGCAAGCTGCCAATCGTCTGCGGCCTGTTGCTGTCGACCACCATGGTCTTCTGCAACTACGTCGACGCCGAGTGGATGGTGGTCGGCTTCATGACCCTGGCCTTCTTCGGCAAAGGCATCGGCGCCCTGGGCTGGGCCGTGGTCGCCGACACCTCGCCCAAACAGATCGCGGGGCTCTCGGGTGGCCTGTTCAACACCTTCGGCAACATCGCGTCGATCACCACGCCGATCGTCATCGGCTACATCATCAGCGCCACCGGCTCGTTCAAATGGGCGCTGGTGTACGTGGGCGCCAATGCGCTGGTAGCGGTATTCAGCTACCTGGTGATCGTCGGCCCGATCAAGCGCATCGAGCTCAAGGAAGAAGCCGGGCCGCAAGCGGCGCCGAACGCCGAACTGGCCGGCTCGCGCCAGTGACCTGAAACACGCCGACGCCCCGCAACGGGCGTCGGTAGCCGGATAAAAGCCTGAAAGAAATGACAAGAAGGGCCTGACCATGCAGTTGATCGAACATTCCGAGTCGCCCCGCTACGTCCGCCTGCACGATGACGACAATGTCGTGGTGGTGGTCAATGACGGTGGCCTGGGCGAAGGTGCGCGCTTCGCCGATGGCCTGACCCTGGTCGAGGGCGTGCCGCAAAGCCACAAGGTCGCCACCGTGGATATCCACCAGGGCGAGCCTGTACGCCGCTATGGACAGATCATCGGTTATGCCCTGCAAGACCTGCGTCAGGGCAGTTGGGTTCAGGAAACCCAGTTATCGATGCCCGCCGCCCCCGAACTCGACAGCCTGCCGCGCTGCGACGCAGTGCCCGCGGCCCTGCCACCTCTTGAAGGCTTTACCTTCGAAGGCTATCGCAACGCCGACGGCACCGTCGGTACCCGCAACATCCTCGGCATCACCACCACCGTGCAATGCGTGACCGGCGTGCTCGACCACGCGGTCAAACGCATCCGCGAAGAGCTGCTGCCCAAGTATCCCAACGTCGACGACGTGGTCGCCCTCACCCACAGCTACGGCTGTGGCGTGGCGATCAACGCGCGTGACGCCTATATCCCCATCCGCACCGTGCGCAACCTGGCGCGCAACCCCAACCTGGGCGGCGAAGCCCTGGTCATCAGCCTGGGTTGCGAAAAGCTGCAGGCCGGCCAGGTGATGCACGAAGACGACCCGTCCGTGGACCTCAGCGAGCCCTGGCTGTATCGCCTGCAGGACGCTTCGCTGGGTTTCGTCGAGATGATCGAACAGATCATGCAGCTGGCTGAAACCCGCCTGAAGAAGCTCGACCAGCGCCGTCGCGAAACGGTGCCGGCCAGTGAGCTGATCCTGGGCATGCAGTGCGGCGGCAGCGACGCTTTCTCCGGCATCACCGCCAATCCAGCGCTGGGCTATGCCGCCGACCTGCTGGTGCGCGCCGGTGCCACGGTGATGTTCTCGGAGGTCACCGAGGTCCGCGACGCCATCTACATGCTCACCTCCCGCGCCGAAACCCCGGAAGTGGCCGAAGCGCTGGTACGCGAAATGGACTGGTACGACCGCTACCTGCAACAGGGTGCAGCCGACCGCAGCGCCAACACCACGCCGGGCAACAAGAAAGGCGGGCTCTCGAACATCGTCGAAAAGTCCCTGGGCTCGATCGTGAAGTCCGGCAGCGCTGCGATCCAGGGCGTGGTCGGCCCGGGCGAGCGGGTCGCACGCAAAGGCCTGATCTTCTGCGCGACGCCAGCCAGCGACTTCGTCTGCGGCACCCTGCAACTGGCAGCGGGCATGAACCTGCACGTGTTCACCACGGGTCGCGGCACACCTTACGGGCTGGCCATGGCCCCCGTGGTCAAGGTCTGCACCCGCAGCGAACTGGCCCAGCGCTGGCCCGACCTGATCGACATCGATGCCGGGCGCATCGCCAGCGGTCGAGCAAGCATCGAAGAGCTGGGCTGGGAGCTGTTCCACTACTACCTGGACGTTGCCAGCGGCCGCAAGCAGACCTGGGCCGAGCGGCACAAGCTGCACAACGACATCACCCTGTTCAACCCGGCACCGATTACCTGACAGCGTTCCCACTGGGGGCAAGTGAACCTGCCCAGACAACATTATTCCTTCAGCGACTACAGGAGCACCCCATGCCTGAGATCCTCGGCCACAACTTCATCGCCGGCCAGCGCAGTGCCGCCGGCCAGCAGCGCCTGCAGAGCCTGGACGCCACCACGGGCGAGGCCCTGCCCTACAGCTTCATGCAAGCCACCGAAGACGAAGTCGATCAAGCCGCCAAAGCCGCTGCCGCTGCCTTCGCCGAGTTCCGCCAGTTGCCGCCAGCCCGTCGCGCCGAGTTCCTCGACGCCATTGCCGCCGAGCTGGATGAGCTTGACGACGGCTTCGTCGCTATCGTTTGCCGCGAAACCGCCTTGCCCGCTGCACGCATTCAGGGCGAGCGCGGCCGTACCAGCGGGCAAATGCGCCTGTTCGCCCAAGTGCTGCGCCGGGGTGATTTCCTCGGTGCCCGTATCGACCTCGCGCTGCCGGACCGTCAACCCCTGCCACGGGTCGACCTGCGCCAGATGCGCATCGGCGTAGGCCCGGTGGCGGTGTTCGGTGCCAGCAACTTCCCGCTGGCCTTTTCCACCGCAGGCGGCGACACCGCAGCTGCGCTGGCCGCCGGCTGCCCGGTGGTGTTCAAGGCGCACAGCGGCCACATGGCCACCGCCGACCTGGTGGGTTGCGCCATCGTCCGTGCGGCCGAACGCACCGGCATGCCCAAGGGCGTGTTCAATATGGTCTTCGGCGGCGGCGTGGGCGAGTGGCTGGTCAAGCACCCGGCCATCCAGGCGGTCGGTTTCACCGGCTCGCTCAAAGGCGGCGACGCCCTGTGCCGCATGGCCGCCGAACGTCCACAGCCGATCCCGGTATTCGCCGAGATGTCGAGCATCAACCCCGTGATCGTGCTGCCTGGCGCATTGGCCAAACGCGGCGAGACCATCGCCCGTGAACTGGCAGGCTCCGTATGCCTGGGCGCCGGTCAGTTCTGTACCAACCCAGGGCTGGTGATCGGCCTGCAGTCGGCGCCGTTCAGCCAGTTGCTCGCCGACCTCGGCCAGCACCTGGCGCAGCAGGCTGGGCAGACCCTGCTCAATGCCGGGGGCCTGCGCAGTTATGTGAGCGGGCTGGAACACCTGCAAGCGCACGTCGGCATCGAGCACCTGGCCGGCCAGGCGCAGGTAGGCAGCCAGGCCCGCGCCCAGCTGTTCAAGGCCGACGCGCGCCTGCTGGTGGACGCCGACCCGCTGCTGCAGGAAGAAGTGTTCGGCCCCACCACCGTGGCCGTCGAAGTCAGTGACGATGCTCAATTGCGCGCCGCGCTGCTGGGCCTGCGCGGCCAGCTCACGGCCACCCTGATCGGCGAACCTGAAGACTTCGAGGCCTATGCCTGGCTGGTGCCGCTGCTGGAAGAAAAAGTCGGACGGATTCTGGTCAACGGCTACCCGACCGGTGTGGAAGTGAGCGATGCCATGGTGCACGGCGGCCCCTACCCGGCCACCTCCGACGCCCGCGGTACTTCGGTCGGCACCCTGGCCATCGATCGCTTCCTGCGTCCGGTGTGCTACCAGAACTACCCGCAGGCCTTGCTGCCGAAGGCCCTGCAGGACGGCAACCCACTGGGGCTGCGACGCCTGGTCAATGGTCAGTGGAGCGACCGCGCGCTCTGACGCGCTTGTAGGAGCGGGCTTGCCCGCGAAAAAGATAGCGCGCTGCCTGGCACGGGCTACGCCCGTGTTCGCGGGCAAGCCCGCTCCCACAGGGTGGACTGCCCCCAAGGGTTGGATTTGTGTCCAACTTCTTGGGGGCAGTCCAATTGAAGAGACAGCTTGCTATCACAACGCCAGGTGCAAGGGCCCGGATCCGTCAGCCGGCCTGGCGCAGCAGATCAACGCCTCGTCCTGCGCCACGGCGAACTCCGGTGCCTCGGCATAGGTGACCGCCCCCTTGAGCACACGGGTCCGACAACTTCCGCACGACCCGCCACGGCAGCCAAAAGGCGGCTCGAGACCACGCTGCTCGGCCAGTTCCAGCAGCGAGCCATCCCCCGGGTTCCAGCGCGCCTCTTTCGCCGAGTCCATGAACATCACCGCAACCGACTCAGTGGCCACCGCCGGCAAGGCCGGCGCTGCCTGCTGTTCGCTGCGCGTGCGGCGCAGGCTCGATGGGCCGAAGGCCTCGGCGTGGATCCGTGCATCGTTGATATCCAGTGCACGCAGGCCATCGTACATCTGCTGCATGAACCCCTGCGGCCCGCACAGGTAGAAGTCGTAGTCGTCGAACGGCAGCAGCTCGCGCAACAGGTCGACGCCCAGACGCCCTTCGCGCTCATAATCCACGCCTGCTACCGCACCGCTGGCGTCGCTGAGCAGGCGCACATGCCTGAGCTTGCCCTCGGAGGCAGTCACCAGCGCTGCAAATTCACTGGCAAAGGCCAGTTGCGCTTGGTTCGACGCCGATTGAAACACCCAGGCCGGTCGGGCGTAGCGTGTACGCCGCCCCTCATTGACCAGGTGCCTGGCCATGGCCAAGACGGGGGTCACCCCTACGCCCGCGGCCAGCAAGACTACCGGACGGCGCACCGTAGCATCGAGGGTGAAGGCTCCGGCCGGCGCACGCGCCTCGATCAGGTCGCCGATCCTGACCTGCTCATGCAGGTGCCGAGAGACCACACCCTCGCGCTTGACGCTGATGCGCAGTGCATCGTCCGCCGGCGCGCCAGACAGGGTGTAGGTGCGCACCAACGGCGCCTGCTCCCCAGGCAACCGTACCCGGATCGGCAGGTGCTGCCCCGCCTGGCGCACAGGCAAGCCCAAGCCATCGTCGGGCAGCAGGTGAAACGAGCGGATGTGCTCGCTCTCGTCGACGATCTGCGTTACCCGGTACGGACGCCAGCTTTGCTGCAACGCTGCGGCCTTCAGGCGCGCCTGCATGTCCTCCCAACTGCCGGTCATCAACACATTGGGCGAGATGCCGTCATCCATGTCGACCCAGCGCAGCGCCAGCCCTCCCGGTCGGCGCACGATCCGCTCGGGGTAGAACCGCCACATGCGCTCGGCGCCGATGAAGGCGAGTGTCTGTGGATCGTCGACGATCACTTCGGTGCGCCCGGTCATCTGCAGCAGGTCGCCGCTGCGCATGTCGACGAACACCAACCCGGCACGGGGGTTGAGCAGCATGTTGCCCAAAGTATTGAAGAACAGGTTGCCATTGAAATCAGGCACGCTCAGCGTGCCTTCGACGTCGATGTGGACGAAGCCAGGCTTGCCGCCACGGTGCGAGACGTCCACCTGGCGCACGCCATCGCGCACCACGTACGAGGCAACGTAGAAGGAGTCGGCGGCGGCCACCATGGCGCGGTCTGCTGCGTTCAGCTCGCTCGACTCGCTGGGCTCGCCGGGCGCGCTGTCATCGAAGACATAGCGGCGCAGATTGATATAGCGCGGGCAGTTGCCATAGGACTGGGTCGGCTCGATGGTAAACCCGCTGTCGTCTGCCCGGCGCACGAAGCCGTTCAGGCGATTGCGTCGGCGGGTGTGCAACTCGATGCCGAGCATGCCGACGCCGTCACCATCTTCCAGCCCGGCATCCGCAGGATCGGCTGGCTCACGGGGCAGGTCCAGCAGCAGCCGGCGCGGATCGGGGGATTGCATGAAGCCGGGCTGGCCGGTGCGCAGCGTTGCCCAGGGATCGCCGTGCGGGTCGACGCTGCCGAGCACCACGAAAGGCAGTTGGGCATAGAACTCGCGGTGCTGGTCGGGCATGAAGTCACGCGACATCTGCACCTTGCCAATCCCCACCATGCGCTCGACCGCACCGACGCTGCGTTGCAGCGTAAGCTCGCCGTCGTGCCAGGGAGAGGGCTTGAGGTCCGACGGAGGCTGGTTCATGGTGGCACCTGAACGGTTGAGTGAGGCTGTATCAATCCTTACTCATTCGCCCGACACTTAGAATCACTGCGGGTGGCAATTGATTATTTCTCTTCAAGAAACAGTCGTGAGCCTTTTCCCGCCCACAAACGCACCGATGAGAGCGGGTTAGCGTGTTGAAGCCTGTCAGACGCCCTGTGCTTCTGCCGCCTCATGCGCTTGGCGCAGCCGCTCGCGGCTGTTGCTCAGGTGCAGGCGCATGGCCATTTTCGCCCCTTCGCTGTCGCGTCGGGCAATGGCTTCATAGATGGCCTCGTGCTCATGGCTCAGGCGGCTCATGTAATGGGCCTGGTCATCATGGGCCAGGCGCGCCGAATTGAGCCGGGTGCGGGGAATGATGCTGGTACCCAGGTGATTGATGATGTCAGCGAAATAATGATTGCCGCTGGCCTGGGCGATGCGCAGGTGGAACTGGAAATCCGCCGAGACCGCATCGGAGGCATGCGCGGCGCCTTCGTTGATTTCGTCGAGCGCAGCACGCATACCGGTCAGTTGTTCGTCGCTGCGGCGCTGGGCGGCCAGCCCGGCCGACTCGATCTCCAGGGCAATGCGCAACTCCAGGACCGCCAGCACCTCGCGCAGGGTGACGATGGTCGCCGGGTCGATACGGAAACCGCCGGTGCTCGGCGCGTCGAGCACGAAGGTGCCGATGCCGTGGCGGGTCTCCACCTGGCCGGCGGCCTGCAGCCGCGAGATCGCCTCGCGCACCACCGTGCGGCTGACGCCCTCCTCGACCATGATCTGCGATTCGGTCGGCAGTTTGTCGCCACGCTTGAGTTGGCCGCTGCGAATACGTTCGGTCAGCACCGTGACCAGTTCCTGCGCCAGACTGCGCGGTTTGCGTCGGGTCCGTGCCTGTAGCTGCTGCTCTGTCATGCCCTGTACGTTTCATCGTGAAAAGACAGCCGTCATCATAGCTCATGCAGTTGTACGATCACATACATCCGCCAGGGTTTTCATCTCGCCGCCAAAGCCCTGTGCCGAACCGCCGAGGGCGCCTCGCCCATGACCCTGCGGTACATGCTGGAAAACGCACTGGGGCTGTCATACCCAAGGTCGAGGGCAACCCGGGTGACCGCCTCACCGGCTGCCAATCGCGTGACGGCTGCCATCAGGCAGGCTTGCTGGCGCCATTGTCCGAACGACAACCCGGTCTGTTCGCGAAAGCGCCGGCTGAATGTCCGCGGGCTCCAGTTCAGGTGCATCGCCCAGGCCTCCGCCGTCGTGCTGATCGAAGGCGCCGCGAGAAACGCCTGGCACAAGAGCGCCAGGCGCGGCTCCCCTGGCATCGGCGCGAACAGCGGCAGACGCTCGGCGCTGCGCAGCTCATGCAGGATCAGGCCGACCAGTTGGCCGTCGCGCCCTTGAGGGTCATACAGCGCGGGCAGTTCGGCACTGGCGAGCAGCAACTGATGCAGCAGCGGCGTGACCAGCAGCGCCTCGCAGGCCTGTCCCAGCCTCGGCGCCGCAACGGCTTCGATGTACAAGCTGCGCGTGCTCACCCCTCGCATCAGCACCTGATGGGGCTTGCCCGACGGAATCCACACACCGCTGTAGGGTGGAACGACCCAGGCGCCATCGTCAGTCAGTACTTCCATCAAACCGCTCATGCCATAAAGGAACTGCGCACGCCGGTGCACGTGGCGTGGCAATAGCGTGTCAGGCGGATAATCGGTAGCGATCGCCAACACCGGGCGTGGCGTGGCATCGACCTGGCACAGCGGCACATTGCGCATGGGGATCTCCGTGGCTGAAACGCACGGATTATTGGCCAATGCTCGAATGCTGGCCAGCCCTCGTCTCCCTACCCTGCATCTCCACTCCCCTGACAAAGGCTGGCGATCATGCTGTACCCCTTGCTCGGTGTCTTCGGCCTGTGTGCTGGCGTCACCACGCTGCTGTTCGGCTTCGGCGGCGGTTTCTTCGCCGTGCCCTTGCTCTATGCGTTGCTGCTCACCCGCCATGCGGCGGGCTCCCCGGTGGCGCTGCACGCCATGCAGATCGCCGTGGCCACCTCGGCCATGCTGATGATCTTCAGCAGCGCCCTGGCCACCTGGCGGCACCAGCGCGCCGGCACGTTGCGCTGGGACCTGGTGCGCCCACTGGCTCCGGCCATCGCCCTCGGGGCAATGGCTGGCGCCTGGGCCGCCCTGTACCTGGACAGCACCTGGCTGCGTTGGCTGTTTATCGGCTACTTGCTGCTGAGCCTGCTCGATGCGTGGCTGCGTCCAGGTTTCATGCGCGTTGGCAACCAAGGTCCGGTGCCGCTGGGCAAGGCTGCGGCTGCCTTGGTCGGCCTGCCGATCGGCGCACTGGCAGCGCTGCTGGGGGTCGGCGGCAGCGTGATGACCGTGCCGCTGATGCGCAGGCGCGGCGCCAGCATGGGCACCGCCACCGCCATGGCCAACCCGCTGTCATTGCCCATGGCGCTGGCCGCCACCCTGGTTTATGCCCTGGTGCCGACACCGGAGTCGAACCTGGGTGCCGGGCTGCTGGGCTATATCGACCTGCGTGCGGCACTGGCAATGGCTGCAGGCGCCTGGCTCGGCATGCACCTGGCTGCGCCGCTGCTGGGCCGCCTGAGCGATACCCTGCATGCGCGGGCCTATCTGGCACTGCTGGCCTGCGTGCTGGTGGTGATGCTGGTGACCGGCCGCTGAGCGAAACGGCGGATAAGCAGCGCCGCAAGGCTGCCCGTCGCCTGACGGCAAATTGCTGGCCCCCAGGCGCTGAAAGCGAAGGCAAACTCCCTTTTCCTTCAGACGCTTAGGACAGCAACATGCGGGTATTTCTAGCAACCCTGGCCAGCTGCGTGTTGGCGGCCACCGCATTCGGCGCCCAGGCCAGGCCGCTGAGCCAGAACGATCGCAGCGTGTGCGGCTAGGGCGCGCAGATCGCCTCAGAGGCGCAGCACGCCAAGCTCTCCGGGGTGACGCTTTATGCAGCGCGCAAGAAGCTGCAAGTGCGGCGCTTCGCCAAACCCTGGATGCGCATGACAGCGTTCGGCATCACCGAGCAAACCTACAACAGCAGCTCACGCCTGCCGCCAAAGGCCATCAAGCAGACCTACTACGAACAGTGCGTCCAGCACGCCGTCGCGCGCCGATAACCAACGCGGGCGGTTCATCAACAACCCCTGGTTCAACTGGCCTGGATGCCGACATCCAATATCGATGCCGGCATTTTCCCTACAGCGTGGGCGTGACAGCTCCGCTGCGACGCCCCCGCCCGATCCTGCCACTAGCGCAATCCACTTGATTTCTTGCCTGATTCTCTGAACATGCTGCCCGATGGATAGGAAAGCTGTCCGCCAAGGTCTAGAGTTTTCAGATCGGAAACCCGCCCTGCGCGCGCGCGGCGTTCCTCCCAGGGCACTGCCTCGACGCACCGCCCTGCCTATAACGACGAAACACCAACCGATGATCAGCGGGTGAACGCCATGGAACTACGCATCAACCAGAAGACCTATCAGGTCGACGCCGACGCCGATACCCCACTGCTGTGGGTGATCCGCGATGACCTGGGCATGACCGGCACGAAATATGGCTGCGGCCTGGCCCAATGTGGCGCCTGCTCGGTGCTGGTGGACGGCAACGTGGTGCGTGCCTGTGTCACGCCGGTGGCCGGTGTGGTTGGCCGTGAAGTGACCACTATCGAAGCAATCGAGGCAGACCCGGTGGGCAAGCGAGTGGTCGCGGCCTGGGTCGAGCATCAGGTCGCCCAGTGCGGCTACTGCCAGTCTGGCCAGGTGATGGCCGCTACCGCGCTGCTCAAGCACACGCCGGCGCCGAGCGACGAGCAGATCAGTGCCGCAATGGTCAACCTGTGTCGCTGCGGCACCTACAACGCGATCCACGCCGCGGTGCATGAGCTCGCCGGCCAGCCTGCCGCCAAGGAGAGCGTCTGATGAACTCGCCCCTCGACATCCCGTCCGAACTGCGCGACCTGAAACTGGATCAGCCGGTCAATCTTTCGCGCCGGCGCTTTCTCGCGGGTAGCGCCATCGGTGCGCTGGTGATCGGCTTTGGCTTGCCGCTCGGCTCGGCCCGGGTGCAGGCCGCCACTGCGGCGGCCGCAGAACGCGGCACGCAGGTGCCGGCATTCCTGGAAATCCGCCCTGACGGCACCGTTCGCCTGCTCTGCCCCTTCATGGAAGGTGGCCAGGGCACATTCACCGCCATGGCGCAGATCGTCGGCGAAGAACTGGATATGGACCCGGCCAGCTTCCTGATCGATGCTGCACCGCCCGGCGAAGCCTACGTGGTGATGGAAAATGGCCTGCGCATCACCGGCGGCAGCATGTCGGTGCGCATGAGCTACCCGACCATGCGCCGCCTTGGCGCGCTGGCCAGGGCGATGCTGCTGCAGGCCGGTGCCGACACCCTGAAGGTGCCGGTCAGTGAGCTGAGCACCGAACCGGGCAAGGTGGTGCATGCTGCCTCCGGCCGCTCGGTCGCTTATGGCGACCTGGCCGAGCGCGCCATGGACCTGCCAGTGCCGGATCCGGCCAGCATCAAGCTGCGCGATCCCAGCCAGTTCCGATGGATCGGCAAGCCGGTACGCCGTGTCGATGCCTATGACAAGTCCACCGGCAAGGCCCTGTACAGTATCGACCTCAAGGTCGACGACATGCTCCACGCGGCGGTACAGCACGCGCCACGGCTGGGCATGACCGTGGGCGGCCTGCGCAACGAAGCGCAGGTCAAGGCGATGAAGGGCGTGCATTCGGTGCACGTACTGCCGGGTGCCGTGGCGGTGGTCGCCGAACGCTGGTGGCATGCCAAGCGTGCCGTGGAGGCGGTACAAGTCGACTGGCAGGAGCCGGGCGCCGATTCGAAGGTGCGCACGATGCCAGCCGACTTCTCCAGCGATGCCTATCGCGATCACCTCGCCGCGCAAACCGGCCCGGCACGCGATGACGAGAACGAAGGCGATGTGGCGGCTGCGCTCAAGGGGGCCAAGACCCAGGTGGAAGCCACCTACCACAACCAGTACCTCAACCACGGCCAGCTCGAACCACCGTCGGCGCTCGCGCGCTTCAATCCCGATGGATCGCTCGAAGTCTGGCTGCCCAACCAGGCCCCGGACATGTTCCGCGACGATATCGCCAAGCGCACCGGCCTTGCCAAGGAGCAGATCATCCTGCATTCGCCGCTCCTGGGCGGCTTCTTCGGGCGCCACTTCCTGTACGACTCGGCCAACCCCTACCCACAGGCCATTGCCCTGGCCAAGGCGGTCGGGCGCCCGGTCAAGCTGATCTGGACCCGCGAGGACGAGTTCGTACGTGACGTGCTGCGGCCCGTGGCAGTGGTCAAGTTCCGCGCCGGGCTCGACGAGAAGGGCCTGCCCGTTGCCATCGAAGCGGTCAGCGCCACCGAGGGCCCGACCGAGGCAATCGCCGGCAAACAGGGCGAGAAGATCGACCCCACTGCCGTGGAAGGTTTGGCGGGCAAGTCCTATGCCATTGCCAACAAACGCATCGCGCAAATCTATGTCAAGGGCCCCGCCATGCTGGGCTACTGGCGTTCGGTCGGTAATTCGCTGAACGACTTCTTCTATGAGTCGTTCCTTGATGAACTGGCCGACAAAGGCGGGCACGACCCGTTCGAGCTGCGCCTGCACCTGTTGCGCGACAATCAACGCCTGACCACCCTGCTGCAGGCGGTCGGCGAATTGTCCGGTGGCTGGAAACGCGGGCCATTTACCGCCGAGGATGGCACCAAGCGTGCCCGCGGCGTGGCCATGGCTTCGCCGTTCGGTTCGGAGGCAGCGGTGATTGCCGAAGTGTCGATCGAGAACGGCCAGGTCAAGGTGCACGATATCTGGCAGGCGATCGACCCGGGCAGCATCGTCAACCCGGCGATCGTCGAGCATCAGGTCAACGGCGCCGTGGCGTTAGGCCTGTCGCAGACGCTGGTGGAGGAAGCGGTGTGGGTCAACGGCATGCCGCGTGCGCGCAACTACGACCTGTACCCGATCCTGCCGCCATCGCGCATGGCCCGGGTGCATGTGCGCATCGTCGAGAGCGGGGCGAAGATGGGTGGCATCGGCGAGCCGCCGCTGCCGGCAGTGGCACCAGCGGTGGCCAACGCCGTGGCGCGGCTGACCGGCCAACGCGCGCGCAGCCTGCCCCTGAGCCGCCATACCTTTGCCTGACACGGAAGCCCTCATGAAAAACAGCCGACTGGTAACCACCACTCGCTGGCTCGCGCTGCCGTGCCTTGTTGCGGCAGGCCTGCTGGCCTGGTATGTCACCCGCGAGGTCACCTCGCCCTTCGAGCAGGAAACCCCAAGCCCCGACCAAGCGCTGATCGCCCGCGGCGAATATGTCGCGCGCCTGAGCGACTGCGTGGCGTGCCACAGCCTGCCCGGCAAGGCGCCGTTCGCCGGCGGCCTGGAAATGGCAACGCCCTTGGGCGCGATCCATGCCACCAACATCACCCCGGACCGCAACAACGGTATCGGCAGCTACAGCCTCGCCGACTTCGACCGCGCCGTGCGCCACGGCGTCGCGCCGGGCGGGCGCCGGCTGTACCCGGCCATGCCCTACCCGTCCTACGCCAAGCTCAGCGATGACGACATGAGGGCGCTCTATGCCTTCTTCATGAAGGGCGTGCAGCCGTCAGACCAGGCCAATATCCCCAGCGATATTCCCTGGCCGCTGAACCTGCGCTGGCCGATCGCCTTGTGGAACGGCCTGTTCGCCGCCGACAAGCCCTACGCTGAAAAGCCCACCGAAGACCCCCTGTGGAACCGCGGCGCCTATATCGTCCAGGGCCCGGGCCACTGCGGCAGTTGCCATACTCCACGTGGCCTTGCCTTCAACGAAAAGGCGCTGGACGACTCCGGCAAGGCGTTTCTCGCCGGAGCCCTGCTCGACGGCTGGTACGCGCCAAGCCTGCGTCAGGACCACAACTCCGGGCTTGGGCGCTGGAGCGAACCCGAGATCGTGCAGTTCCTCAAGACCGGTCGCAACAAGCATGCGGTGGTGTACGGTTCGATGACCGAGGCGTTCAACAACTCCACGCAGTTCATGAGCGACGACGACCTGGGCGCGATTGCCCGCTACCTGAAGTCGCTGCCGGGCGACCCCCAGCGCGACGGCGCCCCCTGGCAGTATCAGGCCGTGTCGGCGGCTACCCGCCTCGATGCCCCAGGCGCACACAGCTACGTGACCCGCTGTGCGTCGTGCCATGGCCTGGACGGTCAGGGCCAGGCCGAGTGGATTCCGCCACTGGCCGGTGCGACCTCGATGCTGGCCAAGGAAAACGCCTCGGCAATCAATATCACCCTCAACGGCTCGCAGCGTATCGTCGCCGCCGGGGTGCCGGATGCCTACCGCATGCCCGCGCTGCGTGAACAGATGTCGGACCAGGAGATCGCCGAAGTGCTGAGCTTCGTCCGTACGACCTGGGGTAATACCGGTGGTGCGGTCGATGCACAGGCGGTGGCCAAGCTGCGTGAACATACCGACCCTGCCAGCAGCAGCCCGATCGTGCTGCATATGCGTTGAAGGAGCGCCCATGGAAAGTATCGACCTGCTGGTCCTGCGTACCGCTCGGGACTGGCTGCAAGCCGGCCACCGCGTGCTACTGGCCACCGTCGCCCGTACCTGGGGTTCGTCACCACGCCCGGTCGGCTCGATGATGGCCTTGCGCAGCGACGGGCGTGTGGTCGGCAGCGTCTCCGGCGGCTGCATCGAAGACGACCTGATCCACCGCTACACCACCGCCTACGGTGGCCCCGGCCTGCCTGACAGCACCCCACAGCGGGTGCGCTACGGCGTTACCGCCGACGAGGCCCATCGCTTCGGGCTGCCCTGTGGCGGCACGCTAGAGCTGATTCTGGAGTTTTCGCCATCGTGGCAGTCGCTGGCCCAACTGCTTGAGCAGCTCGACAGCGGCCAACTGGTGCGCCGTCAGCTCGACCTGCACAGCGGCGTGGCCACCCTCCTCCCCAGTGCGGCCCCGGAGCAGTTCAGCGTTGATGGCGAGCACATGGCGAGCACCCTGGGTCCAGGTTATCGACTGCTGCTGATCGGCGCGGGTGCCCTGGCCGAATACCTGGCGACCATGGCCCTGTTCAATGGTTTTCGTGTTTCGGTCTGCGACCCTCGGCCCGAGTACATCGACGGCTGGAACGTGGCCGGTGTCGAGTGCCTGGTCGGCATGCCCGACGATGTCGTGCGCGACTTCGCCCCGGACGTGCGCACCTGCATCGTCGCGGTCAGCCACGACCCCAAGCTCGACGACCTGGCCCTGCTCGAAGCGCTGCATGGCCCGGCTTTCTATATCGGTGCCATCGGCTCGCGGCGCAACAGCCAGCAGCGTCGCGCGCGGCTGATCGAGCACTTCGGTGAGTCCGATGCTAGCCTTGCGCGCCTGCACGGCCCCATCGGCATCTACATCGGCAGCAAGACCCCAGCCGAAATTGCCGTGAGTGTGATGGCCGAGATCCTCGCCGCCAAGAACGGCGTCGAACTGCCTGGTGCAGTGAACGTCACCAAGGCCAAGCAGGCGCGGGAACAGACACTGCCTGCCACCTGACCCTGCGGTATGCTTGCGAGCTTTCCATGCCGCCACACTCGGACAACCCACCATGACCGAACCCCAAGCCAGAGCTCCCTGCGCCGCGTTGGTGCTCGCCGCCGGACGCGGCACGCGCTTTGGCAGCGACAAGCGCAAGGCCGTGCTCGCGGACGGACAGGGCCTACTGGCCAGCACCTTGAAACAGGTACAAGCCTGTTTCGACCCGGTGTATGTGGTGGTGCGCTGCGACGATGATCCGCAAACCCTGGGCATCAATGCGCAAGTCCACATCGTACGCGCCGCACAGGCAGCTGATGGCATGGGAGCGAGTCTCGCGGCCGGCATCACGGCCCTGGCCAGCATCGATGCCCCGGCCGTGGCCGTGCTGCTTGGCGATATGCCGTGGATCGCACCACGCACCTTCGAACACCTGCTCGGTCACCTCGCTGCCGAGCGTATCCTCCTGCCGTGCTACCAAGGCCGACGTGGCCATCCGGTCATCTTCGGGCGCCATTTCTGGGCGGCCCTCACCCGCCTGCACGGTGACCAGGGTGGGCGACCGGTCATCGAAGCCAACCCTCACGCCTGTCTTGTGCTGGATCTCGACGACCCCGGCATCCTGCGCGATATCGATACACCCGCCGATATCCCGCCTACATCGGCTTGAGTAAAGGCCGACAGGCTTTGATCCTCACGTCCTGGCAGGTACGCTAGCGGGCTTGCCCCCGACCTGGAGCCCCGCCGGTGACCACCACGCTGACCACCTACTACCTGGAAATGACCTCTGCGCACGCCCTGCGCAGCAAGCCTGTCCCCGATGGCCTGACGATCGTCGAGTGCGAAGTCGTCCAACCGCAGCTCAACCGTTTCCTCTACCAACTGGTGGGCAAGGCCTGGGGCTGGAACGACCTGAACAGCTGGAGCGACGAGCAGTGGCTGGCGGTTGTCGGCCAGGACTGCCACCGCACCTGGGTGGCCTACTACCGTGGCGCCATCGCCGGCTACTACGAACTGCACCGCCCCGACGGCGAGAACGCCGAGATCCGCTACTTCGGCCTCGCCCCGCAGTTTCTTGACAAGGGCTTCGGCGGCCCGCTGCTCAGCCAGGCCATCCGCAGCGCCTGGGAGTGGCCCGGCACGCAGCGGGTCTGGGTGCACACCTGCAGCCTCGACCACCCCGCCGCTCTGGCCAACTATCAGGCCCGTGGCCTGCAACTGTACAAGCAAGAGCACGAAGCACTGGGGTGACGGTTGCGCGAGGCTGGCAGCGCTTGCTGCCTATGCCCAGTAGCTGGACCGTCTGCGGGCCCAGCCACTGGATTGATCGGGCGCGCTATACGACTCGTGCAAGCCCCTAGGCCAAGGACGCCTGGCGCGCCATCCGTGCCCCCAGCATCCCGGAAAAAGATACCAGCATCAGTACCGCGAACACCCCGGCGATCGGCAGGTTCGACTCCAACCCGAAGCCGCTGACCGTCGCCGAGGCAATCGAACCGAACACCAGCATCAAGCAGCCCTGCAGGCTCGCAGCCACCCCGGCGCGGTCGGGAAACAGTGCCATCGAGCGGGCCATGGCATTGGAGAAGATAAAGCCCTGGCCGAAGGCGATCAGCATGATGCCAGCAAGAATGTTCACCAGGCTCAAGGTGTCGGCAGCCGCCGCAATGCACAGCACCCCGAGCAGAAACAGCGCCAACCCACTCCACATCAGGGTATCGGGTGAGACGATGCGCACCAGCGCACGGTTGGTCAGCGTGCCGACCAGGTAGCAGCACCCCACCCCCAGCGCCGTGGTGCCGAAGTAATGCGCGTCATGGCCGAGCACATCCTGGACGATATGCGGCCCGAACACGTTCCACAGCAAGAATGCGGAAAAGCTCGCGCCGAGTACCACCACCGAAGCACGGAAGCGTCTGTCGGCCAGAATGAACCGATAGCCGACCACTGTCTGCAAGGCGCCGCGGCGGGCACTGGCGGGCAGCGACTCCTTGAGCCCGGCAACGACGAAAGCCAGGACCATGACCGCATAGGCGGCATACAGCACGAAGTTGTAGCGCCAGCCGAAATGCACCTCGATCAGCCCACCGATATAGGGCGCGATGACGGGCCCCATGCCGAACGCCAGGCTGAGGTAGATAATCGCGACATAGAAGCGCGGGCCTTTGACGACGTCGACCAGCACAGCACGGGCAACGACCTGGCAGGCGCCAATGGCAAAGCCCTGCAGCGCACGCGCCAGCAGGAGCATCTCGATGGACGTCGCGGCGGTGGCCAGCAGGCTGCCGACCACGAACACACCCAGGCCCAGCAGTACGGCAGGTCGCCGCCCGCGCGCGTCGGCCATCACGCCGAAGAACAACTGCCCCAGGGCATAGAACAGCAGCGTGATGGTGATGGTGTTCTGCATCAGCGCAGGCCCCACCCCGAGTTCGCGCCCGATGGACGGCAGGCTCGGCGCATACAGGTCGATGGCGATGCCCCCCAGGCTGTTGACCAGAGGGGCCAGGAAGACGATGAAGTTTTCATAACGCGTGTTGGCGTGCATAGGATCTCCGGCGTGGCGGGGCGCGAAGCGCCCGGCACGCACATGGGTCAGACAGACGCCTGGTGGGCGAACTGCGGTGGCGGGATGGAAGGTGTCGGTGCCTTGAGCCAGGCACTGGGCGAGGACAGGCGCGAAACCAGTACGCGCGGTGCCTGGTCGTAGTAGGTCCCCCAGTTGACACTGGGGTCCTTGACCCGGCGTGAATCGGCCTGGCCCAGGTCGTCGAGGTTGTCGACAATCGCTGCCAGCAGTTGCCGGACCTGCGGCGTCGCGGTCAGCACCACCAGGCCGAAGTTGCGCAGGGCCAGGGTGCGGATGACGTTGTCGAGCAGGTACTTGCCAGCACCGCTGCCGCTCTGGAACGAGGCGAAAGCGCCGATCTCCGCGATACGCGCGCGGTCGATGGCGTAGCGTTCATCCAGCGTTTGGTCCAGGTAGTACTCACTGAACAGTTTGCCGGAGTCGCCGTAGCTGATGCCGGCACAGGCGTAGCCCGGCGCCCCGCCGGTGGAGCCGGTCAGGCAGACGAACAGGTCAGGCTGCGGCACGGGCGTTGCCTCGTAGTGCTTGAGGTAATGACCCCGTACCGCCTCCTGCAGGCAGCGGTAGCCGGGGCGACCCTTGTAGAAATTGCGCACGATGTACATGGGCGACGTCCCGTCCTAGGCGTACAGTTGATCGATGAATCGCGCTTCGATCTCGGCGCGCCGCGGTCGTCCGGTGACCGTGTAGAACTGGTCACGAAACCCTGCGATGTCGCCGACGACCTGGATGCGTCGCACCCGTGCGAAGTCCGCAAGGCGGTGCTCAAGGCGCGCCATCTCGTGCTGCACGCTGGCAGGGCTCGCAGTGCTGAGGATGATGGCGCACGGCTCGTCGCGCCCTTCGCCCATGACGATCATGTCGTCGACCAGCGGGCTCTCCTTGTAGACGTTCTCCACCCACTCAGGCGAAATGTTGCGCGCCGTCGAGAGGATGATCACGTGCTTCTTGCGCCCGGTGATGTACAGGAAACCGTCACGGAACTCGGCGATATCGCCGGTGTGCAGGTAGCCGTCGGACAGGTCGCAGGCCGTGTCGTCGGCGTTGTAGTAACCCGCGCAGAGGGTCGGCGTCTTCACCAGCAACTCGCCGTCGACCAGCTTGGGCTCGATGCCGTCGAGCAGCTTGCCGGCCGAGCCGATGCGCCGCTCTGCAGGCGAGTTCAGCGAGATGATCGAGGAGTTCTCGCTCAGCCCATAGGCCTCGAACACTTGCACACCGCGGGCATCCAGGGCCTGGAGCACCGTGGCCGGGATCTTCGCGCCGCCGGTGATGATGTGCGGATTGGCGGGGCCGAACAGGTCCTCGACACTCGCACCCTGCTCAAGCAGCAGGTTGGCCTCTTCCAGCAGCTTGGGCGGCAGGTAGAGGAAGTTGGGGTGATTGGGTGCGATCAACTCCAGGTAATGACGGGCATTGCCACTGGCCGCGCCGTACTCGGTGACGCCCTCGGGCATCAGGGTCAGGGTGCCACCGGACAGGATCGGAATGAACACACCCAGCACCTGCTCGATCAGCAGGCTCATCGGCACGATCGAGAAGTAGTGCAGCGGCTGCTGCGGCAAGCACTTCATCACGTTGTCGACCAGCAGCCCCACGGCCGCGTCGCGAATCATCACGCCCTTGGGCTTGGAGGTGGTGCCCGAGGTGTGGATCACCGAGACGATACCGGCGGGGATCAGTTCGTCGTCCTGGGCCCAGGGCGTGTCAGTGGACTGGGTCATCAATTGCCGGGGGATGAAGCTCGGCTTGTCCGGCAGGATGCGGTGCAGGCGCCGGGCGGTCGGCTCATCGCTGACGAACACGGCGGCGGCCTTGCCGAGCAGGCTGCCGATCTGATCGTCGGAAAACTCGATGGGCACCGGCAGCAATACACCACCGACCTTCTGGATCGCCAGCAGGGTGTACACCCACTCGTAGCATGAGCGCATCGCGATACCGAACACCTTGCGCTCGCAGTTGCCGACCCGAGCCTGCAGTGCCTGGGCCAGGCGTTCGACGTCATCGCGCAGGCCATGCAGGGTGTAGTCGCGCCCGTGCATTTCGCGGATCACCACGCGGTCAGTGCTGGTGGTCAGGTAGTGCTGCATTTTCTGGCTGATCATTGGCCGTTACCCCCGATGCGGTAGCTCTGGGCGCCGAAGATGCGTCGGCTGATATCGTCGAGGCGACGGCGACCGTGCATCACGCGGGTGTTGTCGATGACCACGATGTCGCCCTTCTTCCAGAAGTGGCTGTAGGTGTTACGGGCGGTGACTTCCTTGATCTCGTCCCAGATTTCAAGGGCGATCTCCTCGCCGTCGGCCCAGGTGATGCGTGGCGGCTCGTAGTTGACGCTAGGGCCGAGCATCGAATTGCAGAAGGCCTTGCGACCGCTGAAGCAGCTGGTCTCCACCGCGCTGATCACCAATTCGGAGGCGATCAGGTTCTGGTCGATGCGACGGTAGGTCTGGCCGGCCACCTGGTCGTTGACCTGCTGCAAGTGCTCGTCGGTGACGCTGTCGATCGGCAATTGCAGCTCGATGCTCAGGAAGCGCCGCACGTTGTGCCAGGGAATGCGACGCGCATAGCGAATGGCACGGGATTCGAAGCTCTTACGGGTTTTCGGGGAGAGGTCGAACAGCACTCGCTCGCCATCGCACAACGTGGTCTCGGAGCCGACCGACGCCGCTTCCAGGCAGTAGAACCACTGCAGGTCCGGGTTGAACGGCAAATTGCCGTTCTCCCGGTGCAGCCCCATCTCGTGAACGCCTGCTTCGATCTCGGCGGTATTGGCCGTGGCGGCCTTGCGCGCGGGATCGAAGGTGACCCGGGAGGACTGCGCGCTGACGAAATCGTTGAAGTCTTCGAGCGAGTCGCTGAAGTCGCGGTAGATCACCGCGCCGCTATGGGCCAGGTCTTCATAGAGTGCCGCAGTGTCCATCGAGTCGAAGACGCGCAGTCCCGGTTCGACGGCATAGACACATTCGAAGCCGTAGCACGGCGTGGGATGACGATAGAAAGGTAAAGCTTTAGCTTGAGTGTGGGCCAACATCTGACATCTTCCTTGGGAAATGGATTACAGACAGGCAGGCCGTCCGCCGCCTGACGAAAACACGTTAGGGGAAATGTCGTGGGTGCTGGTTTTAAGAAACCTAAAGCCGTGATGAAAAATTAAAAGTGCGGCCGTGCGACGGAACGCACAGGGGGGAGCGTTTGTCGGGGCACGAAACATCGCACCCGAGCAAGCGCTGTCGATAGGCATGGCCTTACGCGAAGAGGCCGCAAAAGGCCCTGTAACCACTGAATGTTCACTCATCCTGAGCGCCTGCAATCCGTGTCAATAACCTGTGTCACCCTGCGCGGAGCAGGTCCCCCGCCACATCCTGGATCAACCTGCGCAAACTGGAGACATCCGTACCCAGCCCTCGATCACGCGACCAGATCATATCCACCGTGAACACCGGAAACCCCATCGGGGGCTGACACACCCTCACCCCCTCGGGGATACGCAGGTGTGGCAGCAAGCGCGCCGGCAAGGCCAAGGTCGAGGGAACGGCGGCCAGGATGTTGACGCAGGCCTGGTAGCCGTTCGCCCGCACCAGCACATTGCGCGTGCGGCCTATTTTCTCCAGCCAGCTATCGACCATGTTCTTCTCCGAGATCCACGGCGTAGGAAAGACATGCGCCGAAGCACAGAACTCATCCAGGCTCATCGCCCCGTCCAGCGCAAGCCCACGCTGGCTGGTCAGGCAGACGAAACCATCGCTGAGCACCGGTTGCCATTGCAGCTCGGGGTGCAGTTGGTGGTAACTCGGACCGAAGCCGATGGCCAGGTCGATATCACCGGAAATCAACCGGTCCACCGGCAAGTCGCGGCTTAACCGATCGAGGTGCAGGGAGGTATTGGGGTGATTGCTCGACAAGGTCGCCAGTGCCTGGGGCAGAAAGGCCAGCTCGAAGTATTCCGGCGCGCACAGGCGCCAGATCCTCGGGGCAGCGACGCCATCGCCGGAGGGGGCATCCTCGGCGCAGCGGTTGACCGACTCGATCACCACGCGCAGGTAGGGTGCGATCTTTTCCGCCTTGGCGGTTGGCTGCAACAAACCCTGCGAGGAGGCGAACAGGGTGTCGTCGAAACAACCGCGCAGGCGTTTGAGGCAGTAGCTCACCGTGGGCTGGCTGACGTTCATCAGTTCGGCGGTGCGCTTGGCACTGCGATATTCCAGCAAGTTGAGAAACACCACGATGTCTTGCAGGTCCAGCTGCTTCAGATAATTGCTGTGAAGCATGCAGGCCCCTCCTGGGTCATCATGTTCATGGAATGGGATCGACGTCTTCGGGAAGCTTGGCCAGCATCAACTTGAGCATCCGCGCGAGAGCTTCGCGTTCCTCGATCCGCAGCGGAGCGAGGAACTGGTTCTGCAGATCGGTGTGGCTGAAAACCGCTTTCTCGATAGCCGCAAGCCCTGCTGCGGTCAGCGCCACCTTGTAGCTGCGCTTGTCGGCAGGGTCGTGGATCTGCTCGACCATACCCGCCTCCTTGAGGCGGCTCAGACGATTGGTCATCGCCCCGGAGGTGATCAACAACGAGTTGTACAACTCGGTCGGGGTCAGCTGGTACGGTGCACCGGAGCGGCGCAAGGTCGCCATGACATCGAACTCCCCCTCCTTGAAACCGTACTGCTCGAGCACCGCGCAACGTCGGCGCTCGAGGTGTTTCTGCAGGCGCGCCATGCGCCCGAAGACCTCCATGGACGAAGCATCCACGGAGGGCATCGCCTGCGCCCATTGCGCGACGACGAAATCGACATGATCTTTCATTGGCATAACCGTCCGTTCACCCTGAACTCCCCAAGGGCCACATCCCTGCCGCACCCCGGCACCTTCCAAGTATCTTAACGTTAAGTTATCTTGATATGCACGAGGTATGAATCGGGAGGGAACATGGCGTTCTTCGAACACAACCGAAATCGCTATTACTACTTTGACGCCGGGGCCGGCACCCCCACCCTGCTCCTGCACGGGCTGGGCAACAGTGGCCGCGCCTGGACAGACCAGGTCGGGGCCCTGCTGCGCCTGGGCCATCGCGTCATCGTACCGGACCTGCTCGGCCATGGCGCGTCCAGCAATGCGCCGGAACACATCACGCCTCATCTGCAAGCCCAGGAGCTGATTGCACTGCTGGATCACCTCGGACTGGCCAGCACTCAGCTCATCGGGCTTTCGCTGGGCGGCATGATTGCCCTGGAACTGGCCTGCGCCTACCCGGATGCCGTGGACAAACTGGTGGTGGCCGCGTCCTTCGCAAGCATGAGCAGCACCGCGCGCCATCAACAGCTCGATGAGTGGGCCGAAAACCTTCGCCAGCCGGACGGTTGCCTGAAGCGCTTCAAGACAACATGGCCACAACTGGTCGGCAGTTCCTTCGCCGCCTCCAGCCAGGGGCAGAGCCTTTACCAGGCCTGGCATGCCCAGGCCGCCATGCAGCGGGCGCGCTGCCAGATCCACTGGTGCGAGGGTATGAAAACCTACGACCTGAACGATCGACTGTCACACATCCAGGCGCCCACCCTGGTACTTGGCACCGACGGCGACCGCATCAGTCCACCTGGCGAGGCCGAGGCCATTGCCAGCCGTATTGCTCACGCCCAGCTCATCACTCTTCCAGGCGACGGCCATGTCTTCAACGTTTCCCATGCCCCGGCCTTCAACCGGGCACTCAGTGGTTTCCTGCAGGAGCAACAGCGACATGGGTGATACACCCTCCAAGGCCAGCGTAGTGCTGCTGGCGATTCTGGTCGGCATCAACCTGCGGCCGATCATGGCCTCGGTCGGCCCGCTGCTCGATCTGCTACAGCGCGACCTGGGCCTGAGCAACTTCCAGGGCGGTTTGCTGACCACACTGCCGGTGATGATGATGGGCCTGTTCGCCCTCGCCGGTCCTTGGCTGCTGCGCCTGCTCGGCGAGGTCAAGGGCGTGGCCATCGGCATGACCCTGATTGCTGCGGCCTGCGCGGTACGTACCTATGTCGAGTCATCTAGCGCACTGATCGCCAGCGCTGCCGTAGGCGGCGTCGGCATTGCCGTGATCCAGTCGCTGATGCCTGCATTCATCAAGCGCAACCACCCGCAAAGCGCAGGGATGCTCATGGGGCTGTTCACTACGGGGATCATGGGCGGTGCAGCCATCGCCGCCGCCATTGCTGCTCCCAGCGCGGGCAAGCTGGGCTGGAACCTCACTCTAGGCTATGCCGCCATTCCGGCCATGATCGCGCTGATCGCCTGGCTGCTCGCCGCAGGCAACGTCCATGCCTATCCTACGGCAGCCGGCCTGCCCTGGCGCAGCGGCCGGGCCTGGTTGCTGCTGGTGTTCTTCGGGATTGGAACCGGGGCATACACCTTGGTGCTCGCCTGGCTACCCCCGTTCTACATCGAGCTGGGCTGGACAGCGAAAAGTGCCGGCTACCTGCTCGGTGCGCTGACCATTACCGAGGTCATCGCCGGTTTGCTGGTGTCGGCGCTGATTCACCGTTTCCCGGATCGCCGCCAACCCTTGGCGCTGGTGATCCTGCTGCTGATCGGCGGGCTGGCCTGCCTGATGACGGCGCCGCTGCAACTGACCGCCCTGGCCATCCTGTGCCTGGGTTTGGGCATCGGTGCCTTGTTCCCGCTGTCGCTGATCGTCACCCTCGATCATGCACGCTCACCGGCCGAAGCCGGGTCGCTGCTGGCCTTCGTGCAAGGGGGTGGCTACCTGATTGCAGCCTCGATGCCGGTAGTGGCCGGTCTGGTTCGCGATGAGTTCAGCTCGTTGCACTGGGCCTGGGCCGTCATGGGTGGCGGGGCTGTGTTGTTGCTTGCCTTGAGCGCCCTGCTCCGGCCGCTCAGCCAGCGAACGGTGGTCGCCCAGGCTTGACTCTCCTCCCCTCCGGGGCGCGTTCCAGCGCCCCGAACGCCCTCGCCGATTTTTCCTGACCCGCCCCACCTGCGCGCGCAAAGCACTCTTTTAGTGCAAAGGCGCCGCAACCGCCTCCCACCTACCCCGTCCCATGCGCGCTGCAGCCTGGTGGCACAGCCTTTGCGACGGTCTACCGTGCCCCATTCGCGAACTTAGTTTTTTTAACGTTCATGAGCACATATTTACTAATTTATCCATCTGCGCCCACGCCCCATGATCGCCTCCAACAAGAAAGCGTCGCCTTTTGCCGACGCGCATCCGGGCACCTGTGAAGTGCCCATCCTTGCCTTGGAGTCCGTCATGACCAGCGCAGCCACATCGGCACCTCTCATAGAAAAACACACGATCGGATACGTGCCCCCCGAAGACCGCCATGGAAAGGTAAAGGACTTGTTCACCCTGTGGTTCGGCGGCAACATCGCGCCGCTGCCCATCGTCACTGGCGCCCTGGGCGTGCAGCTGTTCCACCTCAACCTGATCTGGGGCATCGTCGCCATCCTGGTCGGCCATCTGGTCGGCGGTGTGCTGATGGCCCTGCACTCGGCCCAGGGCCCGCAGATGGGCATCCCACAGATGATCCAGAGCCGCGCCCAGTTCGGCACCCTCGGCGCGCTGCTGGTGGTGGTGATCGCGGGGGTGATGTACATCGGCTTCTTCGCCTCCAATATCGTGCTGGCTGGCAAATCGCTGCACGGCGTGGTCGAAAGCGTGCCGGTGCCGGTAGGCATCGTCATCGGCGCCCTGGGCTCGGGGATCATCGGCATCATCGGCTACCGCTTCATCCACGTGCTCAACCGCATCGGCACCTGGGTGCTGGGCATCGGCATCGTGGTCGGCTTCGGCTACATCTTCACCCACGTGCAGAGCGATGACTTCCTGACCCGCGGCAGCTTCAACATCTCCGGCTGGCTGGCCACCGTGTCGCTGGCGGCGCTGTGGCAGATCGCCTTCGCCCCTTACGTGTCGGACTACTCGCGCTACCTGCCAGCCGACGTGAAAGTGTCGTCGACCTTCTGGACCACCTACCTGGGCTCAGCCCTGGGTTCGAGCCTGTCGTTCATCTTCGGCGCAGTCGCCGTGCTGGCGATCCCCGCCGGGATGGACACCATGGACGCCGTGAAGCTGGCCACCGGCGCCATCGGCCCGCTGATGCTGGTGCTGTTCCTGCTCAGCGTGATCAGCCACAACGCGCTCAACCTGTATGGTGCGGTGCTGTCGATCATCACCCTGGTGCAGACCTTCGCGTATCGCTGGATCCCGACCGCCAAGACCCGCGCCGTGCTCTCGCTGATCGTGCTGGCCGCGTGCAGCGTGGTGGCAGTCTTCGCCTCGTCCGACTTCATCGGGCACTTCGTCGACATGGTCTTGGTGCTGCTGGTCGTGCTGGTGCCGTGGACCGCGATCAACCTGATCGACTTCTATGCCATCCACAAGGGCGAGTACGACATCCAGTCGATCTTCAAGGTCGACGGTGGGATCTACGGTCGTTACAACCCGCAGGCGCTGATTGCCTACGCCGTCGGGATCGTGGTGCAGATTCCGTTCATGAACACGCCGCTGTACGTAGGGCCGGTATCGGAACACATCAATGGTGCCGACCTGTCGTGGCTGGTCGGGTTAGCGGTGACCACGCCGCTGTACTGGTGGCTGGCCAGCCGTGACAGCGCCTACCGTCGTCGCCAGGTGGGTGCCAAGCTCGCTGCCGGACATTGATGCATAGCGCTAGCCCTGCATTTGTGCAGGGCTAGCTGGTTTTTGTGCTGCCCTTTCTAGGCTGAATCGGGCGACTCTACGGCTCGAACCCTTCGACGATGATCACCTCGGCTTTGGCCACTCCCTGCCGATGTCGGCACGCCTCCTGATACAGATCAGACCGGTAGCAGGCCAGCGCCTGCTCGTACGAGTCGAATTCGATCACCACGCTGCGCTGCGGCGTCACCCTTCCCTCCATCGCCTCGCTCTTGCCACCCCGGGCCAGAAAGCGCCCGCCAAATGCCACGAACGCCGCCGGCGCACGCTGGGTGTACTGCTGGTACTGCTCCGGGTCGGTAACGTCCACATGGGCGATCCAGTAAGCCTTCATCCGTCGCTCTCCTGTACAGGGTTATTTGTGTATTATGGTATACCACAAAAATCACCTGACCACAGTGAGTGTGCAGCATGGCTTTCAACAGCATCGAAGACCTTCTCGAAGACTACCGCCAGGGCAAGATGGTGCTGCTGGTGGACGACGAAGACCGGGAGAACGAAGGCGACCTGCTGATCGCCGCCGAGCGCTGTGACGCGCAAGCGATCAATTTCATGGCCCGCGAAGCACGCGGCCTGATCTGCCTGACGCTGACCGACGAACACTGCCAACGCCTGGGCCTTGAGCAGATGGTACCGACCAACGGCAGCGTATTCAGCACGGCGTTCACGGTATCGATCGAGGCCGCCAGCGGTGTCACCACAGGCATCTCTGCCGCCGACCGCGCGCGGACCGTGGCCGCCGCCATGGCCGCGGACGCCCGCCCCGAGCACCTGGTCCAGCCTGGCCACATCTTCCCCCTGCGCGCCCGTGAAGGCGGCGTGCTGACCCGCGCCGGACACACCGAAGCCGGTTGCGACCTGGCGCGCCTGGCAGGCTTCGCACCGGCCTCGGTGATCGTCGAAGTGCTCAACGACGACGGCACCATGGCCCGCCGCCCGGACCTGGAGCTGTTCGCCGAGCGCCACGGCATCAAGATCGGCACCATCGCCGACCTCATTCACTATCGGCTGAGCACCGAACAGACGGTCAAGCGCATCGGCGAGCGCGAGCTGCCAACGGTCCACGGCACGTTTCGCCTGGTGACCTTCGAGGACCGTATCGAAGGTGGCGTGCACATGGCCATGGTGATGGGCGACATTCGCCGCGAGCAGCCGACGCTGGTACGCGTGCATGTCATCGATCCGCTGCGCGACCTGGTCGGCGCTGAATATGCAGGCCCTGCCAACTGGACACTGTGGGCGGCGCTGGAGCGGGTCGCAGCAGAGGGTGCCGGCGTGGTAGTGATCCTCGCCAACCATGAATCCTCTCAGGCCCTGCTCGAACGCGTGCCGCAACTCACCCAGCCACAGCGCCCCTACCAGCGTGGGCAGTCGAAGGTGTACTCGGAGGTGGGTACCGGCGCGCAGATCCTGCAGGACCTGGGCGTGGGCAAGCTGCGCCACCTGGGCCCACCGCTCAAGTACGCAGGGCTGGCGGGGTATGAGCTGGAAGTGGTGCAGAGCATTCCATTCGAAGCTCACTGAATCTTGCGTCACCGACAGGATGACTGGTAACACCGAACGCTTGCCAAAAGTTTGGAATACCATAATATGATATCCCGTAGACCTTGAATCTGCCGGCCGCACCTACAATCACACAACGGCCACGAATTACCTGAGATAGCTGCTCCCGAACACAGTTGGCGGGCGCGACAAAAGCCCGCCTCGAATAACAAAAGCAACGAGGGCGTAACCATGCTGTTGAGCAAACGAGTCACCGCTGTGCTGTCCGCAAGCCTGCTGGCACTGGCCTGCCAGGCCACCCAGGCCGCCGACAGCCTCAACTTCGTCAGTTGGGGCGGCACCACCCAGGACGCCCAGAAACAGGCATGGGCCGACCCTTTCAGCAAGGGCAGCAACATCAAGGTCGTACAGGACGGCCCGACCGACTACGGCAAGCTCAAGGCCATGGTCGAAAGCGGCAACGTGCAATGGGATGTGGTCGACGTCGAAGCCGACTTCGCCCTGCGTGCCGCCAGCGAAGGCCTGCTCGAACCCCTCGACTTCTCCACCATCCAGCGTGATCGCATCGACCCGCGCTTCGTCTCCGACCATGGCGTCGGCTCGTTCTTCTTCTCCTTCGTGCTCGGCTACAACGAGGGCAAGCTTGGGGCCAACAAGCCGATCGACTGGAGCGCGCTGTTCGACACCAAGACCTACCCCGGCAAGCGTGCGCTGTACAAGTGGCCGAGCCCCGGCGTGCTGGAGCTGGCCCTGCTCGCCGACGGCGTACCTGCCGACAAGCTCTACCCGCTGGACCTGGACCGCGCCTTCAAAAAACTCGACACCATCAAGAAAGACATCGTCTGGTGGGGCGGCGGTGCCCAGTCCCAGCAATTGCTGGCCTCCGGTGAAGCCGCGCTCGGGCAGTTCTGGAACGGGCGCGTCTACGCCCTGCAGCAGGATGGTGCCCCGGTGGGCGTGAGCTGGAAGCAGAACCTGGTCATGGCCGACTTCCTGGTCATTCCCAAGGGTGCCAAGAACAAGGACGCGGCCATGAAGTTCCTGGCCAACGCCAGCAGCGCCAAGGGCCAGGCCGACTTCGCCAACCTTACCGCCTACGCCCCGGTGAACCTCGACAGCGTCGCCGAGCTCGACAAGAAACTCGCGCCCAACCTGCCAACCGCCTACGCCCAGGACCAGGTCACCCTCGACTTCGCCTACTGGGCCAAGAACGGCCAGGCAATCGCTGCGCGCTGGAATGAGTGGCTGGTCAAATGAAAGTCGCCATCAACGCCCTGCACAATGCCCAAGGTGCCGACCCCGGCACCGGCGCCCCGCGAGCGGCCGTGCGCCGCCCGCCACTGAGCCAGCGCTGGCGTGGCAGTCGCAACCTGCTGCCGGCCCTGTTGTTCCTCGGCCTGTTTTTCTTTGCGCCATTGATCGGCCTGCTGCTGCGCGGCGTGCTGGAGCCGGTGCCTGGGCTGGGCAACTACGAGCAGCTGTTCGCCAACTCAGCCTACGCGCGGGTGCTGTTCAACACCTTCTCGGTGGCGGGTCTGGTGACGGTGATCAGCGTATTGCTGGGCTTTCCGCTGGCCTGGGCGATCACTTTGGTGCCTCGTGGCTGGGGGCGTTGGCTGCTGAACATCGTGCTGCTGTCCATGTGGACCAGCCTGCTGGCCCGCACCTATTCCTGGCTGGTGCTGCTGCAAGGCTCGGGAGTGATCAACAAGCTGCTGATGGCGCTGGGCATCATCGATGCGCCGCTGGAAATGGTGCACAACCTCACCGGTGTAGTGATCGGCATGAGCTACATCATGATCCCGTTCATCGTGCTGCCACTGCAGGCGACCATGCAGGCCATCGACCCAATGGTGCTGCAGGCAGGCTCGATCTGCGGTGCAAGCCCCTGGACCAATTTCTGGAAAGTGTTCATCCCGTTGTGCCGTTCAGGCTTGTTCTCAGGTGCGCTGATGGTATTCGTGATGTCGCTCGGTTACTACGTCACCCCGGCATTGCTGGGCGGTGCGCAGAACATGATGCTGCCCGAGTTCATCATCCAGCAGGTGCAGTCGTTCCTGAACTGGGGGCTGGCCAGCGCCGCCGCGGCACTGCTGGTGGTGATCACCCTGGTGCTCTTCTACCTGTACCTGAAGCTGCAGCCGGAATCCCCGGTCGGCAATGCGAGGTAATCCTTCATGCTCCTGTCCCCCAACGCCATGGGTCGCCCGCTGCGCACCGGCCTGTACCTGACCACCGGGATCATCGCTGCCTTCCTGCTGCTGCCGGTGGTGTTCATCGTCCTGCTGTCGTTCGGCTCCTCCCAGTGGCTGGTGTTCCCGCCCCCCGGCTGGACCTTCAAATGGTACGACCAGTTCTTCTCCAACCCCGAGTGGATGGACGCCGCGCTGGCCAGCCTCAAGGTGGCTATGCTGACCACCTTCGCCGCCGTGGCCCTGGGCCTGCCGACCGCCTTCGCCCTGGTGCGCGGGCGCTTTCCCGGGCGCGAACTGCTCTACGGCCTGTTCACCATGCCAATGATCGTGCCCCTGGTGATCATCGCGGTCGCGGTCTACGCGCTGTTCCTGAAGCTGGGCTATACCGGCACGCTGTTCGCCTTCGTGGTCAGCCACGTGATCGTCGCCCTGCCCTTCACCATCATCTCGATCATCAACTCGCTGAAGCTGTTCGACCAGTCGATCGAGGATGCCGCGGTGATCTGCGGCGCCTCGCGGCTGCAGGCGATCGTCAAGGTCACCTTCCCGGCCATCCGCCCGGGCATGATCGCCGGCGGCCTGTTCGCCTTCCTGGTGTCGTGGGATGAGGTCGTGCTCAGCGTGATGATGGCCAGCCCCGACCTGCAGACCTTGCCAGTGAAGATGTGGACCACCCTGCGCCAGGACCTGAGCCCGGTGATCGCCGTCGCCTCGACACTGCTGATCGGCCTGTCGCTGCTGGTCATGTTCATCGCCAGCGCCCTGCGCCGCCGCAACGAAACCAACGCCTGAGTGCCGGAGACAACAATAATGAGTGCAGTCATCAAAGAAGCCGCGCACGGCAAGACCCTGGTCTCCCTGCGCAACCTGAACAAGCACTACGGCGACTTCGCCGCGGTCGACAACATCAGCCTGGACATCCAGGACGGCGAATTCCTCACCTTCCTCGGCTCCAGCGGCTCGGGCAAGTCCACCACCCTGTCGATGCTGGCCGGGTTCGAGACCCCCAGCAGCGGCGAGATCCTGGTCGAAGGCCGCTCGCTGGTGAACGTGCCGCCGCACAAGCGTGACATCGGCATGGTGTTCCAACGCTACTCGCTGTTCCCGCACCTGAGCGTGCGCGACAACATCGCCTTCCCACTGGCCATCCGCAAGCTGGGCAGCGCCGAGATCGCCAAGCGCGTCGACGCCATGCTCAAGCTGGTGCAGTTGGAAACCTTCGCACACCGGCGCCCGGCCCAGCTCTCCGGCGGCCAGCAACAGCGCGTGGCGATCGCCCGAGCGCTGGTGTACGAGCCACGCATCCTGCTGATGGACGAGCCCCTCGGTGCCCTGGACAAGAAACTGCGCGAAGACCTGCAGGACGAGTTGCGTCAGCTGCATCGGCGCCTGGGTATCACCATCGTCTACGTCACTCACGACCAGGAAGAAGCGATGCGCCTGTCCCAGCGCATCGCCATCTTCAGCCACGGCAAGATCGTCGGTCTGGGCAGCGGTTACGACCTCTATCAGAACCCGCCAAACGCGTTCGTCGCCTCGTTCCTGGGCAACTCCAACTTCCTCCGGATCACCGCCAGCAGCCATGGCGCGGCGGCGTTCGAGGGCCAGTCGCTGGCCATTCGCCTGACCTCGGGGTTGGCCGCAGGTCAGGATGCGCTGATCATGGTTCGCCCGGAAAAGGCCCTGGCGCTGAGCGCCGAACAGGCGACCCGTGAACCGCTGCCGGCAGGCTGGAATGAAGTGAGCGCCAAGGTCGGCGAGGTCTTGTTCCTCGGCGAAAGCCAGACCTGTCACGTGGTGACGGCGGGCGGTACCGAAATGACGGTCAAGGCGTTATCGGCGGCAGGCATGCCGATGCAGCCGGGCGATACGGTCAAGGTACGCTGGGCGGTGGCCGATGCCTGCGTGTACACCGAGTGGGCCGAGAGCGACCTGAGCAAGGCTGCCGGCGCACACTGAGGGGCCTCTTCGCAGCACGCCGCTGTTGGAAATTCTGTCTTGCTCAAAATCTAAAGGTCTAACCCAATCCCTGTGAGAGCGGCGGTTCGCCGCCGCGACTTGTCCCGCGCACACGGGCGTAGCCCGTGCCAGGCAGCGCGGTGTCTTTTTCGCGGGTTAATGACCCGCTTCGCTCGTTTCGGCCTCTTCGCCACCTGTTCTGCCTTCCATTGCGCTACTGACGCTCGATGCAGATTCAGCATGTCGGGGGCTGCTGCACGGCCCTTTCGCGACACGAGGCCACTCCTACAGAAGTCGATTTCTATGCATTGACCGTCTTGTATATACATGATGATATAAGAGAGAAGTCATTCCTCTGGTTGCCCTTGCCGCCCTACAACAACAAACAAGCGGAGCCCCACATGTCCAGCAAGCCCGTGATCGAGCGGCGCTCGATCGACTACATTCCCGAAGCTGAACGCCATGGACGCGTGTACAGCCAGTTCACCCTGTGGCTGGGAGCCAATCTGCAGATCACCGCCATCGTGACCGGCGCCCTCGCCGTCGTGCTTGGCGGTGATGTGTTCTGGTCATTGATCGGCCTGCTGCTGGGCCAGGTGATCGGCGGAGCGGTCATGGCCTTGCACGCAGCCCAAGGGCCGCGGTTGGGGCTGCCGCAGATGATCTCCAGCCGCGTGCAGTTCGGCGTCTATGGCGCGGCCATCCCGATGGTGCTGGTGTGCCTGATGTACCTGGGGTTCACCGCCACCGGCACGGTACTGTCGGGCCAGGCCATCGGCCAGTTGCTCAGCGTCAGCGACAGCGCCGGCATCCTGATCTTCGCCGGTGTGATCGTGCTGGCCACCCTCGCCGGCTACCGCGTGATCCATTGGATCGGCCGCGTGGCCAGCGTGCTGGGGATCATTGCGTTCGTCTATCTGTTCAGCCGTATCCTGCTGCTCGCCGATATCGGCCAACTGCTCGACAACCGCCACTTCAGCTGGGCCTCGTTCCTGCTGGCGGTATCGCTGGCCGCCTCCTGGCAGATCGCTTTCGGCCCCTACGTCGCCGACTATTCACGCTACCTGCCCAGCAACACCTCCGCGCTGAAGACCTTTCTCGCCGCCGGCCTGGGCTCGGTGATCGGCGCCCAGGCTTCGATGATCCTCGGCGTGTTCGCCGCCGCCATTGCCGGCGGCCAGTTCTCGGGGCGTGAAGTGGCCTATATCGTCGGCCTGGGCGGCGCCGGTACCACCGCAGCGCTGCTGTACTTCGCCATCGCCTTCGGCAAGGTGACCATCTCCACCCTCAACAGCTACGGCAGCTTCATGTGCATCGCCACGATCATCAGCGGTTTTCGCGGCAGCCTGCAGATCAGCCGCCTGCAGCGCTTGCTGTTCGTGCTCGGCATCGTGGGTGCAGCGACGCTGGTGGCCCTGCTCGGCCAGCATTCGTTCCTGAGTGCATTCAAGTCGTTCATCCTGTTCCTGCTGACCTTCTTCGTGCCCTGGAGCGCGGTCAACCTGGTGGACTACTACTTCATCACCCGCGAGCGCTACGACATCCCTGCCCTGGCCGATCCCGACGGGCGCTATGGCCGCTGGAACTGGCCTGGCATCATCGTCTACAGCATCGGAGTGCTGATCCAGATGCCCTTCATCGACACCAAGCTGTACACCGGGCCCATGGTTGCGCACCTGGGCGGCGTCGATGTGTCGTGGCTGATCGGGTTGGTGGTGCCTAGCGTGCTGTATTACTGGGTTGCCCGGGGCAAGGCCAAGCAAGCGCCGGCGCAGCTGATCGAACCCCAGGCACGTTGACCGACGCCAGCGCGGTCTTTTGCAGGAGCGGCCTTTCGCGACACAAGGCCGCTCCTGCTGTCAGTCCCGATAATCCGGCGCCACTTTCTCCAGCAACCGCAACAGCGCCCCCCAGGCCAGCCCCATGGCATCCGGGTCCGCCAGCTCACCGGGCTTGAGCGGCCGTGCCGGAGCATTGAACTGCTGCTCGGTATGCGCGCAGACCTCGGGCGATGGCAGCACCACCTTCCCGGCGCTCTGCGCCGCCAACTGGATCTCGCAGGCCTTCTCCAGATAGAACATGCGCAGAAACGCCTCGCCCGCCGTGCGCCCCACCGTCAGCAACCCATGATTGCGCAGGATCATCACCGGCTTTTCGCCGAGGTCGGCGACCAGGCGCTGCTGCTCGTCCATGTCCAGGGCGACGCCTTCATAGTCGTGGTAAGCGACCTTGCCGTAGAACTCCATGGAGATCTGGTTGACCGGCAGCAGCCCGCACTCGAGCGCCGCCACCGCGCACCCGGCGCGGGTGTGGGTGTGCAACACGCACTGGGCATCCTCGCGTGCGCCGTGGATGGCGCTATGGATGACGAAGCCCGCCGGGTTGACCGGGTACGGCGACGCCTCCACGGCGCGCCCTTGCAGGTCGATCTTCACCAGGTTGGACGCAGTGATTTCCTCGAACAGCAGGCCGTAGGGATTGATCAGAAAGTGATGCTCGGGGCCGGGTATGCGCACCGAGATGTGCGTGAAGATCAGGTCCGTCATGCGGAAATGGGCAATCAGCCGATAACAGGCGGCCAGTTCCTCACGCAGGGTACGTTCGCTGGGGTGCATGGTGTCATCCAGGGTTGTTCTTGTGGGACGAGCTTACCCCGGTACGAGGGGATGAACCGAAGCTAGTCCTGCCAAAGTAAAAAAACAAGTTGATTTTTTACTGAAGGTACACTTCCATGAAAAAAACAAGAACGCACGTTGGAGCCCGTACGCATGTCGACTGCCTTCGCTCACCTGTTCGAACCCTTGCAGATCCGTGGCAAACGCCTGAAGAACCGCATCATGTCCAGTGGCCATGACACCTGTCTGCCCACCGACAACCTGGTCAACGACAAGCTCGTCGCCTATCAACGCGCCCGCGCCGAGGGCGGCGCCGGCCTGATCGTGCTGCAGGTCGCCGGGGTGCACGACAGTGCGCGCTACACCTCCCACGTGCTGATGGCCACCCACGATGCCTGCATCGACGGCTACCGGCGCATCGCCCAGGCCTGTCATGCACACGGCACCGTGGTGTTGTCGCAGTTGTTCCATCCCGGCCGGGAGATCATGGAATCGGCCGATGGCTTGCTGGCGGTGGCCTACTCGGCCTCGGCGGTGCCGAACGAGCGCTTTCGCGTGATGCCGCGCGCCCTGGAGCAGCCGATGATCGACGAAATCGTCCAGGGCTACGCCAGCGCAGCCCGGCGCCTGCACCAGGCCGGGCTGGATGGCGTCGAGGTGGTGGCCAGCCATGGTTACCTGCCCGCGCAGTTTCTCAACCCACGCGTCAACCGCCGCACCGATGGCTACAACGGCAACCTCGAAGCCCGCCTGCGTTTTCTGCGCGAAGTGCTGGCGGCAGTGCGTGCAGCCACTGACGAACAGTTCATCGTCGGCCTGCGCATCAGCGCCGACGAACGCGACAGCGAAGGGCTGAGCGAAGACGAATCACTGGCGGCCGCCATCGCGGTGCAGAACCAGGTCGATTACCTGCACATCGTCGCCGGCACCTCGGCCACCCTGGGTGGCGCGGTGCATATCGTCCCGCCGATGGCCATCGAGCCGGCCTACCTGGCCCGCGAAGCCGGCAGTTTCAAGGCGCGCCTGGACATCCCGCTGTTCGTCACTGGCCGTATCAACCAGCCACAGGAAGCCGAACAAATGCTCGCCCGCGGCCTGGCCGATGTGTGCGGCATGACCCGCGCGCTGATCTGCGACCCGCAGATGCCGGCCAAGACCGAACAAGGCCGTGTCGAGGACGTGCGCGCCTGCATCGCCTGCAACCAGGCCTGCATCGGCCATTTCCACCGTGGCCTGCCGATCTCCTGCATCCAGCACCCGGAAACCGGTCGCGAACTGCAGTACGGCAGCGTCACACCCGCACCCCTGCGCAAGCGCATCCTGGTAGCCGGCGGTGGTCCGGCGGGCATGAAGGCGGCCATCGTCGCCGCCGCCCGAGGCCATGAGGTGACGCTGTATGAAGCGGGCCCGCAGCTCGGCGGCCAGGTGCTGCTGGCGCAACTGCTGCCGCGGCGCAGCGAGTTCGGCGGCGCCAGCACCAACCTGCAGCGCGAACTGGCACTGGCCGGCGTGCAGGTGGTACGCAATACCCGCGTAGACCGCGCGCTGGTCGAGCGCGAACGGCCAGACCTGGTGATTGCTGCCACCAGCGCCGAGCCCTACTGGCCTGCATTCGAGCGCAGCGGCGAGTTGCAGGTGGTGGATGCCTGGCAGGTGCTGCGCAACGAGCACGCCCTGGGGCGCTCGGTGCTGGTGCTGGACTGGCGCTGCGACTGGATCGCCCCGGGCATCGCCGAACGCCTGGTGCGTGAAGGCCATCACGTGCAACTGGCGGTCAACGGCACTCACTGCGGCGAGAGCCTGCCACTCTACGTACGTGACCAGATGGCCGGGGAACTGCACCGCCTCGGGATCCCCATCACCCCCTACGCCCGCCTCTACGGCACCGACGACAACACCGTGTACCTGCAACACACCGCCAGTGGCGAGCCCATGATCTTCGAACAGATCGACACCCTGGTGCTGTGCCTGGGTCACCAGCCTGTCGACACCCTGGCCCAGGAGCTGGCCGGGTTGGTCGAAGTACGGCGCATCGGCGACTGCCTGGCCCCGCGAACCGCTGAAGAGGCGATCCATGACGGCCTGGCGGTTGCCTGGTCGCTCTGAGGCTGGTCATACTCCCGGTTTTGCCGATGGACCGACCCTCGATGAGCCAGCGCCCCCTCGTCCCGCAACTCGCCGAAGGCGGCACTGCCGCCCCGCAGTTCCTCGGTTCCCGCATCCGCGGCCTGCGCAAGCGCCGCGGCATGACCCTGGCGGAGCTGGCCCGTCTGAGCGAGCTGACCGCCGGCTACATCAGCCAGCTGGAACGCAACCTTTCATACCCGTCGATCCCGGCGCTGTTCAACATCGCCCGCAGCCTGGGCGTGACCATCCAGTGGTTCTTCGCCAGCGAAGCCAGCACCGCGCCCGAGGACCAAGGCTTCGTGGTGCGCAGGCAAAGCCGCCTGAGCGTGCATTACGAAGATGGCGTGGTCGACCAGTTGCTCACCCCGCAACCCAACCGCCAGCTGGAGATGCTGCATTCGCGCTTCCCGCCAGGCGCCTACAGCCAGGAAAGCTATAGCCATGAAGGCGAAGAAGCCGGCTATGTGTTGTCAGGGCGTTTCGAGCTGTGGGTAGGCGAGCGCCACTTCCTGCTCGAAGAAGGCGACAGCTTTAGTTTTCCCAGCCAGGAGCCACACCGCTATGGCAACCCTGGCGAGGTGGACACGGTGGTCATCTGGGTGATCACGCCGCCAACCTTCTGAACGATCGCCTGCGCCTGATCGTCATTTTTCATTCACACCCCTGTCGTAATCTGCCGGACATACCTGTGCCTCAAGGATCCCGGCATGCCCCGCCCTCTCGCTGTTCTGCTCTGCCTGCTACCCCTGCTGGCTCAGGCGGAGCCCGCCACACTGCGTATCCAGGGCTCCAACACCATTGGCGCAGCACTGGGCCCTGCGCTGGTGCGCGGGCTGCTGCAAAGCCAAGGTGCACAAGACATCCGCAGCGAGCGTGGGAAACGGCCCAACGAGACTGACATCCGTGCCCGCGCCCCCCAGGGCCAGCCATTGCTGATCAATATCGCCGCGCATGGTTCCAGCACCGGCTTCAGTGCCCTGGACAGCGGCGAAGCCGACCTTGCCGCCGCCTCGCGCCCTATCTCCGACCAGGAAGCCCAGCAACTGCAACGTCTGGGCGACCTGCGCAGCGCGGCCAGCGAGCAGGTGATCGGCCTGGACGGCGTTGCGGTCATGGTGCACCCCGACAACCGCCTGCAGCAGTTGAGTACCGCACAATTGGCACAGGTCTTCTCTGGCCAGATCCAACGCTGGGAGCAACTCGGCGTAGCGGGCGGTCCCATTCACCTGTACGCCCGTGACGACCGCTCCGGCACCTTCGAAACCTTTCGCGCCCTGGTTCTGCAACCGCAGGCACTGGAGCTCTCGCCACGGGCCGAACGCTTCGAATCCGGCGACGCCTTGGCCGAACGGGTCAAGGCCGATCCCGCTGCCATCGGCTTCAGCAGCCTGACCACCGTGCATGGCGCCAAGCTGCTGGCCATCGCCGAAGGTGATGCTCCAGCCCTGTTGCCAACCCGTGCAGCCGTGGCCAGCGAAGACTATCCGCTGTCGCGGCGGCTGTTCTTCTATCTGCCGACTCACCCGAGCGCTCAGGCCAGGGCCTTGGCCGAATTCACCCAGAGCGCAGCCGGCCAGGCCATTGTCGCCGCCCAGGGTTTCGTCTCGCAGCAGGTCAAGGCAGTGCCGGTCGCGGTACAGGCCCAGATGCCCGCGCAATACCGTGCCCTGGCTGCAGAGGCCCAGCGCCTGAGCGTCAACTTCCGCTTCCAGGAAGGCAGCGCCAGCCTCGACAACAAGGCCCTGCGCGATGTACAGCGGGTCAGCGACTACCTGCGTCAGGTCGGCAAGCTGCATGACAAAACGGTACTGGTGGGGTTTGGCGACCCCAAGGAAACACCCGGCCGCGCCGCCCTGCTCTCGCGCCTGCGCGCCATGGCCGTGCGCCGCGAACTGGCGCGCAATGGCGTGGAGATCCGGGATGTCACCGGCATGGGTGATGAACTGCCGGTGGCCGACAACGACCTGGAACAGGGACGCCTGCGCAATCGCCGGGTCGAGGTCTGGGTCTACTGACCCGCCTGGCGCTTGCCCCCAGAGGCGCGATGCGCGTACCGTGCCGGGCATTCCTGTGCAGGAGAACCGTCGCGTGTCCCTCAAAGCCCTGCGTACCCTGGTCACCATCGCCCGCCACGGCACCTTCGCCCGCGCCGCCGACCTGCTGAGCCTGACCCCTTCGGCGGTCAGCCTGCACATCAAGACGCTCGAGGACGAACTGCAAGTGCCGCTGTTCGACCGCAGCCGCCGCCAGGTGACACTCACCGAAGCCGGGCAATTGGCCGTGGCGCGGGCCGAAAGCATTCTCACTGCCTACGACGAGCTGGCCGACACCCTGGCCAGCGGCCCGAGCCTGCGTGGTCGGCTGCGTATCGGTGCGATCCATACCGTGCTCGCCCGACGCCTGCCAAAGGCGCTGGTGTGGATCAAGGCGCACCATCCGCAACTGCACATCAGCGTGGTCTCGGGCATGTCCGCCGAGCTGGCCCGGCGGATCGAAGACGGCGAACTGGACGCCGCCATCACCACCGAACCGGTCAGCCCCTACCCGCAGAGCCTGCAGTTCAGCCCGCTGTTCTCGGACCGTTTCTGGGCCGTGGCCAGCCCCGATCTGGCCGGGCAAAGCCTGGCGCAACTGCTCGCCAGCCAACCGTTCCTGCGCTTCGACAAACGCGCCTGGGCGGGCCGGCAGATCGAACAGGAACTGCGCCGCCAGCATTTGCAGGTCAGCGAGCAGATGGAGCTGGACAGCCAGGAAGCCCTGGCACGCATGGCGGCAATGGGGCTCGGGGTGGCGATCATCCCGATGAGCGACGATGACCTGCAACGGCTGCCGCCCGCCACCGTGCTGCCCTTTGGCGAGCCGCAATTGAGTCGCCACGTGGTGTTGCTGGAACATGAAAAGAGTCAGCGCCGACACCTGAGCGCCGTGCTCAAGACCGCCTTGGGCAGTTGATCACACAACCATCTACAACCATGCAGTTTTCCTCAACAGTGAATGCAGAAAACAACGGTTTTTTCTGCTGACTCACCCCGCTAACCTGTGCCGGTCCCCGACCACGGAACCGCGACCATGCTGCCCCTGCTCCTCACCACCCTGGTGCCCATCATCCTGCTGATCGCCCTCGGCACCCTGTTGCGGGTGCGCGGTTTCCTCGCGGAGGCTTTCTGGCCCGGCGCCGAGCGCCTGAGCTACTACGTGCTGCTGCCCTCGCTGTTCCTGCATGGCCTGGCCACCGCCAACCTGGAGGGTGTACCGGTGTTCGGCATGGTCGGCGTGCTGATGCTCTCAACCCTGGCCGGCGCGCTGCTGCTGGTGCTCTACCAGGGCGCAGCAGGCCACGATGGCGCTGATTTCACCTCGGTGTTCCAGGGCGGCATACGCTTCAACAACTACATCGGCGCGACCCTGGCGGCAGGCATCTACGGCAGCGCCGGCATCGCCCTGGCGGCCGTGGCCAACGCGGCAATCGTGCCGCTGGTCAATCTGCTTTGCGTACTGGTGTTCGCCCGATTCAGCGCTCGCCACAGCTCTCCCCTCACCGTGCTGCGGGCGATTTTCGCCAACCCGTTGATCGTGGGCTGTGCGGCTGGCCTGCTGCTGCGTGTCACCGGCCTTGGCCTGCCGGCGGGCGTGGAACCGACAGTCAAGGCCCTTGGCCAGGCCGCCCTGCCCCTTGGGTTGCTGTGCGTCGGAGCGGCCTTGGGCGGCGCGCGAATGGGCCAGCAGGTCAAGCCCCTGGTGGCCGCCTCGGCGTTCAAGTTCCTGGTCATGCCACTGACCACCTTCGGCCTGTGTCGCGTGCTGGGTCTCAGCGGCCAGGCCGCCGTGGTGGCCGTGCTGTTCCAGGCACTGCCCACCGCGTCGTCGTCCTACGTCATGGCCCGGCAGATGGGGGGCAACGCGCCGCTGATGGCGACCATCATCGCGTTGCAGACCGTCGCTGCAGCGGCCACCCTGCCATTGATGCTCAGCCTCACGCTAAGTTGAAGCCGCTTGGCTAGAATGGAGTCAGCTCACTGACGCGGAAGCCCGATCATGCGCCACTCGTGGATGGTCATCAGCCTGTTCCTGGCCCTGCCCGCAGGCCCGTTGCATGCCGCCGACAGCGCCAAGGCTGCAGTCGCCGAAGACAAGGCCCAGGCGCTCGAACAGAAAGTGGTAAACGACGCCCCGCCACCCAAGGCGCCGGAGAAGATCACCCCCACCGAGGTGCAGGCCGTGGACCCGGCCGGGCAAGCGCCGCTGGACGACAGCATCACCTGCCTTGCCCGCACCCTCTACTGGGAAGCCAAAGGCGCCGACGAGACAGACATGAAGGCGGTCGCCAGCGTCGTGCTCAACCGCCTGGGCAAGGACGGCTTCCCCGACACCATCTGCGGCGTGGTCAAGCAAGGCGTCGAGAGCAAGAGCTGCCAGTTCTCCTGGTGGTGCGACGGGCGCCCTGACCAGGTCGAGGAAAAGGAGCGCTACGGGGTCGCCAAGGAAATCGCGCGCAAGGCGTTGAACCAGCAGTTGCGAGACAGCACCGCCGGAGCGCTGTACTTCCATGATCGCACTGTGCGGCCAGACTGGGCCAAGGCCTATCGGCGCACAGCGCAGACCACGCACTTCATCTTCTACAAGCCCAACCAGGCACTGGCGCGATAGCGCGACGACGGGCCATCAGAAATCGATGGTCCCGGAGAACTTGACCAGCCGCGGGTCGCCCTGGGTCAGGTAACCGCCGTTGGCCGAGGCCCAATAGTTCTTGTCGGTCAGGTTTTCGACGTTCATGCGCAAGGTGATGTCTTTTTCCTGCACCTTGAAGCGATAGCGCGCACCCACGTCGAAACGGTTCCAGGTCGGCAGGCTCAGGGTGTTGGCCGGGTTGGCGTACTGCCCGCCGGTGCGCAGCATGCGTGCATTGAGCGCCACGCCGTCGAGCCCTGGCACGTCCCAGTCGACGCTGGCATTGAGCTGGAAAGTCGGGACACCCACCGCGTGATTGCCATCGTTGGTGCCGTTCTGGGTGTTCTTCAGCTCCGTGTCCATGCGCGTACCACCGGCCATCAGGCGCAGGCCCGGCACCGGCTCGCCAAACACGCTGAGTTCGACGCCCTTGTTGACCTGCTCGCCGTCCTGCACATAAAGATTGCCCTGCACGTAGCCATCGGTGGGCCGCTCGATACGGAACACCGCCAGGTTGGCACCGTAGGTCTGGCGGTCGAACTTGATGCCCGCCTCGATCTGCTTGGTCTTGGCCGGCGGGAACACCTCACCGAGGTTGACCACCTGCCCCGACGCCGTGGCGCCCTGGGCCAGGCCCTGGATGCTGTTGGCGTACAACGAGACCGACGGGTTGAGCTTGTAGACGATGCCATACACCGGCGTGGTGACCGCTTCGTCGTAGAACGCAGTGCGTCCGGCGTCCACCCCCGTGCCGCGGTAGGCATAGCCTTCGACGCGCAGTTGCTGGCGGCGCACGCCTGCGGTGAGCAGCAGCGTGTCGTCGAACAGCCCCACGGTATCGGACAGCGCCAGGCTGCGGTTGCGGGTCTTGCCGGTCACGCCCGGGTCATCGAGCATGCCGCCGACCGACGTAGGCGTGGTCGGTTTGGGCAGTGGGCTGGTGTTGAAGATGTTGGTGTTCTGCGAGCTGTAGAACACATAGGCGTTTTCCTGCTGGGTCCAGATGCTCGCCGCACCGAGATTCAGCTGGTGGCTCACCGGGCCGGTCTGGAAGCGGCCGTTGATACCGGCCATCAGGCTGGTGTTGTCTTCGTTGTGCGGGATCTGCGAACCGCCAATGGTCGCGGCGCCCGTGGCAGCGTTGGTGAGGACCGGCGTGCCGTAGAAGCCGTTCTCACGGGTGTGCTTGACGCCGCCACTGATGTACCCGCTCCAGTTCTCGTTGAAGTCGTAGTCGCCGCGCAGCACGCCGAAGGTGTCTTCGGTTTCGGTCCACGACCAATCCTGACCGTAGTTGTGATCGGCGCTCGGGGCGCGCGGGATGCTGGTCACCGCCGAACCCAGGCGCACCGAGTTGCGCAGGTGATTGACGCGCTGCTTCTGGTAACCGATGTCGGCCGACAGGCGCAGTTGGTCACCACGGTAGTCCAGCCCGGCGACAAACAGCTTGCTGCGTTGGTCCTGGTCGTCCACGGCGGTTTCGCCTTCACGCTGGGACAGGTTCAGGCGCGCGCCGAAACGGTTGTCCTCACCGAAACGCTGACCGATGTCCAGGTGCTCACCCACCCGGCCATCGCTGCTGATGTCCTGGGTGTAGCGCCGGATCGGCGTGTCGCCGGCGCGCTTGGGTTGCAGGTTGACATTGCCGCCAAGGCCGGTGCCGGTAGGGCTGGCACCGTTGAGGAACGCGTTGGGGCCCTTGAACAGCTCGACCCGCTCTACCGCGTCGGTGGAGATCATCTGCCTCGGCAGCACGCCATACAAGCCATTGAACGACACATCGTCGCCGCTCAACGGCAGGCCGCGGATCACGAAGACCTGGGACTGGTTGCCAAAGCCGAACGACTGGCGCACCGATGGGTCATTGAGCAGCACATCACCGATGTCCTCGGCCTGTTGATCCTCGATCAACTGCGAGGTGTAGCTGGTCATGGTGAACGGCACGTCCATCATGTCCTGGTTGCCCAGCACGCCCATCTGCCCGCCACGGGCCACCTGCCCACCTGCGAAGGCCTCGGGCAACTGGGTGCGAGGCGCCTTGACGGCATCGGCGTTGATGGCGGTGGCGTCGAGCTCCAGCGGCGCGTCAGCAGCATGGGCGGCAACGCCAAGGGAACAGCAGAGGGCGAGCAGGGTCGGACGAAAAGGACAGGAACGTGCCATGAAAGGCTCCCGATGAGGTGAATGGAGCGCCTTCCTGGCATGCATGATTGCGAGTGAGTCGTGTTTATAATGGATATTGCGAATTATTTCCAACCAATCGCACTTTTTCGCCCTTCGCCGGTCTACTGCCTCTTTTGCCGCAACAATCGGTTGCCGGTGGTTTACTGCAACTCACAAGACGAGACCAAAAGCCTACGGCTTGTGTAGGATGGGCAGCGCCAACACGAGGTCGCTGCCAGTCATAGGGAGATTCTTGATGCGCGTCCTGTCATCTGTTGCCTGCCTTGGTGCCCTGTCACTCGGCCTGGTCATTTCCACCAGTGCCCAGGCGATCAGCGGCGACGAAGCGCAACTGATCGAGTCGATCAATGCCTACCGCAGCCAGGCCCAGCGCTGCGGCGCCGCAGGCTCGCTGGAGCTGCCGCCGCTCAACAGCGACACCCGCCTGGCGCTGTCGCCGGAAGGCACCCGCGACCTGCAGCAGGCCATGACCCGTGCCGCCTACCCCATGGTCAACGTCCAGGCCATCAGCCTGTCCGGGCCACGGGATGCCAAGGCGGCGATGCACGCCATCGAAGAAAGCTTCTGCCAGGTGGTGCTCGACCCGCAGTTCGTGGATATCGGTGTCAGCCAGGAAGGCCGCGACTGGCGCATCGTGCTGGCGCGCCCGCTGCTCAGCGGGCGTCTGGGTGATTGGCAGGCAGAGGGTCAGAAACTGCTGCAAGAGGTCAATGCCGCGCGCAAGATCCCGCGCCAATGCGGCGGGCAGCCCTTCGCCGCAGCACCGGCCCTGAGCTGGAATGCCACGCTGGCCGGTGCCGCCGCCAACCACACGCGGGCGATGGCCAACCAGAACTTCTTCGATCATATCGACCGAGAGGGTCGCACGCCGGGTGACCGGGCCGAGCTTGCCGGGTATCTCTACCAGCAGATCGGCGAAAACATCGCTGCCGGCCGCGACACGCCACGCAAGGTGGTCGATGGCTGGCTGGCCAGCCCTGGCCACTGCGCAACGCTGATGAACCCCGATTACCGCGAACTGGGCGCCGCCTACGCCGTGGACCCCAAGAGCGATGCGGGGATCTACTGGACGGCAATGTTCGGGTCGCCGCAGTGAGGTGGATGCATGGGGTGCGCAGCGGCGTCGGCGCCTGATGCCATCAGACTGGTCAAATGCCGTACAGCGTCTTTACTTCAAGGTACGTCCCTCAGGAACGGTGCAGCCTATGAAGATCGTAGTCACCAGCATCCTCGTCGACGACCAGGCCAAGGCCCTGGCTTTCTATCATCACGTTCTGGGCTTCCAGCCCAAAGAAGACATCGCCATGGGCCGGTACCGCTGGCTCACCCTCACCTCCCCCAACGACCCCAATGGTGTCGAGCTGCTGCTCGAGCCCGACGCCCATCCGGCTGCCAAAACCTACAAGGCCGCACTCAAGGCCGACGGCATCCCGGCCACCTCCTTCGCAGTGCGTGACATCCAGGCCGAATACACGCGCCTGCACGCGGGCGGCGTCCTGTTCACCCAGCCGCCTACGCCAATGGGGCCTGTCACCGTGGCGGTGTTCGACGATACCTGCGGCAACCTGATCCAGATCGCCCAACGCCATTGATCACAGCGCGATGCGGTAGAGGCGACAGCCCCCACGGCATCCGCTACATTCTGTTTACCCGCCAGCGCACATAGAACAAGGAAAAGCCGATGCGCTACGAATTCAGCGAAGTCCTGAACGACCTGATCGACTATTTCCTCGTCGGCGACATCCAGCGCCTGGCGCGCTTCAAGGATGAAAACGCGCTACCCGACGACCTTGCCCGCGAATTCACCAGCACCGACAGCGGCGACCGCGCCGTGCTCGAAGGCGTGGTACTGCCTCTGGCGGGCATCGATAACCTGCCCTACCGCATCATCTTCAGCCTCGACGAACGAACCCCGGCCTTGCTCGAAGCCGGCAATCGCGTGGCACACCGCCGCGCAGGCTACGTGCTGCACGTGGAGAACCGTGCGTTGATGCTGTTCACCTGGCGCATGCTGCAGCACTTCACCAACAAGACCCTTGGCGACTTCATGGCCCGCTATCAGGTGCCAGGCCGTCCGATGATCGAACTCGACAACGGCTGGTACCAGGTCGAGGTCCTTGCCGGCGCAGTGGTGCGTGACGGGCTGTACGAGCCGGCGTTCGAGTTCCTGCTCAGCCGCACCCACTGCCAGCGGCCCGCCCCCGAGATCGACACCGGGTATCGCTTTTCGCTGGGTGGCGACGAAGTGCCCTCCGTCATCCCGCACTGACCTTGCCCCCTCGGGGAGCTCCTGCTGGCAGTGGTACTCACAGACGCGGGCCGGGGCGAAACGCTGACCTCAATAGTCGAACCGGTCCACCGCCCGCCGCCGCTCGTTGTCGTCACGCCGGTCATAACCTGCCGTGGTCTGGATATTCACGTGGTGGGCGAGTTTCTGGGCAATCGACAGATCGTGCTCTTCGATCACCCGGGTAATGAACGCCCGGCGAAAATCGTGGGGCATGATCTTCGCCCCTACCTGCGCGCCGCGCTGGCGGGCAATGTAGTAGATCGCATGCTTGGTGATGCGCGCACGGGTGATATGGCTGCCCCGGCGGATCCGGTTGAAGAGGAAGGGATCGTCCCCCGTGCCCTCCGGCAGTTGCGCGCGGCGCAGGTCGAGCCAGGCCTGCAGCTTGTCGAAGGCCCAGGCCGGGGCGTACTTGACCAGTTGCCGATTGCCCTTGCCCAGCACCTGCAGGCTGCGCTCGTGGAAATCGACATCGCACAAGTCGATGTCCACCGACTCGGACTTGCGCATGCCGGTGCCGTACAGCAAGGCGATGATCGCCGCATCGCGCACACCTTGCGGCCGCGGATCGGCAGCGCACACCTCCATCAGCTCACGGATCAGGCTGCGACGCAGGTTGCGCCCCGGCGGCAGGCGCGTGCCACTCGCAGGCTTGACCTCGCGAATCCTGAGCAGATGCTCGTGGTCGATCAGGCCCTGGCGCCAGGCCTCGTTCATCACCCCGCGCACGGCATTGACGTACAGCGAGGACGTGTTGGGTGCAAAACCATCGGCACGCAAGGCCGCCACCAGGGCAATGACGTGGCCAGGTTCGATCAGGTGCCAGGGCCCCGCGGCGATGTCACAGTCGGCGAACCCCAGCCGGTCGGCGGCATCCTGGAGGATGTAGCGCATGGTCAACTGGCTGGAGGGCGCCAGGCGTGCCAGGTACTGCAGCAAGGGATTGTGCAGGGAATCGGTCAAAACGTGGATCCTGTTGCGTGAAGCGAATCATCACCTTGATACGCAAGGCTTTTATTGATGGCGAACGCGGATGCTACCTGATGATCGAGTTCGGATCGAACACGTGGCGATACAACATCACCAGGTGCAGGCTAAAGTGGAAGGCAACTCACCACCGCCGAGCGCCCATGGCTTTCTACCGCCTGACCCACACCCACCCACGCCTGACCCTTGCCACGCTCGTCGGCCTGCTCGGCGGCTGGCTGATCCCCGCAGACGACTGGACCCAACGTTTTCTCGCCGGTTGGAACCTCGGCGTCTGGCTGTACCTGGCGCTGGTGCTGTGGCTGACCTGGCGCGCCACATCGCAGACCGTGCGCAAGGTGGCCAACATCGAGGACGAGAACGCAGGCCTGGTGCTGTTTACCGTGTGCATCGCTGCCATTGCCAGCCTGGTCGCCGTGACCCTGCAACTGGCCTCCAGCCGCGGCCTGCACGGTAGCGCGCAGGCCCTGCACTACCTGTATACCGGCCTGACCGTGGCCGGATCCTGGTTGTTGATCGGTTGTATCTTCAGCCTGCACTATGCGCGGCTGTTCTACACCGACAGCCGCAAGGAACCCCCTCTGCGCTTCGCCGATGGCGAGCGCAACCCCGACTATTGGGACTTCCACTATTTCGCGTTCACCCTCAGTGTCGCGGTCCAGACCTCCGACATCGGCGTGGCCAGCCGCGGCATGCGCCGGGTGGTGCTGGCCCACTCCCTGGTCGGATTCGTGTTCAACACTGCGATCCTGGGCTTCACCATCAACATCGCCGCCGGCCTGCTCAGTTGACCGCCGGTCCGAAAGCGCAGGGCGCTCAAGCTAGCAACCATTCCTCGCCAAGCCACGAGGAAAACGTTTGCACGCACGGCCCCGGCGGATTTGCCAGAGCCGCATGGATGTGACCTGGGTCAAGCATTCGCCGATTTGTCATCTTCGCTGCGCGACACTGGCGCCGTAGCTGCTATGTTTAGGTTTCGCCGTACCCCTCAGGACTCAGCGACCAGGCACCCGAACACCCGGAAATGGAGGCTGGCATGAACAAGATGACGTTCCCCAACGCCTGCCAGGTAATGCGCTGGCATTTCCACCCCTTGGGCTTCGAAGCCAGCATGGATGCACCCCGCAGCATGGTCGCGCGGTTGTTCGACCGGGCCACCGGCGAAACCGTGCTGGCCATCGCCGGTATTCCCTGCGCCGCGATCATGGCCGCGGCAGATGTGGAGCGCATCATCGAGGCAGTCGAAGCCGAGATGGACGCCTTCAATCCCTTCCCTACCCTGCGCGACGCCGGTTAGCCCTCCTCGCCCTGCTTCAACCCTTGCATGAACTGCTCGGCCGATACCGGCTGCCCCAGCAAGTAACCCTGCAACGAATCGCAGCCCAAGCGGGTCAGGAAGTCCTGCTGACGGTCGGTTTCAACGCCCTCGGCCACGATCCGCAAGCCCAACGCCTGCCCCAGTGCAACGATCGCCGAGACGATCGCGGCATCGTCGCTGTCATGCTCCAGGTCGCGGACAAAACCGCGGTCGATCTTCAGTTCGTTCGCCGGCAGACGCTTGAGGTACATCAAGCTGGAATAGCCCGTGCCGAAGTCGTCGATGGACAAATCGACGCCAATGTCGGACAGGCGCTGCAACACCGTCAGGCTGGCGTCGGCATCGCGCATGGCGGTGGTCTCGGTGATCTCCAGGGTCAGGCGGTTGGCCGGCAGGCGGTTATCGGCCAGGGCCCGGGCGACACTGTCGACCAACCCTGAATGGCAGAACTGGATGGCCGACAAGTTCACCGCGATGCGCCAATGTTCATGGCCCTGATCCAGCCACAGGCGCATCTGCCGACAGGCCTCGCCCAGCACCCATTCGCCGATGGGGATGATCAGGCCGGTCTTCTCCGCCAGGCCGATGAAACGGTCCGGTAGCAACATCCCTTGCTGGGGGTGCTCCCAACGCAACAAGGCCTCGGCGCCGATCGGCGTGCATCGGTGCGCGTCGAACTTGGGTTGGTAATACAGGCGGAACTGGCCATGCTCGAGCGCCGCGCGCAGGTCCTGCAGCAATTGCAGTTGCTGGCGGGCATTGCTGTTCATCGAGGTGTCGAAAAAACTATAGCCGTTCTTCCCGGCACTCTTGGCGTGATACATGGCCGCATCGGCGTTGCGCAACAGTTCGTGCTGGTCCTGGCCATTACCCGGATAGAGCACGATACCCACGCTTGCCGACAGTTGCAGGTCGTGGTCTGCCACGCGGAAAGGCCTGGCCACCAGATTGACCTGCTTGTCCGCCACGCCCACGGCATCGTCGGTCTCCTGCAACTCGACCAGCAGGACAAACTCGTCACCGCCAATCCGCGCCAGGGTGTCCTGGCTATGCAGATGCCCGCGCAACCGCGCAGCCACGGCCTTGAGCAACTGATCGCCAACATGATGGCCAAAGGCATCGTTGACCGGCTTGAACCCGTCCAGGTCGATGAACATCAGCGCAAAGCAACCGCCTTGCTCTGCCACCTTGGCCATGGCCTGCTCGATACGGTCGGCCAGCAAGGTGCGGTTCGGCAGCCCGGTCAGGGTGTCGTGCAGGGCCAGTTGCGTCAGTTCCTGGTTGGCCTGGGTCAATGAGCGCGCAAGTTCCGCGGTGCGGGATTCGAGGCGCGCGTCCAGCACCGACGTCAGCAAGGCCACCGCCAGCACCGCCAGGGTGGTGATCAGCACTGCATAGTCCAGCCAGTCACCAGACAACCCACCGACCAGCGCACCGCAGTAACTGCCCACGGGGAAGTTGGCCGCCGCCATGCCGGTGTAGTGCATGCCGACGATGGCAACCCCCATCAGCACCGCTGCGGCACCGCGGATCTGCCGAACGTACGGCGTCTGCCTGCGCAGGCGGAAGGCAATCCACAAGGCTGCCGCCGAGGCGCCCACGGCGATGGCCAGCGAAGCACCGAACAGCGCCGGGTCGTAGTCGATCCCGGGCAGCATCTGCAAGGCAGCCATGCCGGTGTAGTGCATGCAGGCGATCCCGGTACCCATGAACAGCGCACCCAAGCCCACCTGCGGGCAACTCAACCGCGGCTGGCTGACCAACCACAAGGCAAAGCCTGCAGACAACACGGCGATCAGCAGCGACAACGCGGTCAAGCCCAGGTCGTAGCCCAGCTCGATGGGTAACTCGAAGGCCAGCATGCCGATAAAGTGCATCGACCAGATGCCGGTTCCCATCGCCAGTGCCCCGCCGCCCATCCACAGATACACCGCGCGACCCGTGGCGGTGGCGATGCGGCCTGCGAGGTCGAGTGCGGTGTAGGATGCCAGGATGGCCACGCACAGCGAGATCAACACCAGCGAAGAGGAGTAGCTACCTGTCAGCATTTCAAGTTCCGGCAGAGGGCGAGGAAGGGCCCGGAAAAGGCGGAGGATTTTACGCGAACAGGGAGCAAAGGCACGGGATTTTGCGGGGGCTACAGGGTGGAAGATCCAGCGGTCGGTTACGCACGGTGCCGACGCTATCGCGGGCTTGCCCCGCGATCACGCCGGCACTGCAACCTTACTGTTTGTCAGCCTCGGCGAACGCCGGCCCCGCTTCCCAGCCGCCACCCAATGCCGCGATCAACTGCACACTGGCCACCAGGCGACCCTGCAGCAGATTCAGCACACTGCGCTCGTTACTCAGCGCCGTGGTCTGCACGTTCACCACGTCCAGGTAGCCGATCAGTCCGGCGCGGTACTGGTTCTCGGTCAGGCGCAACGACTCGCGGGCAGCATCCAGCGCCTCCTGGCGGACCACGGCTTCGTCGGCATACACCTTCAGTTGCACCATGTAGTTCTCGACCTCCTTGAAGCCATCGAGCACGGTCTGGCGGTACTGCGCCACGGTCTGGTCGTAGACCGCCACGGTGCGGTCCACCTCGGCGCTGCGCTTGCCGGCATCGAACAGAGTCAGCGCCAGTTGTGGCCCGACCGACCAGTAGCGGTTCGGCAGCTCGATCCAGTTGTTGAAGCTGCTGCTCGAATAGCCGCCGTTCATGCTCAACGACAGGTCGGGGAAATAGGCTGCGCGCGACACACCAATGTTCGAGTTGGCCGCCATCACCTTGCGCTCGGCCGAGGCGATGTCCGGGCGGCGCTCCAGCAACTGCGACGGCACGCTTACCGGGATTGGCGGCAGCGCCGGAATATCATTGCTGGCAGCCAGCGAGAACTCGGCAGGCGCCTTGCCCATGAGTACGGCGATGGCGTTTTCATACTGGGCGCGCTGCCAGGCCAGGTCGATCAGGTCGGCCTGGGTGCTCTTGAGCTGGGTACGCGCCTGAGCGACGGCATCGGGGCCGGCGACGCCTGCACGGTACTGGTTCTGGTTCATTCGCAACGAGCGCTCGTAGGCGGCCACGGTGGCTTCGAGCAAGCGCTTCTGCTCGTCGATGACGCGCAGTTGCAGGTAGTTCTGCACCAGCTCCGACTGTTGGCTCAGACGGATCGCCGCCATGTCGGCCAGGCTGGCCTCGGCGCTGGACTCATTGGCGTTCATGGTCTCGCGCAACTTGCCCCAGAGGTCGATCTCCCAGCTCACACCCAACTGCGCGTTGTAGGTGTCGCGAATGCCGCTGCTGTTGTTCGACAGGCTGGAGCTGGAGCTGCCGGTGCCCTGGGCTGAACGGTTCTTGCTGGTGGTGAGGTTCAGCGACGGGAACAGCGAGGCGCGGCTGCTGCGTACCAGGGCCTGGGCCTGACGGTACTGCGCTTCGTACTGGGCAACCGTCTGGTTGCTGCGGTTGAGCTCCTCGACCAAAGCGTTCAAGCCCTTGTCGCCGTACAGCTCCCACCAGGCACCGCGGGCGATGGCATCCGACGGATTGGCCTGGGTCCAGCCCTCGGCCTGCTTGAACTGCGCCGGGCTGCTGACCTCCGGGCGATGATAATCCGGGCTCAGGGTACAGGCGCTGAGCATCGCCACGCACAGGCCGGCACCGAGCAGGCGCGAGCCACGGCCACGGGTCAGCAGTTGCAGGGCACGGTGCAGCGGGGTCTGGGCAAAGTTCATAGCGGGGTTTCCAGGGCGGCGTCGGTGCGCACGCCGCGCCAACGGTTGAAACGGTGGCGCGCGCGGTCCAGGTACAGGTAGACCACCGGCGTGGTGTAGAGGGTGAGGATCTGGCTGAAGACCAGGCCACCGATGATGGTCAGGCCCAGCGGCTGACGCATTTCCGCGCCTTCGGCCTGGCTGAGCAGCAGCGGCAGCGCACCGAGGATGGCAGCGATGGTCGTCATCAGGATCGGCCGCAGGCGCAGCAGGCAGGCGCGGCGGATCGACTCTTCCGGCGACAGGCCTTCGTTGCGTTCCAGTTGCAGGGCCAGGTCGATCATCAGGATGGCGTTCTTCTTCACCACCCCGATCAGCAGGAACAGGCCCAGCAACGAAATCAGGCTGAACTCCCCGCCGGTCAGGTACAGCGTGAGCAGCGCACCGACGCCGGCCGAAGGCAGGGTCGAGAGGATCGTCAGCGGGTGGATGTAGCTTTCGTAGAGAATGCCCAGCACCAGGTACACCAGCACCAGGGCGCCGAGAATCATGAACGGCTGGCCTTCGGCGTTCTTGGTGAAGGCATCGGCGTCGCCGCCGAGCTTGGCGATCACCGACTCGGGAAGGCCCAGCTTGGCCACCTCGCGCTCCAGCGCGGCCAGGGCCTGGTCGACGCTGTAGCCCTCGGCGACATCGAAGGAAATATCCTCGGACGCGAACTGCCCTTCGTGGCTGACACGGTCGTTGGCCAGGCTGTTCTCGTAGCGGGCGATGGTCGACAGCGGCACGCGCGCGCCATCGGTGGTAATCACCTGAACCTGCTCGAGCGTACTAGGGTCCCAGGCGTACTTGGGGTTGATCTCCATCACCACCTGGTACTGGTTGAGGCTGTCGTAGATGGTCGAGATCTGCCGCTGGCTGTAGGCGTTGTTCAGTACCGCGGTGACCATGTCCATGTCGATGCCCAGGCGCTTGGCCTGGTCGCGATCGACCACCAGCGTCACCTGCTGGGTGCCGGCACCGTCACGGGCATCGATGGCGGTCAGCTCGGGCAGCTTGCGCAAGGCCGCAGCCACTTTCGGGAACCACTCGCGCAGGGCCGCCAGATCGCCGCTCTGCAGGGTGTAGAGGTATTGCGAGGTGCTCTGGTCACGGCCACCGCCACCGAGCTGCAGGTCCTGGTCGGCCATCAGGTAGAGGCGTCCGCCCGGCACCTTGGGCAGCTCCTTGCGCAGCCGCTCGATGACCTTCTGGGCGTTTTCCTTGCGCTCGCCGATGGGCTTGAGGCGCACCAGCACGAAGGCATTGTTGGTGCCGCTGTTGCCACCGATGAAGCCGGCAACGCTCTGTACCGCAGGGTCCTTGAGCAGCGCACGGCGGTAGGTTTCCATTTTCGGTTGCATCACAGTGAACGACAGGCCGTCATCACCGCGCACGAAGCCTTGCAGCTGGCCAGTGTCCTGCTGTGGCATCAGGGTCTTGGGCACGATCACGTACAGGGCAACGTTGAGCACGATGGTCGCCAGCAGGCTGATCAGAGTCAGGCGCCGATGGCGCAAGGCCCAGCCCAGACTCTTGTCGTACCCCTCGACCATGCGCTGGTGCACCCGGTCGCTCCACCGCTGCAGGCGCGTCTGGCCCTGTGGCGCATGGGGCTTGAGCCAGCGCGAGCAGAGCATCGGCGTGAGGGTCAGGGACACCAGCAGCGACACCAGGATCGCCGCCGCCAGGGTGATCGAGAACTCCTGGAACAACCCGCGCACGATGCCACCCATGAACAGGATGGAAACGAACACGGCCACCAGCGAGACGTTCATCGACAGCAGGGTGAAACCCACTTCCTTGGCGCCCAGGAACGCCGCGCGCATGGGCTTGGCACCATTCTCGATATGCCGGGAGATGTTCTCCAGTACCACGATGGCATCGTCCACCACCAGGCCCGTGGCCAGGATCAGCGCCATCAGCGACAGGTTGTTCAGCGAGAAGCCGCACAGGTACATCACCGCAAAGGTGCCCACCAGCGACACCGGCACAGCGAGGCTCGGGATCAGCGAGGCGCGCAGGTTGCCGAGGAACAGGTAGACCACCAGGATCACCAGCACCACGGCAATCAGCAGGGTGTGCTCGGCTTCCTTGAGCGTGGCCTTGATCACTGGCGAGCGGTCCATGGCGATGTTGAGCTTGACGCTGGCCGGGAGCAGCGACTGCAGGGCCGGAAGCTGGTCCTTGATCTGTTGCACGGTCTGGATGATGTTGGCGTTGGTCTGGCGGTTGACCACCAGCAGCACCGCCGCATCGTCGTTGAAGAAGCCGCTGTTGTAGCGGTTCTCGACGCCGTCGCTGACCTTGGCCACATCGGCCAGGCGCAGGATCGCACCGTTCTGCTGGCGGATCACCAGCGGCTTGTAGTCATCGGCCTTTTCCAGCTGGTCGTTGGCGCGTACCTGCCAGTTGCGTTCGGCGTCCTCGACGAAGCCCATGGGCCGACGCTGGTTGGCGTTGGCCACTGCGGTGCGTACATCGTCCAGGGCCAGGCCGTACTGGTTGAGCAGTTGCGGCTCGAGTTCGATGCGCACTGCCGGCAGCGAGCTGCCGCCAATCTGCACCTCCCCTACCCCAGTGACCTGCGACAGGCTCTGCGAGAGGATGGTGTCGGCCAGGTCGTACAGCTGCCCTTTGGACAACACGTCCGAGGTCAGCGACAGCACCATGATCGGCGCCTGCGACGGGTTGACCTTCTTGTAGGTCGGCATGCTGCGCATACCACTGGGCAACAGGTTGCGGGTAGCGTTGATCGCAGCCTGCACCTCGCGCGCGGCACCGTCGATGTCGCGCCCCAGATCGAAGCCGATGATCACCCGCGTCGAGCCCTGGCTGGAGCTACTGGTCAGGGTGCTGACCCCGGCGATGCTGCCCAGCTTGCGCTCCAGCGGCGTTGCCACGGTCGAGGCCATCACCTCGGGGCTCGCACCCGGCAGGCTGGCCTGCACCACGATCACCGGGAAGTCCATCTGTGGCAGCGGCGACACTGGCAGCAATCCGAAGCTGACACCGCCCAGCAGCATGATCGCCAGGCTCAGCAGCATGGTCGCTACTGGCCTGCGAATGAACGGACCGGAAAGGTTCATGCCTCGGCCTGCGCGGTGTCGTCAGCCGGGCGCCAGCGGCGCGCCAGGCGGTCGAAGTACAGGTAGATGACCGGCGTGGTGAACAGTGTCAGCACCTGGCTGACCAGCAGCCCGCCCACCATCACCAGGCCCAGCGGCTGGCGCAGTTCGGCGCCGGAGCCCGTGGCGAGCATCAGCGGCAAGGCACCGAACAGCGCCGCCAGGGTGGTCATCAGGATCGGCCGGAAACGCAGCAGCGCCGCCTGGTAGATCGCCTCACGCGGGGTCATGCCCTGGTGACGCTCGGCCTCGAGAGCGAAGTCGATCATCATGATCGCGTTCTTCTTGACGATACCGATCAGCAGGATGATACCGATGATGGCGATCATCCCCAGATCGTTGCCGCTGAGCAGCAGCGCCAGCAAGGCGCCCACTGCCGCCGACGGCAGCGTCGAGAGGATGGTCACCGGGTGGATGTAGCTCTCGTAGAGCACGCCGAGCACGATGTACATGGTCACCACGGCGGCGAGGATCAGCAGCAAGGTGCTCGACAGCGAGGCCTGGAAGGCTTCGGCGGCGCCCTGGAAGCGGGTCTGCACGCCCAGCGGCATACCAATGTCCTGCTGCACCTGCTCGATCACCTGCACCGCTTCGCCCAACGACACGCCCTGGCCGAGGTTGAAGGACATCATCACGGCGGGGACCTGGCCGATGTGCGAAATGGCCAACTGTGCCTGGCGCTGTTCGATGCGCGCCAGCGCCGAGAGGCGAACCTGGCCGCCATCGGTGGCCTTGACGTGGATGGACTCCAGCGCCTGCGGACCAATGTTGGCCGCCGCCTGCGACTGCAGCACCACGCGGTACTGGCTGGCCTGGGTGTAGATGGTCGAGATCTGCCGCTGGCCGAAAGCGTCGTACAGGGCGTTGGTGATCTGCGCGACGGTAATGCCCAGGCGGCTGGCCATGTCGCGGTCGATCACCAGGTACACCTGCAGGCCTTTGTCCTGCAGGTCGCTGGCAACGTCGGTGAGCTCAGGGCGCTGTTGCAGGGCATGGACCAGCTTGCCGCTCCACTCGGCGAGCATGTCCGGGTCAGGCGAGGACAGGCTGAACTGGTACTGGGTGCGGCTGACCCGGTCCTCGATGCTCAGGTCCTGTACCGGCTGCATGAACAGGCGAATACCCACCAGCCGGTCGAGCTGCGGCTGCAGGCGGCTGATCACCTGGCTGGCCGTGACATCACGTTCGGCATGGGGCTTGAGGTTGATCAGCAAACGTCCACTGTTGAGCGTGGCGTTGTCACCGTCCACCCCAATGTACGAAGACAGGCTCTGTACCGCCGGGTCCTGCAGGATCACCTTGCTCAGCGCCTGCTGGCGCTCGCTCATGGCGCTGAACGAAATGGACTGCGGGGCTTCGGAAATGCCCTGGATCACCCCGGTGTCCTGCACCGGGAAGAAGCCCTTGGGCACGATGATGTAGAGGAACACCGTCAGCGCCAGCGAGCCCACCGCCACCAGCAAGGTCAGCGGCTGGTGCTTGAGCACCCAGGTCAGGGCGTGGCTGTAGCGTTCGATCAGCCAGTCGATCCAGGCACCGCTGGCGCGGTAGAAGCGGCTCTGCTCCTCTTCCTTGGGTTCACGCTTGAGCAAACGCGCGCACATCATCGGCGTGAGGGTGAGCGACACCACCAGCGAAATCAGGATAGCCACCGCCAGGGTGATGGCGAACTCGCGGAACAGCCGGCCGACGACATCGGCCATGAACAGCAGCGGGATCAGCACGGCGATCAGCGAGAAGGTCAACGAAATCAGGGTGAAGCCGATCTGCCGGGCGCCTTTGAGCGCCGCCTGCATCGGCGTTTCGCCTTCTTCGATGTGCCGGGAAATGTTCTCCAGCATGACGATGGCGTCGTCCACCACGAAACCCGTGGCGATGGTCAGGGCCATCAAGGTCAGGTTGTTGATCGAAAAGCCGGCCAGGTACATCACACCGAAGGTGCCGATCAGCGACAGCGGTACGGCGATCGACGGAATGATGGTGGCGCTGACCCGACGCAGGAAGACGAAGGTCACCATCACCACCAGGGCGATGGCGAACAGCAGCTCGTGCTGCACATCGCGCACCGCAGCGCGGATGGTCTGGGTACGGTCGGTGAGCACGCTGACGTCGAGGCCGGCCGGCAGGTTGTCGGTGATCGACGGCAGCATCTGCTTGATGCGGTCGACCACTTCGATGACGTTGGCGCCGGGCTGGCGCTGGATGTTCAGCAGCACCGCGTGGTTTTCGTTGGCCCAGGCGGCCAGGCGCTCGTTCTCGGCACCGTCGACGATCTCGGCGACGTCCTTCAGGCGCAGCGGTGCGCCGTTGTTGTACTTGAGGATCAGGTTGGCGTATTCGTCGGGCGAACGCAGCTGGTCGTTGGCATCGAGCATCGACACCCGGGTCGGGCCATCGAAGTTGCCCTTGGGCTGGTTGACATTGGAGGCGCCGATCAAGGTGCGCACGTCGTCCAGGTTCAGACCGTTGGCGGCCAGGGCATCGACATTGACCTTGATCCGCACCGCCTGGCGCTGGCCGCCAGCGATGCTGACCATGCCGACACCGCTGATCTGGGCGATCTTCTGCGCCACGCGGGTGTCGACCAGGTCATTGAGCTTTGGCAGTGGCAGGGTGCCGGAGCTGATGGCCAGGGTCAGCACCGGGGTATCGGCGGGGTTGACCTTGTTGTACACCGGCGGCGCCGGCAGGTCGCTGGGCAGCAGGTTGCTGGCGGCGTTGATCGCAGCCTGGACCTGTTGCTCGGCGACATCCATGTTCATGTCCAGGTTGAAGCGCAGGGTCAGCACCGAAGCACCGCCCGAACTGGTCGAGGCCATCTGGCTGAGGCCCGGCATCTGGCCGAACTGGCGCTCCAGCGGCGCAGTGACCGCGCTGGTCATCACCTGAGGGCTGGCGCCCGGGTAGAGGGTCATGACACGGATGGTCGGGTAATCGACCTGGGGCAAGGCCGCCACCGGCAGCATCTTGTAGGCGATCAGGCCGGCCAGGACGATGGCCAGCATGCTCAGCGTGGTGGCGACCGGGCGCAGGATGAACAGCCGCGAGATGTTCATGCGCCCGCCTTGCTCGACTCACCGGTCTGGGCCGAACCTTTGGCTTCCTGGCCTTGCAGGTGTTGGCCAGGGGTGGTCGGGACTTGCGAGCTGTCTTCGACCACCTCGACCTGGGTGCCCTCGCGCAGGCGGTCGGTGCCTTCGAGCACCAGACGCTCGCCAGCCTTCAGGCCCTCCAGGATCACACTGTTCTCGCCGTCGCTGGCGCCGACCTTGAGCTTGCGCACATTGACCTTGTTCTCGGCGTTGACCACATAGGCGAAGGTGCCGTCGTTGCCGAACTGGATCGCCGCCGCCGGGGCCAGCACCACCTGCTTGAGGGTGTCGGCCAGCAGGCGCACGTTGACGAACTGGTTGGGGAACAGGGCGAGGTCCTTGTTCTCGAAGAAACCCTTGAACTTCAGGGTGCCGGTGGTGGTGTCGATCTGGTTGTCGAGGCTGCCGAGCACGCCGGTGGCCTGCAGCTTGCTGTCGCCACGGTCCCAGGCTTCGACCGGCAGGCGCGCACCGCTGCGGTAGCGCTCGAGCACTGTGGACAACTCGGTTTCCGGGAGGGTGAAGGCGACGTTGATCGGCTCGGTCTGGGTGATCACCACCAGCGCCGTGGTGTCATTGGCTGCCACCAGGTTACCCAGGTCGAGCTGTCGCAGCCCCAGGCGACCGCTGATCGGTGCACGGATCTGGGTGAATTCGAGGTTCAGGCGCGCGTCATTGACTGCCGCCTGGTTGGTCTTGACCAGCCCCTGGAACTGCCCCACCTGGGCCTCGGCGGTGTCCAGGGTCTGCTTGGCGATGCTGTCTTCGGCATACAGGCCTTTATAGCGGGCCAGGTCGACCTGAGCGTTCTTCAACTGCGCCTGGTTCTGCGCCAGGGTGCCCTCTGCCTGCTGCAGGGCGATACGGTACGAGCGCGGGTCGATTTCCGCCAGCAGGTCGCCAGCCTTGACCTGCTGCCCTTCCTTGAAGTGGATCTTGACCAGCTCACCCGCCACCCGGCTGCGAACATTGACCGTGTTGGTCGCCGTCACCGTGCCCAGCGCCTTGTAGTAGAGCGGGAAGTCGCCGACCCGCACCGGCTCGACGCGCACCGGCACCGGGTCGCTGGAGGCACCAAAGCCCGGGCGCCCGCCTTTGCCCATGCGCACGCCCTGCTCCTTGTGCGTCGGGGCAGCGGCAGGCCACAGCCACCAGGCCAGCAAGGCCACCAGCAGCAGGATCAGCAGGCCGAACAGCCAGCGACGGGGAGAACGGGAGGCAGAAGCTTGCATGGGTTGAACGAACCTTGTTCAGAGAGTGGCGACTGGGGAGGTTGAACGATAAGCACTGGCATCGTTTTAGCAAAGGGCCTTTACCAGGCATTTACCATTGGCTGACGTTGCTAAAACGATGAACTTTAAATGAAAACGGCCCGGAATGGCTTCCGGGCCGGCGTAACAGTGTGTAAACCGCCAGGGCCGCGCGGGGACCCTCTGGCCAGCGTTTACTTCAGAACAGCCAGAGCCGCCTCGTAGTTCGGCTCGTCGGCGATTTCCCCGACCAGCTCGGCGTGCAGCACCGTGTCGTTTTCGTCCAGCACCACCACGGCGCGGGCGGTCAGGCCGGCCAGCGGGCCGTCGGCGATGGCAACGCCGTAGTTCTCGATGAACTCACGACCACGCAGGGTCGACAGGTTCTTTACATTCTCCAGGCCTTCGGCGCCGCAGAAGCGTGCCTGGGCGAACGGCAGGTCGGCCGAGATGCACAGCACCACGGTGTTGGCCAGGTCATTGGCCTGGGCATTGAACTTGCGTACCGAGGTGGCGCAGGTCGGGGTGTCGACGCTCGGGAAGATGTTCAGCACCTTGCGCTTGCCGGCATAGTCCTTCAGCGACTTGTCGGCCAGGCCTTCGCCGACCAGGGAAAAGGCAGGCGCCTGGGCACCGACCTTGGGCAGCTCGCCCTTGACCTGAACCGGGTTGCCTTTGAGAGTCACTTGAGCCATGGCAGAAATCCTTATACGGGGTTTGAAAAGGATTCCGAGTTAATCGCTTTTAGCGCCAGGCTGCAAGCTTCGAGCAACAGGCAGGCGCGGATTGCCGCGCGCCCGCCTGCGCTGTGCAACGGCCTCAGTTCAGCAGGCCGTAGACCACCGAGCTCAAGGCCACCAGGCCGATCGCCACGACGAAGAGGTTGGACATCGCACCGCTGTACTTGCGCATCGACGGCACACGGCGGATGGCGTAAATCGGCATCAGGAACAGCAGCACCGCGAGGATCGGCCCGCCCAGCGACTCGATCATGCCCAGAATGCTCGGATTGAGCGTGGCGACGATCCAGCACACCACCAGCATCAGTGCCGCGACCACGCGGTCCAGGGTCTTGGCGCCCGGGCGCAGGCCGGTCTTGACGATGATGCCCTTGAGGCCTTCGCTGGCACCGATGTAGTGGCCCAGGAACGACTTGGCGATGGCGACGAAAGCGATCAGCGGCGCAGCAAAGGCGATGGCCGGATTGCTGAAGTGGTTGGCCAGGTACGACAGGATCGACAGGTTCTGCGCCTTGGCCTCGGCCAGTTGCGCGCTGCTCAGGGTCAGTACGCAGCTGAACACGAAGAACAGCACCATCACCACCATCAGCAGGTGGGCACGGGCCAGGATCTGCCCGCTGCGCTCATCGGCATGATCGCCATAGCGACGCTTCTGGTCGACCGCGAAGGCCGAGATGATCGGCGAGTGGTTGAACGAGAACACCATTACCGGGATCGCCAGCCACAGGGTGTGCACGAACGCCGAGCCAGACGGCAACTGGCCAGCCGTATCGAGAATGCCACCATTCCAGTGCGGCACCAGGTACAGGGCCAGCAGCGCCAGGGCGAAGATGAAGGGATACACCAGCAGGCTCATGACCTTGACCGTGGCCTGCTCACCGCAGCGCACGATGGCCAGCAGGCCGAGGATCAGCACGAACGAGAGGATCGCCCGGGGCGGTGGCGTCATGTGCAATTGATGCTCCATGAAGCTTGCGACCGTGTTGGTCAGCGCCACGCTGTAGATCAGCAGGATCGGGAAGATGGCAAAGAAATACAGCACGGTGATCAGTGCACCGGCAGTGATGCCGAAATGCTCCTCGACCACCTCGGTGATATCGCCGCCCTTGCTGCCGGACAGCACGAAGCGGGTCAGCGCACGGTGTGCGTAGTAGGTCATGGGGAAGGCCAGCACGGCCAGGATCAGCAGCGGCCAGAAACCGCCGAGGCCGGCGTTGATCGGCAGGAACAGCGTACCTGCGCCGATGGCCGTGCCGAACAGGCCCAGCATCCAGGTGGTGTCTTGACGCGACCAGCTACCGAGGGTGGCTTGTTGGGTTGATTCGAAGCGTTGTTCGACGCTTTGGGCCTGCTCATTCATTCCGGGTGCAACTCCACTCGCAAGACTGCAACAGGCTGAGAGTGGCGAAATAGAAGCCTCACGCCACCTCAACCGAAAAAGAGGGGCGCGATTGTGCACTGAATAGGTGCGATTGCGAAGCCCCGTCCGAGGGACGGCACCTGTTTTGGGACAAGGAAGCGGATCTATTGTGGGAGCTGGAGTTGCAGGGCCAGGCATGCCTGGCCCATGGGATCAGCCCTGTTGCACCGCCGCGAATGCCTCGGCGACACGCTGCAGGTTGTCCGGACGCAGGCCCGCCATGCACACCCGGCCGCTGTCGATGATGTACACACCGAACTCGTCACGCAGGCGACGTGCCTGCTCGGCACTGAAGCCTGTGTAGCTGAACATGCCGCGCTGGCGCAGGAAGAACTGGAAGTCCTGGCCTGGCAACTGCTTGGCCAGTGCATCGACCAGCCCTTGGCGCATGTCGAGGATACGCTTGCGCATGGTCTCGACTTCCGCCTGCCACTGGGCGTTCAGGCCGGCATCGCCGAGCACCCCAGCGACCAGCAGTGCACCATGGCTGGGTGGGCTGGAGTAGTTGCGGCGCACGGTAGCCTTGAGCTGACCCAGTACGCTCTGGGCGGTTTGCGCGTCATCGCTGACCACCGACAGCCCCCCTACCCGCTCGCCGTACAGCGAGAAGATCTTGGAGAACGAGTTGCTGACCAGGCACGGCACACCGGCACGGGCCATTTCACGGATGGCGTAGGCGTCTTCGGCCAGGCCTTCGCCGAAGCCTTGGTAGGCGATGTCGAGGAACGGGATCAGCTCACGCGCCTTGACCACCTCGACCACTTGCTGCCACTGGCTCTGGCTCAGGTCGACGCCGGTGGGGTTGTGGCAGCACGGGTGCAGCAGGACGATGCTGTGCTTGGCCAAGGTTTGCAGGCTTGCCAGCATGCCATCGAAGTCCAGGCCGCGGGTGGCCTGGTCGAAGTACGGGTAGGTGTGCACCTTGAAGCCCGCGCCTTCGAAGATCGCGCGATGGTTGTCCCAGGTCGGATTGCTGACCCACACCTCGGACTGCGGGAAGTAGCGCTTGAGGAAGTCGGCACCGACTTTCAACGCACCCGAGCCACCCACGGTCTGCACAGTGGCGACACGTCCGCCGGTCACGGCCGGGTGGTCGGCACCGAACAGCAGTGCCTGGATCGCCTGGCGGTAGCTGGCCAGGCCCTCCATGGGCAGGTAGAGCGAGGCTTCATGCGGCTGGCCGGCCAGGCGTTCCTCGACCTGGCCTACCGATGGCAGCTGCGGCACCACACCGGCTTCGTCGTAGTACAGGCCGATACTCAGGTTGACCTTGTCGGCACGGGGATCGACCTTGAAGGCTTCCATCAACGAGAGAATCGGGTCGCCGGCATAGGCATCGACATGTTTGAACACAGCGTGCAGCTCCTTGGATCAGGACAGTTCGGAAAGGCTTCCCCGAGCATACCTGCAGTGGCGCGCAAGGAACATCATTGAATGTGCAAGCTGTGAGTGCAGGTTTGCATAGCGCCTCCTCAGAACAACCCCGACACCGGTGGGCGGGTGCCTTTGAGCTGCCAGGCCCCGACCACCGCCGCCTTCCACTGCCGTGGATTGTGGTTGGCCACGGTCCGGGCATTGCGCCAATGGCGGTCGAGATTGTGCGCGCGCCCGGTGGTCGAGGCGCCGCCGACGTCGAACAGCGTCTCGGCCGCTTTGAGTGCAAGCTCTGCGACCAGGTACTGGGCCTGCGCCACCTCGAGGGCAGCCTGCTCCACCGCTGCCTCGTCCAACTGCGCCGCCCAGGCCCGGTCGATCGTGGCGGCCGCCTTCAGCACCAGCGCCTCGGCGCCGTAGGCGCGCGCTGCGATATCGCCCACGCTCAGTTCCACATACGGGTCGTCCACCGAACGACTGGCCGTGCTGTGCTTGATCGGCCGGGCATGCTCGCGAGCGAAGCGGGTGGCATCGTCCAGCGCATTGCGGGCGATCCCGGCCAGCACGGTGCCCAGGAACAGCTGCAGGAACGGCGTCACCAGCGTGCGCCTGCCCTCCTCCACGGTACGCGTGCGCAGTTCGCTCTCCTCCACCCGCACATTGCGCAGGTGCGTGGTACCGCTGGCGGTCAGGCGCTGGCCCATGGCATCGAAATCATCGACCAGCTCCAGGCCGTCGCGATCACGCGGGAGAATGAACGACACCGGTTGCTCGTCCTCATCCAGCGCCACCGCGCTGACATAGTCGGCGAACAGCGCCCCGGTGCTGTAGAACTTGCTGCCATTGGCGCGATAGTGATCCCCTTCGCGAACCAGCCTCGCGGCGATGGCACCATTGGCGCCGCCCAGTTCCCAGCCGGCATTGCCGATCACCGCGCCTTGCAGGTAGCGCGCGAACCAGCGCTCGCGCTCCTGTTCGGCATCCTCTGCGCTCGACACCAGCAGGCCCTCGACAAAGGCGAAACCCGGGCGCAGGGCCTGGGCAACGTTGGAATCGACCGAGGCGATCTTCAGCAGCAGCTCGATAACATCGCTCACCGTGCCACCGGGCCCACCATAACGGGTCGGAATGCGCACGGTGTAGAGCCCGGCCGCAGCCAGTTGGGCGATGGCCTCGAACGGCAGTTGGCGTTCGCGCTCGCGTCCGGCCGCACCGGCGGCAATCTGTGGCAGCAGCGCATCGATGCGTGCCTTCAAGGCCTCGACGCTGGCAGCGGGAGCCTGGAAAGGGAAACGTTGGAAGGTGGTCATGGGGCAATCCTTAAATGGCGATTTTCCAGAGGCGTGATTCATCGAACAGGTCGAAAGCTTCGTGTTCCAGGTCCAGTGGCGGCACCACCAGCTCGGCGCCGCTGCCCGGCAGGCGCGGCACCGAGCCGAGCAGACGGCGGGTGTATTCGTGGGCAGGCTGCTCGAACAACTGCTCGACCGGCGCGTGCTCGACCACCTGGCCATGGCGCATCACCAGCACGTCATCGCTGACATGGCGAATCACGCCCAGGTCGTGGGAGATGAACAGATAGGCCAGGCCCAAGGTGTCCTGCAGGTCGGCCAGCAGGTCGAGTACCTGGGCCTGTACCGACACGTCCAGCGCCGACACCGGCTCGTCGCAGATGATCAGCTTCGGCTCGCTGGCGATGGCGCGGGCGATCGCCACACGCTGGCGCTGGCCGCCAGAGAGCTGCAACGGGCGGCGGCTGGCCAGGTTGGCCGGCAGGCGCACCTGCTCGAGCAGCGCATGAATGCGCGCCGGGCGCGCCGCAGCCGCGAAGCCCGCCACCTGCAAGGCGTCATCGAGGATCTGTGCCACGGTCCAGCGCGGGTCGAACGAACCCAGCGGATCCTGGTAGATCACACTGATCTGCTGGCGCAGCGGGCGGCGGCTGGCTTCGCTGACGGTATTGCCCGGGCGGTTCCATGGCTGGCCGCGATACAGCACCTCGCCCTGGTCCGGTTGCAGTAGTCCGAGGGCAATGCGCGCAACCGTGGTCTTGCCCGAGCCGGACTCGCCGACGATGCCCAGGGTCTGCCCGGTGCGCAGGGTGAAGTCCACGCCCTGCACCACCTGGCGCACCACGCCGTCAGGTCCGGTATAGCGCTTACCCAGGCCGTGGGCCTGCAGCAGCACCTCGCCAGGCACCACGCTACGCGCTACTCGCTCGCCCGAACGCTCCGGCGACAGGCGGCTGCCACGCGGATGCTCCGCCGGCACCGCGGCCAACAGCGCCTGGGTATAAGGATGCCGTGGCTGGCGCAGCACCTGCTGTATCGGCCCCTGCTCCACCACCTCGCCATGGCGCAGCACCACCACCTCATCGGCCAGTTGCGCGACCACCGCCAGGTCATGACTGATGATCAGCAACGATGCACCCCGCGCCTTGATCTGCTGGAACACTTCGAGAATCTGCGCCTGGACCGTGGCATCGAGCGCAGTGGTGGGTTCATCGGCGATCACCAGCGCCGGATCCAGTGCCAGCGCACTGGCGATCAGCGCCCGCTGGCGCAGCCCTCCAGAAAGCTGGCCTGGCCGCTGCCGCGCACGCAACGCCACATCCGGCACCCCGACCCGTTCGAGCAGCGTCAGCACGCGCGCAGCGCGCTGCGCCCGATCTCCATAGCCATGGGTCTGCAACACCTCGAGGATTTCCTTGCCCACAGGCCGCAGCGGGTCGAGCGACACCAGCGCATCCTGCAGCACGAAGCCGATATCCTTGCCACGCACCGCACGCCACTGACGCTCGCTCAGGGCCAGCAGGTCGCGACCGCCAAAGCCCAAGGTGCGCGCGGTCACCTCGCCACGCGCACCCACCAACCCCACCAGGCTGCGGGCGCTGACGCTCTTGCCCGAGCCAGACTCCCCCACCAGGGCCACACAGCGACCCGGCGCCAGGGTGAAAGACAGTTCACGCACCACGCTGCGGCCTTCGAACGTCACGTTCAGGCCCTCGACGATCAAGGTCTTGTCGCTCATGGCAGGCGGCCCTCCAGGCGGTGTTGAAGGTAGCGGCCGGCCGCGGTGGTCGCCAACGTGGTGAGCACGATGAACAGGCCGGGGAAAAAGGTCAGCCACCAGGCGCTGGCGATGAAATCGCGGCCCATCGACAGCATGGTGCCCCACTCAGGCGCAGGCGGTCGGGCACCAAGCCCCAGGAAACTCAGGGCAGATGCCCAGACAATGGCTTGACCGACGCCCATGGTCAGGGTCACCACCAACGGGCGCATGGCATTGGGCAATAACTGACGCAGGACAATGCGTGCGGTCGGGTGCCCCAGCGCCCGCGCCGCTTCGATATAGCCCGAATTGCGCACCGCCAGCACCTGGCCGCGGACCATCCGCGCGTAGCCAGGTGCCCCACCCAGACCGGTGGCGATGATCAGTGGGCCGACACCGCTGCCGAACACCGCCACGAACAGCAGCGCCAGCACCAGGCTGGGAAAGGCGAACAGCACCTCCAGCAGCCAGCCCACGCCACGGTCCACCCGCGCCCCGCCCAACCCGCCGAGCAGCCCGAGGCTGACGGCGATGGCCATCGACAGCAAGGTGGCCGCCACGCCGATCAGCAGGCTCTGACGCGCACCGTGGACGATACGCGCGAAGATGTCGCGCCCCGACTGGTCGGTGCCCAGCCAGTGCGTCCAGCTCGGTGCCTGGAACGCCTCACGAGGCACGATCGCCAACGGGTCGATGCGAGTGAACAGCCCCGGCGCCAGCGCTGCCAGCAACAGCGCCAACAGGAACAGGATCGCCAGGCTCGCCCCCAGCGGCGGCCAGGACAAACTCACTTGTCGACGCACTGGCGTCTGGCTGTGTTCAAGAATCAGGTCGCTCATGCGCTCGTCTCCTGTTGGCGTGGGTCGATCCATTGATAGAGCAGGTCCACGAGAACGTTGGCCAGCACGTAGGCAGCAGCCACCACCAGGGTGATGCCGATCACCAGCGGCAAATCCTGCAGTTGCACCGCCTGGTACAACTGACGGCCCACGCCCTTGCGCGAGAAGATCACCTCGCATACCACCGCCCCGCTGATCAGCGCACCGATGGCCCAGCCCGACAGCGACACGCCCGGCAGCAGGGCGTGGCGCAGGGCATGCCGGAAGCGCACCGCCAGGTCGCTCAGGCCACGGCTGCGGGCGCTGAGGATGAAGGGCTGATCGAGGGTCAGCTCGAGTGATTCACGGGTCACCTGGGCGATGAACCCTGCCAGCGGAATGGCGAGGGAGAATGCCGGCAGCACGAGGCTTGCGAGACTGTCGCTGCCCGCCGGCGGGAACCAGCGCAAGCCGAAGGCGAATACTGCCAGCAGCACCACCCCCAGCCAGAAGTGCGGCAAGGCGGCGCTGAGGGTTTCGGCCAGCGAGGCGAGTCCGCCGATGAGCCGGCCCCGGCCAGCCGTGACCACCGTCAACAGCAGCACCAGCAACCAGGCCAGCACCAGTGCGGCGAACGTCAGCTCGAGGGTTGCCCCGGCCTGTTCCGCCAGCACGCGGGTCACAGGCTGGTGCTGGGAATAGGACTGGCCCAGGTCGCCCTGCACCAGACGCCCGAGATACAGCGCGTATTGCACCGGCAACGGTTTATCCAGGCCGTACTCGCGCCGGGTTGCCTCGATGGCCTCCGGCGTCGGGTTGCCGGTGGTGCCACCGAGAATCGCCAACACCGGGTCACCCGGCATCAGACGCAGGGCGAAGAACGTCAGGGTCGCCACCGCCCACAGCACCAGCAGGCCGCCGCCCAGGCGAATGGCGGCGCGGCGTCCGAGCGCACGCAGGCGCTCGCGACGGGGATCGGTCAGGGTCGTCGCTTCACTCATTTGCTCACCCATGCGTCATAGAGATAGGTCACCGCCAGCGAGGGCTCCAGGCGCACGCCGTGGGCCGTCTTGTAGAGGCCCAGCCGGGTGCTCTGCGGGTAAGTGGTCAATTGCAGGTACTGGCTGGCGGCCTGTTGCTGAGCCTTGAAGTACAGCGCCCGACGGCGCTCCGGGTCCTGGGTGGCGAGGGCGTCGTCGAGCAGCGCGTCGAAGCCCGGATCGGCGAAGCCCGAGGAGTTCTGGTGATAGCCGCCGACGCCTGCCGGCTGGACGAATGCCGAGCCAAAGATGATGCGCAGCACATCCGGGGTGTTGGTATTCCAGTAGCCGGTGCGGATGTCGTAGTCCCAGGCGGCCTGACGGGCGGTGACCTGGGCGTCGCTCATCTGGTCGATCACCAGCTCCAGGCCGGCCTGACGGGTGGTGGCCTGCACCTGCTCCCAGAGGGTCAGCTCCGAAGGCGGTGTACGCGCGCCGATCAGCACCACCGCGCTCAGGCGCTTGCCATTGCGTGTGCGGTAACCCTGCGCATCACGCCCGGTCCAGCCTGCGTCATCGAGCAATCGGGCGGCGCGCTGCGGATCGTAGTCCTGGCTGCGCTCGAACTCGCCGCTGTAGAACGGCGTGGCCACGCTGAGCGGGCCGCCGGCTCGCGGAAACTCGCCGAAGTACACACTCTTGAGCGCACCTTCGATATCGGCGCTGCGCACGAAGGCTTCGCGCACACGAATGTCGTCGAAGGGCGCCCGGCGCAGGTTGAAGGTGCCGTTGGTGGGGTTGCCGGGGCGCTGGGCGATGATCAGCTCGACATCCGGGTTGCGCCGCGCCGCCTCGTGCGACTCGGGCGGTACGCTCTCGATGACGTCCACCTCACCGGCCTGCAGCGAGGCGAAACGCACCGAAGGTTCCTGGATGAACTTCCACACGACGCGCTCGAGATAGGCCGGGCCCTGGTGCCTGGCGGTCGGCGGCGCCCAGTTGTAATCGGCATTGCGCACCAGCTCGACCTGGTTCTGCCGGTCCCAGCGCAGCACCTTGAACGGCCCGCTGCCCACCGGGCTTTCGCAGTTCTCGTCACGGCTGCGCTTGAGCGCGGTGGGCGACTGGATACCGAGAAAGCCTTGGGCGAGCACTTCGAGGAAGGCCGCGTAAGGCGTGGCCAGGTGCACCACGGCGGTGTATTCGTCGACGATGTCGGTGCCGCGATACTGGCGGATATAGCCGCCTGCGGTGCTGGACTGGGTCTTGGGGTCGGCCATGTGGTCGAGATTGGCCTTGACCGCCTGGGCATTGAACGGCGTGCCGTCGGTGAAATGCACGTCGTGGCGCAGGTGGAAGGTGTAGCTCAGGCCATCGGCGGACGCCTCCCAGCGCTCGGCCAGCCAAGGGCCGATACGGCCGTCGCTGTCCATCGACACCAGCGAATCCAGGTACTGCTGGGCCACGAACACTTGCGGCATGTCACCCGCCACATGCGGGTCCAGGCAGGTGGGCTCGCGGTCGGTGGCATAGACCAGGGTTCCGCCGCGCACCGGCTGGTCGCTATGGGTCGTGACCTGCTCGGCACGCTCGCAGCCGACCAGCGCCAGCACGGCACAGAGCGGGATCAAGGGGAAGTTGAGTCGGTTCAAGGGCGCTCCTGCGGATGACTGGGCATGCAGGGGCATTTGCAGGAGTTGTGCCGGGTTTCAACCCCCTGATTTTGCTGGGATTTGCCAAATACGCGGTGATCGATGGCGGGCAAAGTGTGCGCAGGGTGTTGGCAAGCCAACAGTTGAACTGTCAGTTCATATCCATGCATAAAGACAAGCGGCCCTATACTCCGCACTCACAGGGCCGCTTCCGCGCAGCAGGCCCGCTGCCCCTTCTCCTACAAGGCGTTCTCATGGCACTCGACACCTGGTTCATTTACCTGCTGGCAAGCATCGGCCTGTCACTGACCCCGGGGCCGAACAGTTTGCTGGCCCTCACTCATGGCGCCCGCTACGGCGCGCGGCGAACGCTGTTCACCATCCTCGGCGGCATGTGTGGTTTCAGCGCCCTGATCGCACTGGCGATGTTCGGGCTGAGCGCACTGCTGCAAACGTCGGGTTCCGTGCTGCAAGTGCTCAAGTGGGTCGGCGGCGCCTATCTGCTGTGGCTCGGCATCCAGCTCTGGCGTGCCCCACCCTTGCACCTGGACCTGGCCCAGGGCCAGGCCCGGCTGGGAAATATCGGCTTGTTCCGCCAGGGTTTGCTGTCGGCGCTGTCCAACCCGAAAGTGCTGCTGTTCTATGGCGCCTTTTTGCCGCAGTTCATCGACCCGCAACGCGGCCTGGCCCTGCAGTTCATCGTGATGGCGGCGACGTTCGCCTGCGTGGAATGCCTGGTCGAATACCTGCTGGCACGCCTGGCCGGTCGCATCAGGCCGTGGTTGGCCAAGGGCGGCAAGGGTTTCAACCGCTGCTGCGGCGCGCTGTTCGCGATGATCGCGGTGGCGTTGCCGCTGGGGCGCTGAGCCTGGCCTGCGAGCGCTCGCGTGCGCATCGCAGGCCAGGCGCAAGACGCTACAACGACCAGTCCAGGCTGACCATCAGGGTGCGCGGTTCGCCGTTATAGACGCCGTTGTAGAACCCCAGGTTGTTGTAGTAGTGCTCGTCGAAGAGGTTCTTCACGTTCACCGAGGCCGACAGGTGTTCGTCGACCTGGTAGCGGGCCATCAGTCCGACCACCGAGAACGCCCGCTGGCTCATGCGGTCCCTGACGGTGATGATGCCACCCGATGCATTGCGCCCCACCGGGCGGTTGCCGACACCGAAGGTGTGGCTTTGCCAGTCGAGGGTGCCGCCCACGGTCAGTTTTGGCAGCACCTTGTAGGTGCTCGAGAAACGCACCAGATTCATCGGTCGGGCCGTGTCCTTGCGCGTCTTGTCGCCACGCAGCGCGTGGGTGTAGCTGTAGCCCAGGCTCATCTGCCAGTCCGCCATCACCTCGCCTGCCAACTCGGCCTCGAAGCCCTCGACCACCGCCCCCTTGCCACCGGACTTGTAGTACTGCTCACCGTTGGGGCCTGGCGGCACCGAGTCGTCGACCTCCGCAACGTTGTCCTGCTTGCTGCGGTACACCGCGGCGCTGAGGTTGGCCCGATCCTCGAACAGGCTGCCCTTCAGACCCAACTCGTAGACCTTGCCCACGACCGGGTCCAGGTACTTGTCGCTGATGTCCTTGTTGGTCTGCGGGTTGAAGATGTCGGTGTAGCTGACATAGACGGTGAACTGCTCGTTGAGGTCGTAAAGCACACCGGCATAGGGCGTCCACTGGTCGTTCTGGGTCTGCTCGCTGCGGGAGATGTCGGTAACCGCCAGGTTGTCATCGTATGTCCAGGACTTGCTGGTGGTCTTCCAACTACCGTAGCGGCTGCCGAGGACCAGGTGCAGGCGATCGGTGGGGTTGAGCCGGGTAGCGATGTAGCCGGCCTTCTGCTCGATGCGCGAGCGCGATTCATCCAGGCCAGTCTTGCGATCGTAGAACTTGGGAATCCCGCCCATGTATTTCCAGTCGGGGATGATCGCGTAGCCCTGCGGATCGTTGCGGCCGGTGTAGTACGGCGAGCTGTCGCGTCGCTCGGAGACCCCGTAGCCGATCATGAAGTCATGGGTACGGCCCAGCAGCTGGTAGGGGCCGGCAAGGTTGAAGTCCACGGCATCCATCTGCTCCTCTCCGGAGAAATGACTGCTCCAGGCTTTCATGCCACTGCGGTCGGCCTCGGGGAAGCCATTGCCGCCGTAGTAGACCTTGCCGTCGCTGTCGCTCTGGCGGTGGGTGTAGGCCGCCTTGAGCAGCCAGTCATTGCCCAGTTGCTGATCGAGGGTGGCGAACACCGTCTGGTCCTTCAGCGGCCAGGACGACCAGGGCGCCGCCAGGTTGGTCGAGCGCGGCAGGTTGGCCTTGCTGCCATCTGCGTTCCAGTAGGGCACGGTGCCCCAGCTGGAGCCCTGGACATGCTTGTTCTGGTAGTCGTAGCCGACCGCCAGCACCGTGCTGTCGGTAAGGTCGGCCTCGAGAATGCCGTAGGCCACCTCACGTTGGGTCTGGTAGTGGTCCATGTACGACTTGTTGTCGCGATAGGCCAGCACCGTGCGCCCACGCAGGCGCCCGTCCCAGCCCAACGGGCCGCCAACATCCAGGTAGCTGTAGTAGTTGTCGAAACTGCCGGCACTGATGCCGGTCTTCACCGCCAGCTCATGGGTCGGGCGCTTGCGCACCATGGCGATGGTGCCGGAGGGATCACCCGCGCCGGTGGTCAGGCCGGTAGCGCCACGCACCACTTCGATACGGTCATAGATGATGGTGTCGGAGTCGGACTTGAGCCCCGAGAAAGTGTTGAGCATTCCATCGATCTGGAAGTTGTTGATCGAGTAGCCGCGCGCATAGTACGTCGGTCGCTCGGAGTCGTTGCGCTGGACGGTCACGCCAGTGACATGGCTCAGCGCTTCGGACAGGGTGTCGAGCTGGAAGTCGTCCAGCTGCTGGCGGGTCAGCACCGAAACCGATTGTGGGGTTTCCTTGATCGACAGGTTCAGGCGCGTGGCGGCGCTCATGCTGCCGGTGGTGTAGGAGCCGGTGTGCTCGGTGGTGCTGCCCAGGCCCTGGGCGAGGATTTCGGTGGAGCCGAGCTCCAGTACGCCTTCCTCGGAACGCTTTTCGCGCTCTTCGGCCAACCCTGCCGGGCTGATGACGGTGGCGCACAGACCCAGGGTGAGGGTCATGCTACGGCTGATGGGCGCGAACATCGCTGCCTTTCTCCTTGTTCGATTCGATGAAGGTCCTGGATACCGGTTGACCGGCATTCACATGAAAACGAATCTCGTATGAGAATCATTATCGAATTGTCATCAAAACGAAAACAGAGGATCAGCTTGTAAGGTTCAGAACCGCGGCAAGATCGGAACTATCAAAGAAATAAATTATGTATATCAATAAGATAAGAAACATACATGAGGTCATTTATAGAAAAACCTCATGTAGTTTCTCAACATTTGGCAGGCACCTATCGCTTACGCTGCAGTGCCCTAAAGGCGCCTCAGCAACCGGTCAAGGTCGCTGCGCGTCGCTCGCCAGCGAAGAACAGCGGCCGCAGTCGCACACCGATCAGGTTGCCGGCATAAGCCGCCACCAACCACAACCAGCCATGCACGCTGCCCGAGGCGATGCCGCTGAAATAGGCGCCGATGTTGCAGCCATAGGCCAGGCGCGAACCGTACCCCAGCAGCAGGCCACCGATCACCGCGGTGACCAGCGAACGCGTCGGGATCTTCAGGCTCGGCGCGAAGCGTCCAGCCAGGCCGGCGGCGAGCAAGGCGCCCAGTACGATCCCCAGGTCCATTACCGTGGTGATGTCCTGCCACAGCGGTGCAGCCAAGGCCTTGGCGTTGGCCGGCGCCTGCCAGAACACCCAGCTGCCCACATCCACGCCCAACCCGCTCAAGGTCTTGGCGCCCCACAAGGCGAAGGCCGAGGTGATGCCCCAAGGGCGTCCGGCCAGCGCCAGGGTGGCGTAATTGAGCAGTGCCAGCGCGATTGCGCCCCACACCAGCGGCCACGGCCCGCGCAGGAAACGACGCAGGCCTTGGTGCTCGCTGCCCACGGGAACTTCCAGTGCGCCATGGCGACGCTTCTCCAGCACCACGGTGACCCAGGCGATCACCCCGAACAGTGCGAGGCTGGCCACCAGCGCAGGCCCCATGCCCCAGGCCTGGACGATCGAGGTGGCCGGGAACGAGGGCAAGGCGAACCACCAGTCGGCATGGTGGGTCGCGGTGACCGAGCCGATGATGAAGAACAGCAGCGTCACCAGCATCCGCGCATTGCCGCCACCGACAGTGAACAGCGTGCCCGAGGCACAACCACCGCCCAGTTGCATGCCGATGCCGAAGATGAACGCGCCGAACACCACCGATACCCCGGCTGGGGCCACAAGACCGGTGACCGGGTTGCCGAACAAACTGCCCGCCGACAGCGCCGGGAAGAACAGCAGGACCGCCAGCGCCAACATGACCATCTGCGCGCGCAAACCTGCGCCACGGCGTTCATTGATGAACACCCGCCAGGCCGAGGTAAAGCCAAAAGCGGCATGGTAGAGGGTCAGGCCCAGCGCCGCGCCAACCAACAGCAACAGCACCTGCTTGAAACCGGCATTGAGGTTGAGGAACCAGGCGCCTGCCAGCAGCAGGGCCAGGGCAATCAGCGGCGCGCCAAGGCGACGCGGCTCAGGTGTGACGGTAGCGGAAAAACCCATTGAAATACTCGGATTAACAGTCGAACGGGCGGCGAGTATACCGCCGCACATTCGCGGATGGGAGCAACCGTCTTGCTCACATCCTTGAAAGCAGACTTGCCGCTCAACCGCGCTTCTTCTTCACGCCACCCTGGCGCGCCTTGAAGCGCGGATTCGACTTGCAGATGACATACAGGCGGCCGCGGCGCTTGACCACCTGGCAGTCGCGGTGGCGCAGCTTGGCGTGCTTGAGGGATGACAAGACTTGCATGGTGATTCTCCGATAGGGCATTTGATAACGTAATAACATTACATTAACGAGAATCATTAGCGATTGGCAAGCCCCTCTCCTATTGCATCAACGCTTGTTCGCCCAGACCCCGAAGGCCATGTCGCCGATATAGATCCCCTGCGACTGCATGCGCTCGGCATCCAGCCGTGCCTGTAGCGTTTCGATCCCCACCTGACGCGCCGTGGCGATGCCGTGCTCAAGGATTCGTGGCAGGCACGCGCGTATGATCGCTGCCAGCCCGTAGGGACTGTCCGGGGTCTGCAACAGGCATTCGGCGCGCAGGCTCTGCACCTGCAGTCCGGCTTCGGTGAGGATGCGATGCAGGTTGAAGCCGATATGCAGGTCCGCCCCTTCGTGGGCGAGCATGCGCTGCAGCCACTGCTGGGCACGGCGATGCAGCGGAAAAGGCGCCAGGCTTGCCGGGGTCAGGGTGCTGTCGTGTTCCTGGAACACCAGCACGCCACCAGGCAGCAACAGCCTGGACAACCTGCGCACGGCCAGGACGGCGTCTGGCTGGTACATCAGCACTCGCCGACCGACGATGGCATCGAACAGCCCCAGGGCTTCAGGCAAGCGATGCAGGTCACAGGCGACGAACTCGACCGGGGCATGGCCTGAAACAGGCGAACGCTGGCGCGCCAGCTCAAGCGCGGCGAAGGACTGGTCGACCCCGACCACCGCCCCGTCACGCCCGACCAACTCGGCGAGCAGCACGCTCACATCGCCCGTTCCACAGCCGACATCCAGCACCCGCATGCCAGGGCCGACGCCAGCGTCTATCAGCAACCGGGTGGTGAAGTCCGTCGTCGAAAGTGCCATGCGCTGCTCCTTGTTAAGGGAGGCCAGTGTGGCGGCGGCATGGGTCAATGCACAAGTATCGCGGCAGCGTTGCACTAGAATGGTGTTCACCGCCCACGCTACGCAGGCCAACCAATGCCCACTCCCACCACCCAGTTGCTGGACAGCTGGCAGCACAATGCCAAGGCCTGGATCGAGGCCGTGCGCAGCGGCAGCATCGCCTCGCGCCGCCAGGTCACCGACCAGGCGATCTTGCTGGCGATCCTCGGCCGCCAGCCGGAGCGTGTGCTCGACCTCGGCTGTGGCGAGGGCTGGCTGCTGCGCGCCCTGGAGAGCCGGGGAATCGAGGCGGTGGGTGTCGACGGCGACAGGACCTTGGTCGAGTCGGCCAAGGCTGCTGGCTCGGCGCAGGTGCACCTGGCCAGCTACGCGCAACTGATTGGCGCCGAGGTGGAGATCGGTCGGGACTATTCGCTGATCTGTGCCAACTTCGCCCTGCTGCATCAGGACATCATCCCGCTGCTCGGCGCCTTGGCGCCAAGGCTGGCACACGACGGCGCACTGTTGATCCAGACCCTGCACCCGTGGAGTGCTGCAGCGGGCAACTATCAGGATGGCTGGCGGGTCGAGTCCTTTGCAGGCTTCGAGGGCAACTGGGAACCCATGCCCTGGTATTTCCGCACGCTGTCCAGCTGGCTTGCCGCACTGGACATGGCAGGCCTCAACCTGTGCACGCTGCAGGAGCCGCAACACCCCCAAAGCCCGGTGCCGCAGTCGCTGCTGCTGATCGCGCAACCCAAGTGAAACGCTTGCCGGCCCTGGGAGGGCTTGCCGCAACGCATTGCCCGCCCAACGGGCCAAGGCTATTGCGCGTCGAGGCTGGCCACATGCGCATCCAGTTCCTGCTCGGGCGGCGACAGGTGCAGGACGCGATCGCGGCCGCCTTCGGCGAGCAGGTAGCCACCCTTGCCATCGGGCACGATCGACTGCGGCGCCTTGAGGAAGGACAACACGGTATGCCGCTTGCCATCGGCATCGATGCGCAGCAGGCGCGCGCGATGCGTGGAGTCTTCGCTGATCCACAGCCCGCGCTGGTCGCAGAACAGGAAGGTGGGATTGCGCAGCCCCTCGGCCACCACCGGGTCTTCACCCCCTTCGTTCAGCGCGCGGATCTTGCCGGCAGCCTTTTCGGTATAGAGCAACTGGCCACCGCTGCAGCGGGTCAGGCCTTCGGTTTCAGTCAGCGCCGAGCGCAGCACTTCCACCTGGCCGCTCTGCCAGTCGTAGCGCATCAGGCGGCCATCGCCCTTGCGATCCTCGATGGCGTAGAGGTGATCGCCGTCGTTCCATAGGCCCTGCACGCTTTCTCCGTTGAACAAGGCGGTGATCTGGCCATCGCGAGACACGCTGACCGGGGCCAGTCCGCCCTCCTGGCTGAACACCCAGCCGCCCTCGACCGCGACCATGCCGTCAGGCTTGGACAGGCCATCGACCACCACCACACGCTCGCCCTGTGGGGTGATCTTGAGAATACTGCCCAGCCCATCGTCCAGCTCGCGGCTGACCAACAGGCTGCCATCGGCCAGCGGCAGCAGCGAGGCGGCCTTGGCCACGTCACGGTGCAGCACCTGCACGTGCCAGCCATCGGAGGCCTGCACCGGATAGAACGTCTGCCAGGCGAAGAAGCCCAGGGCGCAGGCCACCACGCCTGCCGTCGCCGTCAAGGTCAGCCTGACACCACGCTTGCGCAACACTTGAATCATCGATCGCTCCTTCTTGTGGCGGCGATCCTAGCAAGGGGATGTGAAAAAAATGTCGTGAAGCGCATCGCACCCGCAAACCAGCAAGATCGTTCAAGCCAGGCAGCTTTTTCCTCTGGCATGCTGGACATCCCTGCCCCTGTCCGTAGCCGCCATGTCCAGCAGTCCGCCCCTCGCCCGCCATGCTTTCACCCAAGGCACCGTCGCCATCCTGCCGTTATCGCTCGCCGTTGCGCCCTGGGGGCTGCTGGCCGGCTCCATGGCCATCGAAGCCAACCTCAGCGCCTGGCAAGGTCAGGGGCTGTCTGCGATCGTTTTTGCTGGAGCTGCGCAACTGGTGGCGATCGGCATGCTCAAGAGCGGCGCCGGGCTGCTGTCGATCCTGCTGACCACCCTGCTGCTGACGTCGCAGCACCTACTCTATGGGCTGTCGATGCGCCCTGTGGTGTCCGGCCTGCCGACCCGCTGGCGACTGGGGCTGGGCTTTCTGCTCACCGACGAGCTTTTCGCCCTGACCAGCCACCACGACCAGCAACAGTTCAACCGTTGGTACGCATTGGGCGTGGGCCTGACCTTCTATGTGGCCTGGAACCTGTTCACACTGGCCGGCATCATCCTCGGCCAGAACATCCCGCACCTGGACCAGCTCGGCCTGGACTTCTCGATCGTCGCCACCTTCGTCGCGTTGATCACCCCGCTGGTACGCAGCGTGCCGACCCTGGTGTGCGTGGCGGTGTCGCTGTTCTGCTCGGTGCTGTTCAGCCATTGGCACTGGGAAACGGCGCTGGTGGCCGCCGGGCTGCTGGGCATGGCCGCGGGTTTTGTCTGTCAGAAATTCGCCGGGAGCCGCGCATGATCTGGCTGCTGATCGTCGCCATGGGTGTGGTGGTGTTCCTCAATCGCTACGTCTTTCTCGAGCCGCGCCTGCCCCTGCGCCTGGGCTCCAACGTGCGCCAGTTCCTCGGTTTCGCCGTGCCGGGACTGCTCACGGCAATCTGCGGGCCGATCATCTTCCTGCCCGAGCATCAGCTGAACCTCGATCCGCTCAATCCGTACCTGCTCGGCTCGCTGGTGGCCATCGCCCTGGTGCTGTTGACCCGCAGCGTATTGCTGAGCATGCTGGCGAGCATGCTGATCTTCTTTGTCCTGCGCAGCTGGCTGACATGAGCACGCCCCTGCGCGAACAGATCCACCTGTGGCAGGCACCCGCCCTCGGCGATGTCGAGATGCTGCACGCCCGCTACGTACAGCAGCGCTTTGCGCCGCATGTGCACGAAGGCTATGTGTTCACCGTGATCGAGTCCGGCGCCCAGTGTTTCTGGCACCGTGGCAGTGATCACCTGGCGCCGGTCGGCAGCGTGGTATTGATCAACCCCGACGAATTGCACACCGGCGCCAAGGCCCACGAGGCGGGCTGGCGCTACCGTGCGTTCTATCCGGAACACGAACGCGTCACCGGGGTGCTGGACGAGTTGGAACTGGGCCGCCACGGCCTGCCGCACTTCAGGCAGAGCGTGGTGCAGGACCCGATCCTGGCGGCGGCCTTCAGCCGTGTGCATCGCCTGTCGGAAGCCGGCGCGAGCGCGCTGGAGCAGCAAACCGCCTGGCGCGAGGCGGTCCTGGCGCTGGTACAACGTCATGGCCACTGCAGCGAACCTGCTGCCCCCGGCCACGAACCGCTGGCCGTGGCACGGGCCCGCGAACTGCTGGAGAGCCAACTGGCCGACCCACCTTCGCTGGAGGCACTGGCCGCGGCGGTCAACCTGTCACCCTTCCACTTTGCTCGGGTGTTTCGCCAGGCCACCGGGCTGCCGCCCCATGCCTGGCTCAAGCAGCGTCGCCTGGCCCGCGCCCGGGAGTTCCTGCGCCGTGGCCTCCCGGCTTCGGAAGTGGCCTTTGCACTGGGCTTCGCCGACCAGAGCCACCTCAGCCGGCAGTTCAAGCAGGCCTTCGGCGTGACGCCAGGCGTCTACCGCCTCGCCTGCCTGAACCACTGACCCGTCGCCCGGCAAGACCGCCAGCCGCTGCTACACTGAGAAGGCTGAACGGAGGATCCTGCCATGTCAGAACGAGAGCTCACCACCCTCATCACGCTGATGAACCAGCGCCAGGCCTGCCTGAGCAGCGCCTGCAAGGAAATCGCCGACTGGATCGACCGGCAGGGCGATGTGCCCTCGGCCGGCAAGATTCGCGCGAGCCTCAAGGCCCTGGAGGCCGACGAAGCCCAGGTTCGCAAAACCCTGACTTCGCTGACCATCGACCGGCCGCTGCCGCGATTCCGTAGCTGAACGACAGCAAGCAGAAAGAACAAGGGCCGCTTGCGCGGCCCTTGTCGGTACTCAGTGCTTCATGTGCATATGGTCGTGCCCGGCATCCATCTCGGCAGTCAGCGGCTTGACCGGCGCCTGCACCTCGAGTGTCTGCTTCTGGCCCTTGGCATCTTCGATGGTCAAGGTCAGTGGCACCTGCTGCCCTTCCTTCACCTGCTCGTTCAGGCCCATCAACATCACGTGCAAACCGTTGGGATCGAGGGTCACCGGCTTGCCGGCCGGCAGCTCCACGCTCTTCACTTCACGCATGCCCATCACATCGCCATTCATGGTCATCTCGTGCACCTGCACGGTCTTGGCCACCGGCGAAGCCACGTTCACCAGCTTGCTGTCGGTGCTGGCGGTCAGGGTCATGAAGGCGCCGGTGGACTGCTGGTGCGGCACGCTGGCGCGCACCCAGGCGTCGCTTACGGTGGTGTCGGCCAGGGCCGGCAGGGCCAGGCCCAGCAGGGCGAGAGCGGCCAGGCCGCGCTTGATCGGTTGCATCGACATTCAGCAGATCTCCATCAAGGTGCGCAGGTCTTCGGCGCATTCCTGGGCATTCAGGGAATGGCCCAGACTCAGGCGCAGGGTGCCACGCGTGTCGTAGACGTAGCTGGTGGACGAGTGGGAAATGGTATAGGTGTCGCCGGCAGGGACCTTTTCGTAGAACACCTTGAACTCCCTGGCCACCTCGTCGATTTCTTCCGGGGTGCCGGTCAGGGCGACGAACGATGGATCGAAGGCCTTGACGTAGGCGTCGAGCACTTCAGGGGTATCACGCTCCGGGTCCAGGGTGATGAACACCACCTGGAACAGGTCGCGGTCACGGCCCTTGAGCAGTTTGCGGATCTGCGCGGCGCGTGCCAGCGTGGTCGGGCAGACCGCCGGGCACTGGGTGAAACCGAAGAAGATCATCGGCATCGAGCCGTAGAAGCTCGACAGGGTACGCTCGTTACCCTGCGGATCCTTGAGCTTGAACTTGCGTCCAAGGATCTCGTTGCTCATGTTCTTGCCGTACTTGAAGTCCAGGCCCCGGGCCGGGTTGCAACCCGCCAGCAGGCCAAGCCCCAGTACGCCCATCCCGGCGACGACCGCGCGCCGGGTCAGTAGATCAGTCATGGAACCATCCTTTACAGGGAAGGTGCCGGCCCTCGAGCAGGGCCGGTCGAAAAACCGGGGCATTCTGGCATGACACCCCGAGACCAGCTACCCGACACCCGGAAGATCGGCCCGCAGCCCTTGATTTACGGGCTGCGGCCTGTTGTCGCAGGGCTTGAAACAGTAACACTTTGTTGCTAGGCCAAGGCATTTTTGGCGGGCGACGAATGCAATCGCGGGGCAAGCCCGCTCCTGCAGGTACGACGCCGCACCTGCAGGCGCGGGCTTGCCCCGCGATAGGGCCTATCAGTAGTAGGCGTTCTCTTTTTGCGTGTGGTCGGTCACGTCACGCACACCCTTGAGCTCCGGGATGCGCTCGAGCAGCGTACGCTCGATGCCGTCCTTGAGGGTGACGTCCGCCTGACCGCAACCCTGGCAACCGCCACCGAACTGCAGCACGGCGATGCCATCGTCGACCACATCGACCAGGCTCACCTGGCCGCCGTGGCTGGCAAGACCCGGGTTGATCTCGGTCTGCAGGTAGTAGTTGATGCGCTCGTTGATCGGGCTGTCTTCGTTGACCATCGGCACCTTGGCGTTCGGCGCTTTGATGGTCAGTTGCCCGCCCATGCGGTCGGTGGCGTAGTCGACCAGTGCGTCTTCGAGAAACGGCTCGCTGACGGCGTCGATGTAGGCAGTAAAGCTCTTCAGACCCACGGCGGTGTCGTCAGGCTTTTCTTCGCCCGGCTTGCAGTAGGCGATACAGGTCTCGGCGTACTGGGTGCCCGGCTGGGTGATGAAAACGCGGATGCCGATCCCGGGCGTGTTCTGCTTCGAGAGCAGATCGGCCAGATAATCATGGGCGGCGTCGGTAATGGTTATAGCGCTCATGGAAGTTCCTCACAGACTTGCCGCCCAGTGTACGCCAAGCCAGGCCTCGAACAAAGTCCTAGTAATTGACTCGGGATAGTGCCGGCTGCGCCTGGCGTATCCCCCGCGCCCCGAACCAGGCCTTGAGGCGCCGATACAGGCCACGCTCCAGCCACTGGTAGCTGAACCAAGACATTAGTCCGATTGACGGTACGCAGAAGGCGAACACCAGGTACGGATTGAGCCGCAACCGCTGGCTGATGAACCAGCCGCCCCACAGCACCAGCACGTGGGTGAGATACACCGAGTACGAACAGTCCCCCAGCGCCTTGAGCACCCGATTGCCGCGAAAGTACGGCTCCAGCGCGATGAAGGCCAGCACCACCATCGCACTCGGCAGGCCCCAGTGCAGCAGGCGCTGCGAGGCGTCGAGCTGGTACAGCGCAAACCCCGCCGCCGCCAGCACCGCCAGCGGCAGCCACAGCCCCTCGCGGATCAGCCCGCGCCGGTACAGCACACCCAGGCCGATGCCCAGCAGGAACTCATAGATGATGTCGTTGTTGTAGAAGCGGCTGAGCACACCCAGGCGCCCCAGCACCTCACTGACCAGCAGCAGGGCCGCAGTAACCAGTACCAGGTGATGACGCTGGCGTACCAGGAACGCCAGGCCGAACAGCAGGTAGAAGAACATCTCGAAGTTCAGCGTCCAACCCACGTTGAGGGTGGGGTACAGCCCATAGCCACCCGGGTTTTCCGCTGGCACGAACAACAGCGACAGCACCAGGTGCTGCCACTCGAACACCTGATGCGGCATCCAGCGGCTGGCCACCAGCAACAGCAACGCCATGAGCAAGGTGTAGAACCAGTACGCCGGGACGATACGCAAGGCGCGGTTGAGCAGGAATTCGCGCGGGGCGATCTCCTTGTCGCGGGTCGAGAGGTAGATCACCAGGCCGCTGATGACGAAGAAGATGTCGACCCCCACTGCACCGCGCTCGGCGAGCAGGCGGCCGACGGGGCCTTTGGCATTGAAATCGAAGAAGATCTGCATGAAGTGGTGGCAGACCACCACCCAGGCGGCGAACGCCCGAAGCGCTTGAAGCGAATACAGCATGGGTTGTCCTGCGGTTCTTGGTGCATTCAGGCCCACAGGCGAGCACTGCTCGCGCGAATCACGGAACCCGCCTGCTCCCGCCTGTGGGAGCAGGCTTGTCCCGCGATGGGCTGCAACGCATCGCCGGGGCCACCCACAGGTCCGACCGCAGAAAGCCAGGAAAGGTCGGACGCCTTTCCCGGCAATCGATCAGAGGTTCTCGTAGCGGTTCATGTCCAGCACACCCGCCTCCACCGGCTCGGTCTCCTTGATGTAGGTGTTCAGGTCGTGGAAGTACCGCCAGAACTGCGGGTGGCTGCGGCGCACGCCCCAACGCTCGACGATACGCTCGAACTTGCCCTGGTCGTCACGCGCAGCCTCCATGTCCTCGACGAACTCCGGTACGTCACTGGCCGGAATGTTGAAGATGAAGTTCGGGTAGCTGCTGAGCACGCCCGGATACAGGGTCAGGGTGTCCAGCCCCGGCTGGTAGCGATAGGCCTCGCCCAGCAGGAAGGCGACGTTGCTGTGCGCGCGGTTGCGCAACAGGCTGTAGACCTGACGCTGACCGCCCTGCCCTTCGATGCGCAGCATGGTCGCCTCGGGCAGTTGGCCGATCACCTTGAGCCCTGCCGCCGGGCGCGACACCAGGCGGCTCAGGCTCTGCTCCACATCACGAAACGCTTCGTTCATCTGTGGTCGCGAGCAGTAGGCACCGGTGCAACGGTTGATCGGATCGGGCGCTGCGTTCAGGCTGCCGGTGCGTTGCAGCAGCTTGAGGCCGAAGTCGCGCGTGGCATTGTGCTCGTTCAGTTGCAGGGCGCTTGGGGTATCGGTGTCGATGTCGGTGTAGTCGAGCCACATCTTCACCTTGCCGCTGTTCTGGTACCAGTCGCTGAGGATCGCGCCGCGTTTATTGGCCGGCATCAGGCGCAGGAAGTTGACCTCGGCGCCGTTGCGGATCAGGTCGAAGTACAGGCGCGTCTGCAACTGGTGCGAGACGTTGCCGTACACGTCGAAGTTGACCGCCAGTTGGTAGTAGGTGCGCTCCAGCAGTGGGTAGTCGAACAGCCAGATGGTCAACGGCACGTCACCGATCAGCCCCTTGCTCACCGAGGCGCTGTCGAAGTGACGGAAGATGCTGAGCAAGGCGTTGTCGTTGCCTGCCCACAGCGTCGACCAGCTCGGCGCTGGCATTTCGGCGTAGGCCTCGCGGCGCAGGGTCTCGTAGTCGTTGCGCTTGTCGCGGTAGGCACGCCACAGGCTCAGTACGCTGCCGACATCGTCGATCTGCCCCGGCATGGCCAGCAACGGCGTGGCCTGGCCGCGGTAGGCGGCATCGGTGACGTAGCGGTCATGGGCCGGCTCCTGGAACAGCGCCCAGAAGTTGTCGCGGATCACGTCAGTGGCGATCTGCCCGCGGCACACCGGGCCACGGATGAAGGTGCGCACGAAGTACTCGGCGTTGTCGAGCATGAACTGGTAGCGCGCCACCGCCGGGATCGCCTCGAAGGTCTCGAACGGGTTGGCCCGGCGCTGCGGGCCATAGCCCGGCAGCGAGGTGGCGCGCCAGTCGCCGCTGTAGAACAGCTGCTTGACCCGCTTGAGCTTCTGCGGCCCCATCGGGTAGGTGATGTGCGTCTTGTGCACGATCACGCCCTGCACCGGGATCAACCGGTAGTAGAAATCATTGCCCGGCGGGTCGTTGGGGCGGCGCGTGGCGATCACGTCGACCGGCTGGCCACTGGGCGTGCGCGAACGGACCCACTGGAAGAAGTGCCCCTGCTCGCCGCCGACGAAATAGATGTGCGCCAGGAACAAATGCTCGTACAGCCAGCGCCCGACCAGCGCCTCGGTGGAGCCCGGACGGTTGAGCAACGCCTCCCAATCGGCGATCTGCTTCGCTTCGCTGGGGCTTGGCTGGATCGGTTGGTACTCGACCGGTGCACCGGCCGCCAGCCAACGCTGCAGGGTCGAATATTCCTGGTCGGTCAGCCCGGTAACCGCCAGCGGCATGCCCTCTTTCGGGTGCGCACCGGCATAGGCGTCGAACTCGTGCGGCAGCGGGCACATGTTGTTGCGGTTCAGGCCCAGGACGATCTCCTCGGGCAGCTTGGCGTTAGGCGTGAGCGGCGTCTTGTGGCCCAGTTCGAGCATGCGCGCCATCAGCGCGGCCTGGCTGCCCTGGTTGTCGAGCACCGAGTAGAAGCCTTTCTTGCGCCAGCCCTCTTCATTCTGCGCGTCATAGAACAATCGCGTGGTGGCGACCGCCTGGCTGCGCTCGCCCTGGTACACCGGCACCTTGGAGGCGCCGCGCTCGGCACCTTCTGCGCTGCCCAGGTTGAGCTGGCAGGCGGCGTCGTTGCAGGCGTGGCAGGCCACGCACTTCTGGGTGAAGATCGGCTGGATGTCACGGGTATAAGAGATGGCCGAGCTCGATTGAGGGGCCTGCGCCAAAGCTGCGCCGCTGACGAGCAGGGCGAAGATGGCAACGATAAAACGATGCACCATGTGCCGAATGTCCTGGTTCTTGATAGCTGTCACGATTTGCCTTTCTGTCCCTGGGACTGAGCCTTGGCACCACCAACATGAATCAAATTCATGAGACCGGGCGATGCGCCTAAAATCCGTGCAGCTTTGTTATTATTCCGCACTTCCGTTATTTGTCCGACCAGGTAGTTCTCATGTCCGACCGCAGCGCTCGTCTCCAAGCACTCCAGCATGCCCTCAAGGAGCGCATCCTGATTCTCGACGGCGGCATGGGTACTATGATCCAGAGCTACCGCCTCGAGGAAGACGACTATCGTGGCACGCGCTTCGCCGATTGGCCAAGCGATGTTAAAGGCAACAACGACCTGCTGCTGCTCACCCAGCCCGATGTCATCGCCGCCATCGAGAAGGCCTACCTGGACGCCGGCGCCGATATTCTCGAGACCAACACCTTCAACGCCACGCAGATTTCCCAGGCCGACTACGGCATGGAAGCGCTGGTGTACGAGCTCAACGTCGAGGGCGCGCGCATCGCCCGCCAGGTGGCCGACGCCAAGACGCTCGAAACCCCCGACCGCCCGCGCTTCGTCGCCGGCGTGCTCGGCCCGACCAGCCGCACCTGCTCCATTTCCCCGGACGTCAACGACCCCGGCTACCGCAACGTCACCTTCGACGAGCTGGTGGAAAACTACATCGAGGCCACCCGCGGCCTGATCGAAGGCGGCGCCGACCTGATCCTGATCGAGACCATCTTCGACACCCTCAACGCCAAGGCGGCGATCTTCGCCGTGCAGCAGGTGTTCGAGGATGACGGCATCGAACTGCCGATCATGATCTCCGGCACCATCACCGACGCCTCCGGCCGCACCCTGTCGGGCCAGACCACCGAAGCCTTCTGGAACTCGGTGCGCCATGCCAACCCGATCTCGGTCGGCCTGAACTGCGCCCTGGGCGCCAAGGACCTGCGTCCGTACCTGGAAGAACTGTCGACCAAGGCCGGCACCCACGTGTCCGCGCACCCCAACGCCGGCCTGCCCAACGCCTTCGGCGAATACGACGAAACCCCGGCGGAAATGGCCGCCGTGGTCGAGGAGTTCGCTGCCAGCGGTTTCCTCAACATCATCGGCGGTTGCTGCGGTACTACCCCGCCGCATATCAAGGCCATCGCCGAGGCCGTGGCCAAGTACAAGCCACGGGCCATTCCGGACATCCCCAAGGCTTGCCGTCTGTCGGGCCTGGAACCGTTCACCATCGATCGCCAGTCGCTGTTCGTCAACGTCGGCGAGCGCACCAACATCACAGGTTCCGCCAAGTTCGCCCGGCTGATCCGCGAGGAAAACTACACCGAAGCCCTGGAGGTCGCCCTGCAGCAGGTCGAGGCCGGCGCCCAGGTGATCGACATCAACATGGACGAAGGGATGCTCGACTCCCAGGCCGCCATGGTCCGCTTCCTCAACCTCATCGCCGGCGAGCCGGACATCTCGCGCGTACCGATCATGATCGACTCCTCCAAGTGGGAGGTAATCGAAGCGGGCCTGAAGTGCATCCAGGGCAAGGGCATCGTCAACTCGATCTCCATGAAGGAAGGCGTCGAGCAGTTCAAGCATCACGCCCGGCTGTGCAAGCGCTACGGCGCCGCCGTGGTGGTGATGGCCTTCGACGAGGTCGGCCAGGCCGACACCGCCGCGCGCAAGCGCGAGATCTGCCAGCGCAGCTACGACATCCTGGTCAACGAAGTGGGCTTCCCGCCCGAAGACATCATCTTCGACCCGAACATCTTCGCCGTCGCCACCGGCATCGAGGAGCACAACAACTACGCCGTCGACTTCATCGAGGCGTGCGCCTACATCCGTGACCACCTGCCCTACGCGCTGTCCAGCGGCGGCGTGTCCAACGTGTCGTTCTCGTTCCGTGGCAACAACCCGGTGCGCGAGGCGATCCACTCGGTGTTCCTCTACCACGCCATCCAGAACGGCCTGACCATGGGTATCGTCAACGCCGGCCAGCTGGAGATCTACGACGAGATCCCGCCGGCACTGCGCGAGAAGGTCGAGGACGTGGTGCTCAACCGCACCCCCGAAGGCACCGACGCCCTGCTGGCCATCGCCGACGACTACAAGGGTGGCGGCGCGGCCAAGGAAGTGGAAAACGAAGAGTGGCGCTCGATGCCCGTGGACAAGCGCCTGGAACACGCGCTGGTCAAGGGCATCACCGCCTACATCGTCGAAGACACCGAGGAGTGCCGCCAGCAAGCGGCGCGCCCCATCGAAGTCATCGAAGGCCCGCTGATGAGCGGCATGAACGTGGTCGGCGACCTGTTCGGCGCGGGCAAGATGTTCCTGCCCCAGGTGGTCAAGTCCGCGCGGGTGATGAAGCAGGCGGTGGCCCACCTGATCCCGTTCATCGAGGCCGAAAAAGGCGACAAGCCCGAAGCCAAGGGCAAGATCCTCATGGCCACGGTCAAGGGCGACGTGCACGACATCGGCAAGAACATCGTCGGCGTGGTGCTGGGCTGCAACGGCTACGACATCGTCGACATGGGCGTGATGGTCCCCGCCGAAAAGATCCTGCAGACCGCCCGCGAGCAGAATTGCGACATCATCGGCCTGTCCGGCCTGATCACCCCGTCGCTGGACGAGATGGTCCACGTCGCCCGCGAGATGCAGCGCCAGGATTTCCACCTGCCCTTGATGATCGGCGGCGCCACCACCTCCAAGGCGCACACGGCGGTGAAGATCGAACCCAAGTACGCCAACGACGCGGTGATCTACGTCACCGACGCCTCGCGCGCCGTGGGCGTGGCCACGCAATTGCTGTCCAAGGAGCTCAAGCCTGGCTTCGTCGAGAAGACCCGCCAGGAGTACGTGGAAGTGCGCGAGCGCACCGCCAACCGCAGCGCCCGCACCGAGCGCCTGAGCTACGCGCAGGCGATCGCCGCCAAGCCGCAGTACGACTGGGCCAACTACCAGGCAGCAGTGCCCTCCTTCACCGGCGTCAAGGTGCTGGAGGACATCGACCTGCGCGAACTGGCCAAGTACATCGACTGGACGCCGTTCTTCATCTCCTGGGACCTGGCGGGCAAGTTCCCGCGCATCCTCACCGACGAGGTGGTCGGCGAAGCGGCTACCGCGCTGTACCAGGATGCCTGCGACATGCTCGAGAAGCTGATCAGTGAAAAACTCATCAGCGCCCGCGCGGTGTTCGGTTTCTGGCCGGCCAACCAGGTCGCGCATGACGACATCGAAGTCTATGGCGACGACGGCAAGCCGCTGGCCACCCTGCACCACCTGCGCCAGCAGACCATCAAGCCCGACGGCAAGCCGAACTGGTCACTGGCCGACTTCGTCGCACCGAAGGACAGTGGCATCAGCGACTATGTGGGCGGGTTCATCACCACCGCAGGCATCGGTGCCGAGGAAGTGGCCAAGGCCTACCAGGACAAGGGCGACGACTACAGCTCGATCATGGTCAAGGCGCTGGCCGACCGCCTGGCCGAGGCCTGCGCCGAATGGCTGCACGAGCGCGTGCGCAAGGACTACTGGGGTTATGCCAAGGACGAGCAACTGGACAACGATGCGCTGATCAAGGAGCAGTACAGCGGCATCCGCCCTGCCCCGGGCTATCCGGCGTGCCCGGATCACACCGAGAAAGAGACCCTGTTCCGCCTGCTCGATGGCACGGCCATCGGCGAAACCGGCCCCAGCGGCGTGTTCCTCACCGAGCACTTCGCGATGTTCCCGGCGGCGGCGGTCAGCGGCTGGTACTTCGCCCATCCGCAAGCGCAGTACTTTGCCGTCGGCAAGGTGGAGAAGGACCAGATCGACAGCTACAGCGCCCGCAAAGGCCAGGATGTCAGCGTGAGCGAGCGCTGGCTGGCGCCGAATCTGGGCTACGAAGGCTAAGCGGGCTGCGTGGGGTGCTCAGGCACCCCGCGGCCCATGCCGAGCAAGCCTCGGCTACCCGGCTTTCCCCAGCTCACCGATTTTCTCCAACCGCGCCCGCACGATGTTGCGGCTGATATTGAGCAAACGCCCAGTCTGCAACTGGTTGCCATGGCAGTAGCGGTAGGCCGCGCGAAACACCGTCTCCTCGATATGCTCGTACAGGTTCGGCACGTTCTGCTCGAACAGTGCAAGCAGTGCGCTTTCCAGGCTCACCGGCGCCGCTGCCGCTGCTGGCAATCCCGCCGTCACGGCCACTTCTCCCGGCAACACCGCCTGCGGGCGCATGTCCACCAGGTGCAGGTCCTGCGGTGCCACCACCTGCTGCCTGCACACCAGCAACGCATGATGGATGGCGTTTTCCAGCTCGCGGATGTTGCCAGGCCAGCTATGCGCCAGCAGCTTGCGCTCAGCCTCGAGACTCAGTGACGCGCGGTCATAGCCCAGGCGTCGGCAGTGCTCTTCGATGAAGAATTCGGCCAGCGGCAGGATATCCCCAGGACGCTCGCGCAGTGGCGGCAGGCGGATGGTCGCCACGTGCAGACGGTAGAACAGGTCCTCGCGAAAATGCCCGGCCACCACCGCGTCGGCCAGGTTGACGTTGGTCGCCGCCACCAGCCGCACGTTGATCGGGATCGGCGTGCGTGAGCCCAGGCGCACAACCTCGCGCTCCTGCAGTACGCGCAGCAGCTTGACCTGCATGTTCAACGGCAGGTCACCGATTTCATCGAGAAACAGCGTGCCGCCATTGGCGGCCTCGAACCAGCCGGCCTTGTTCGAGGTTGCGCCGGTGAAGGCACCCTTTTCGTGGCCGAACAGTTCGCTCTCCACCAGGGTTTCTGCAAAAGCGCCGCAGTTGACCGCTACGAACGGCTCGCGGCCACGGCGGCTCAGGTGATGGATGTGGCGGGCAACCAGCTCCTTGCCGGTGCCGGTCTCGCCGATGATCAGGGTGTTGGCCTCGCTCGGGGCCAGGCGCTCGATGCGGCTGAGCAGCTCCTGCGAGCGTGGGTCCTTGAAGACGAGCACGGTGGCACGTACCGACTTGGTCAGCTCTCGGGCATTGGGGTGAGTGATCAGCGACATGATGCATTCCTGGCAGTTGAAGCGCGCCCTCATAGTGCACGAATAAATTTAGACCCAAAAATTATTAATAAATATTTATATATTCGAAATTGACATATTGAAAAAATCAACACCTCGATTGCTGCTGGAGCAGCAACGGGCCAGCAATAGCCTGCGCAGGGATCAGCAGCCAGGCCATCGCGAGGGCTCTGGGTCGCAGGGCTGAAGGCTTAGTGCCACCGGGGCTGGAGCGGATCCGGGCCGGTGCTGGCATGCATTTCGCTCAAGGGGAGGTAACACCCTGTTGGTGGTTGGGGCCGCTGTGCGGCCATCGCGGGGCAAGCCCGCTCCCACAGGTTCAGCGCAGGTCCTGAGAACCGCGCGGTACCTGTGGGAGCGGGCTTGCCCCGCGATGGGCTGCACCGCAGCCCCGACCGCACCACCACCTCCTGGAGCCGCATATGAACAACCCCTGGCGTCACGCCCTGGCCCTGCTCACCGGCCTGCTACTGAGCTTCTCCACCATCGCCGCCGAAGCCCCGCCCGCCGTGCGCATCGCCATCGTCGCCTTCACCCAGGGCGGCGCGCCGGTATTCGGCGGCATCCCTGGCCGGGTCATCGAAGAGGGCTGGCTGGCACAACAACTGGCCGAGCGCGGCGTCAAGCTCGAATGGGTCGCCCTGCCCCACGCCGGCGCCGGCCCGCAGATCAACGAGGGCTTCAGCAACAACAGCCTGGACTTCGCCGTGCGCGGTGACCTGCCGACCGTGATCGCCGGTGCCGGTGGCGTGCCGGGCAAGCTGGTCGTGCCTGGTGGCAGCGGCAACAACATCTACCTCGTCGTGCCCACCGACTCGCCAGTGCGCAGCATCCAGGACCTCAAGGGCAAGCGCCTGGCCCTGCACCGTGGCCGTCCGTGGGAGTTCGCCTTCAGCAATTTCCTGCACAGCCAGGGCCTGAGCCTGGCCGACTTCAAGATCGCCAACCTCAACCCGCAGGTTGGCGCCGCCGCGGTGTCCGCCGGCAAGGTCGATGCCGCCGTGCTGCTCAACGAAGCCTATGCCCTGGAAGACAAAGGCGTGGCGCGCATTCTCTGGTCGACCAAGCAAGGCGCCAACGACTGGCGCCTGGTCTCCGACCTGTTCGGCACCGACCTGTTCGTCGAGCAGCACCCCGACCTCACCCAACTGGTCGCCACTGCCTGGGTCAAGGCCGCCTGGTGGATCTCCCAGGCAGAGAACCGCGACGCCTACTACAAGCTCTCCTCTCGCGCCGGCATTGCCGAAAGCGTGCTGCGCCGCGATGACCAGGACGACCCGGTGGCCTGGAAAGACCGCTGGGCACCGAAGACCGACGCCCAGCTCGAAGCCCATTACCAGGCCCTGGCCCGCTACGCCCTGGAGAACCGGCTGATCCGCACGCCCTACGACATTCGCCACGACCTCGCCACCCACTTCACCCGCCAGGCCCTGCAAGACCTGCAGCTCACCGGCTACTGGCCTGCGGTCGCCACGCAATTGAGCAAACAACCCTGAATTTCCGAAAAGAGACCCGTCCATGAAACTGCCTGCCACCCTCGTTTTCAGCCTTAGCGCCCTGGCCTTTTCGATCAGCGCCCTGGCCGCCCCGACCTACGCCCCCAAGCCCGACCCGCAGCAAGGCGACGGCCGTGTCTCGGCGTTCTACAGCTGGAGCGAAGCGATCCCCGCCGCCCCCGGCAAGCTGCTGCGCAGCGAGCCGCTGGAGCAGACGCTCAGCCTGCCCAGCGCCGCCAGCGCCCAGCGGATTCTCTACAGCTCGCTGGACGGACGCGACGGCAAGACCCCGGTCGTGGTTTCCGGGGCGCTGTTCATCCCCAAAGGCAAGGCACCCGCCGGCGGTTGGCCGGTGCTGAGCTGGGGCCACGGCACGGTCGGCGTTGCCGACATCTGCGCGCCGTCCTGGGCCGGGCGCTCCTACCGTGACGTGCAATACCTCGACCGCTGGCTCAAGGAGGGCTTCGCCATCGTCGCCACCGACTACCAAGGGTTGGGCGTGCCCGGTGGCCACCCACTGCTGAACAACCGCACCGCCGCCTTCGGCATCCTCGACGCCGCGCGTGCCGTGGTGCACGGCGTGCCGGGCCTGGCCGACAAGGTGCTGATCGTCGGCCAGTCCCAGGGCGGCGCCGGGGCCTTCGCCGCAGGCGCCTATGCCGCCACCTACGCGCCGGAGCTGGGCGTCAGGGGCAGCATCGGCACCGGAGTGATCTACACCGTCGGCTCGAAGAACGTCGGTGAACAGGACAACAACAAGGTCGACCCATCCCTGGCCTATGGCTTCTACACCCTGCTCGCCGCGCAGCAGTACGACCCGAGCATCGACCCTCGCGATCACTACACCGACAAGGCGCTGCCACTGTTCGAGCAGGCCCGCAGCAGCTGCCTGTCATCGTTGGTCAGCGACGTGGTCGGTACCGGCCTTACCACCGCCAACTCCAAGAAGGACTACCAGGGCGACAAGCTCAAGCCATGGCTGGCGCAGGTCTCCTACCCGACGCTGAAGCTGGCGCAGCCGATCTTCATCGGCACCGGCGCCGAGGACCAGACTCCCACCGCCGCCAGCCAGGCCAAGCTGATGCAGGACGCCTGCGATGCCGGCTCCATCGTCGAAGGCCACCTGTACAAAGGCCTGGGCCACAGCGAGACCGTCAACGCCTCGCTCAAGGATTCGATCCCCTTCGCCCACAAAGTCATCAACGGCGAAGCCATCACCCCGATCTGCAAACCCACAGTCCAGTAAAGGAGGCCCGGCATGAGCATCGAGTTCTTTACCCGCCTGCCACTGCATGGCGAAACGCAGTTTCTTCCCGGCGACAGCCGCAACCGCGGCGACTGGCACCCGGGCGGGCCGAGCACCGGCGCGGTATCGGGGTTCGCCGTGGGTGATCACTTCACCTATATCGACTACCTCGGCCAGGTGGCCCGCGCCGCCGAGATCAACGGCTTCGGCGGCGCGCTGATGGTCAACGCCCCCAGCGGCGAGGAGCCCTGGACGGTGTGCTCGCTGCTGGCCCGCGAGACCCGGACACTGAAGTTCGTCACAGCCTTCCAGCCCTATCACTACACGCCCTGGGTCGCGGTGCAGCAGGCGGCGACCTACCAGCGAGCCACCGGCAACCGCCTGGTCTGGAACATCATCAACGGCGGCTCGGACGCGATCCAGCGCCAGGTCGGCGACTACGAAAGCCACGATGACCGTTATGCGCGCGCCACCGAGTTCATGGATGTCGTCAGGGGTTACTGGCACAACGAGCAATTCCACTATGACGGGAAGTACTACCACGCCGACGGCGGTGGCCTGCGCGGGCCGCTGAAGAAGGCCGAGTTGCCGCTGATCTGCACCGCCGGCTCGTCGGTCGCGGCGCGTGAGTTCGCCGCCAAGCATGCCGACTTCTACCTGATGCGCGCCGAGCACCCGGACGAAATCGCCGCGCTGATCGCCGACATCCGCGCCCGCGCATTGAAGTACGGACGCAACGACATCCGCTTCGGCCTGTCGATCGATGTGATCGCCCGCGAGACCGAGACCCTGGCCCGCGCCGAGGCGCAGCGCTTCTTCGACGAAGGCATCGCCAAGGGCGCGGTCAAGGCCAGGGCCGCCCACGCTGGCCTGCGCACGGCACGCAAGCTCAGCTACGAGCAAGGCTTTACCGACAAGGGCGATACCCCCGGCATCGACGACTTCTTCATCCATCCCAATGTCTGGACCGGCTTCGGCTACATCGGCATCCCACCCGGCTGCGCCCTGGTCGGCAGCTACGAGAAGGTGGTGGCGCGGATCCGCGAGTACAACGCCATCGGCGTCGACCTGTTCGTCCTCGCCGGCTACCCGCACCTGGAAGAGGCCTATCGGATCGGCGAGCACATCCTGCCGCACTTCCGTGGCGAGCGCGCCGCCCTCGCCCGCCTGCCTGAAACGCCCGTGCAACTGCACGCGGCCAACGGAGCCTGAGCCCATGACCAGGGACGGTTACCCCCTGAGCCGGCGCAGCTTCCTCGGCCATACCGGCGTGCTGGCGGGCGGGCTGTTGGTCGGTTGCGGCCCCAGCGACAGCCCGGCCACCGCAGTCGCCGACCCGCCACGCCACGGCGGGCGCCTGCGCCTGGGTATCATCGACGGCAACCAGAGCGGCAACCTCGACGCCCACAAGCCCATCGGCAGCGGCATCGTGCGAGGCTTTGCGCTGTACAGCAAACTGTGGGAATGGGACGAGCAGATGCAGCCGCGCCTGGCCCTGGCCGAGTTCGCCGAGCCCAACGCCGATGCCAGCGGCTGGACCCTGCGCCTGAAGCAGGGCCTGGAGTTCCACCATGGCAAGACCATCGATGCCGACGACCTGATCTTCTCCATCCGCCGCCTCACCGATCCGCAACTGGCCTCGCCCTATGCGGCGCTGCTGCACTGGGTCGATCGTGACCATCTGGAGAAGCTCGACGAGCGCACCGTGCGCCTGCGTTTTCGCGAAGGCCGTAGCTACCTGCCGCTGCCCGAGACCTGGGTCAATTTCGGCGGCATCGTGCCGGTGGACTACCATCCGGTCAGCAATCCAGTCGGCGCCGGGCCGTTCAAGCTCAAGAGTTTTACCCCTGGGCAACGCTCGCTGTTCACCCGTTTCGACAACTACTTCAAGCCGAACAAGCCTTACGCGGACGAGTTGGAGATCATCGACTTCAAGGATCAGACCGGGCGCCTGGCGGCCCTGCGCGCCGGGCAGATCGACATGGCCAACGTCATGTCCACCGAGCACCTGCAGGTGCTGCAGGCCGACCCGCGGCTGACCCTGCTCAAGTCGGTGAGTGGCAACTGGCTGTCGTTCGACATGAACACCGCCAAGGCGCCGTTCGACGACCCACGGGTACGCGAGGCCTTCCGCCTGCTGGCTGACCGTGAGGAACTGGTACGCCGTGCGCTGAACGGTCAGGGTCGCGTGGCGAATGACCTGTACGCCCCCTTCGACCCAACCTTCAACAACGCCCTCGGCCCGCGGCCGCACGACCCGCAGCGGGCCGCGCAGTTGCTGCGCGAGGCAGGCCACGAACAGCTCGAGGTGGAGCTGGTGACGACACCCGGGCCGGGGCTCGCCTCGGCGCTGGTATTGGCCGAGCAGGCCAAACGCATCGGCGTCACCCTCAAGGTGCGCCAGGTTGACCTGGCAACGTTCCAGGGGCCGCAGCGCGACGACTGGACCTTGAGCACCGGGGGCAGCATCGGTGCGCCGTTCCTGGCCAGCGCCATCCATACCGATGCGCCGTTCGCGGTGGCCAACAAGACCCACTTCCACGACGCGCAATTCAGCGAGGCGTTTCTCGCCGCCATGGCCCAGCCGGACCTGGAGAAGCGCAAAGTGCTGGTGCACCGCGCGCAAGAGATCCAGTACCAGCGCGGCGGGATGCTGATCTGGGGTTACGCCGACCTGCTCGACAGCGTCAGCAACCGCGTCGGCGGGGCGCAGCCGGAGCGCTCGCTGTTCAGTACCTGGCGGTTCGAAAGTTTGTGGCTCAAGTCATGATCACGCGCTGTCTGGGCCGGCCCTATCGCGGGACAAGTCGGGGCGCCGAACCGCCGCTCCCACCGATACCCCACCGATCTCCCAGACCACGGGGTACCTGTGAGAGCGGCGGTTTGGCGCGCCGACTTGTCCCGCGATAGGGCCGGCACACCCCCCACATAACCCCAAAAACAACCGCAGGCGCGGCTGCGCCCCACCTCCATTCCACCTTACCCGAACGAGGCCCACTCCATGCCCCGCGCAGCCCTGCACCCTGCATTCGCCCTGCTGGCCCTGGCCAGCACCCCGTTGCTGGCCGACGACACGGTCCTGCAAACCGTTACCGTCCAGGCCGAACAACCCGACGACGACGCCCTGCCCACTCGCCCACCCTCATCGATCTACGGCGGCCTCGAAGCCAAGGTGCTCGACACCCCACGTTCGGTCACCCAGGTCAACGCCGAGCAACTGGCTCGCGACCCGATCCGCAGTGCCGACGACCTGGTCAAGTACGCCCCCGGCATCACCCGCGGCGGCGGCCAGAACGCCGGTATCGCCCCGCAGATGCGCGGCCAGAACAGTGAAGTGTTCCAGGACGGCCAGCGCGCCTATGGCGTACGCCACCCTGCCAACTTCAACGCCTATGAGGGCGCCGACATCGTGGCCGGCCCCACGTCGGTCACCTACGGCTCGGTCAGCGGCAGCGGCGGCTACGTCAACTACCTGAGCAAGAAGCCCGACTTCGAACGTTTTCGCACCAAGCTCTCCGGTGAAATCGGCAGTTGGATCCCCGACGGCGAATCGCGCGATGCGACCAAATTCAGCATCGACAACACCGGCCCGATCAGCGACAACCTCGCCTACCGGGTCAGCATCACCCGCCAGCGCCAGGAAGACTTCTACGACAACGTCGAGAACAACTTCGACGCCTTCTACGGCGCCCTGGCCTTTCGCAACGACCATGTGCGTGTGGACTGGAACGCCGCCTACGACGATTACTACGACTACAACATCACCCACGGCTGGAACCGCGCCACCCAGGACCTGGTCGACCACGGCAAGTACTACGCCGGCCGCGCCACACCGATCATCCAGAACGGCAATACGCTGTGGTCGCCGGTGCTGTCCTCCGGTGCCAGCGACGCCCAGGTGCTGGGCTGGGTACAACGCCAGCGCAATGCCCAAGGGCAGTATTCGGTGGTCAACGGCAGCTTCCAGGGCGCCTCGCCCAACACCCAGGCCAACCCCGGCAGCCTGCGCGGCTGGGTCTACGACCCGTCGCTGGCAGGCAACGGCCTGACTTCGCTGTCGTCGCAGACCGGCCAGCGCGCCCAGGATGAGAACCGCTCAAGACGCTTCACCACGCAACTGCGCATCGAAGGGGAGCTGACACCGTCGATCACCCTGGCCAACAGCACCTTCTACCAGCACTCCACCGACACCACCGATGCGGTAGGCGCCTTCCAGGTCCAGGGCAAGGACGACATCTTCGACAACCGCTTCGATTTCCGTGCCCGCGGGCAATGGCAGCTCGGCGGCCTGACCCTGGTCGACGACAGCAATAGCGGCCTGATCTATCGCCGCGAGTCGAACGAGTCGATCGCCGCCAACAACAGCTTCGGCTCGACCATCAACGCCTACGACCTGACCCAGGACCCGCGCCTGAAAAACCCCGGCGACCTGCTCGGCCTCGCCGGTCGCAACCCCGTCGGGGGCAACGCGGCCTGGATCGGCCAGCCCGGTGTGGCGCAGTTCTCCGACCTCTACGGCTGGCTCAACCTGCCGGCCATGTATCCAGCCGGGCATGGCCTGTACGCCGAATCCATCGCACCCTACACCGCCGACAGCACCTGGACCACCAAGACCCTGTTCAGCCAGCACAACTTGCGCCTGGGCGAACGTGCAGGCCTGAACATCGGCGCCAGCCGCAGCTGGATCGACGCACGCATCGAGAACCCCTTCGTGGTCAATGGCGCCAGCCAGCGCAAGGACGCAAACAACTACCGGTTGTTCTCGGTCCAGGTCAGCCCCTACGTCAAGCCCACCGACAACAGCACCCTGTACTACACCTTCGACCGCTCGCTGGCGGTCAACACCGGTTTCTTCACCAACGGCCTGGGCTGGGGCAGCGGCACCGGCGCCAACCAGCTCAACCCCCTGGCGTTCCAGAGCCTGAGCGTATTGCACGAGCTTGGGCTGAAGGTCGAAGCCGTGCCCGACCAGTTGTTCCTGACCCTGGCGGCCTATCGCCAGGCCCGCGACCAGGCGCCGGACAGCAACAACAACATCGCCCGGCTGATCGTCAAAGGCCTGGAAGCGACGCTGCGCTACCAGGACGAACACTTGCGCGGTGGCCTCAATCTCAGCCGCATCAGCGCCTACAACGAGTTCACCAGCCAGGCCGGCTTCGCCTCTGCCGGATTCATTCCCGACAACGGCACCGTGTTCGGCGACAACAACAGCCTCAACCAGCGCCCCTCGGGCAAGTTCGATGCCGTGCAGATCCCCGAGTACAACGCCGGGGCCTATGTGGACTATCGCTTCGACTCAGGCTTTGGCGTGGAGCTGTCCGGCTGGTGGACCAGCAGTTGGTACCTGAACCTGAGCAAGACGGTGAAGGTGCCCGACGAATACAACCTCGACCTGGCCGTGTACTACCGCCAGCCGCAGTGGGGGGTGACGCTGCGCATGCTCAACGTCACCGATGAGCTGAATTTCGTCAGCGGCCTGGCCGGCTCCACCAACACCTTCCTGCAACCCATGCCGGGCCGAACCCTGCTGGCACAGGTCGATTACCAGTTCTGACCCTCAACCCCACACCCGGGAGGCTTTGCCATGTCCATCGAATTCGTCGGTATGATCTTTCCCCGCCAGTGGTCCGAGACCCGCGGCGTACGCACGCCCGACTTCGACCTGCCGTTCATTCGTCATCATGCCCGCGCCCACGAGCACGCCGGGTTCGACCGGGTGCTGATCGCCAGCGGCCCCGGCAGCGCCGACAGCTTGCAGATCGCCGCCTACGCCGCCGCTCACACCGAGCGCCTGGGCTTCATGATCGCACACCGCCCGGCCCTCACCGCCCCGACCGTGGCGGCGCGCGCCTTCGCCACCCTCGACCACACCACCGGCGGCGGGCGTATCCGTCTGCACGCGATTACCGGGATCACCGCCGAACCCCAGGAAGGCGACACTCTGCTGGACAAGACCGAACGCTACCAGCGCACCGACGAATACCTGGAAATCGTCCGCCGCACCTGGACCGCCGAAGCGCCGTTCGATTTCGAGGGGCGCTACTTCAACATCAAGGGCGCGTTCTCGCCGGTCAAGCCGCTGCAACAGCCGCACATCCCGATCTCGTTCGGCGGCTCGTCGGACATCGCCTACCAGATCGCGGTCAAGCACGCCGACCTCTACGCCTTGTGGGGCGAGCCGTTGAGTGGCGTGGCAGAGCAGATCGCCAAGCTCAAGGCGGCCGCCAGCAGCGCCGGGGTGGCGGCGCCGCGGGTAAGCCTGTCGGTACGCCTGATCCTCGGCGCCACCGAGGAGCTGGCCTGGCAGAGAGCGGAGCAGATCCTGGCGCAGATCAAGGCCAACCCACAGTTCGCCGCCGACAGCCCCTGGAGCAAGCGCATCAAGGGCACCGGCTCCGAGCGCCTGCTCGCTGCTGCAGCACGTGCAGACCGGCATGATCGTGCTCTGTGGATGCCGACCGCGACCGCGGTCGGTGCCTATGGCGACACCACCGCGCTGGTCGGCACACCGGAAACGGTGGCGCAGGCCCTGCTCGACTATGTCGACCTGGGCGTGACCACCTTCCTCAACCGTGGCTACGACCCGCTGTACGACACCGTGGACTATGGACGCTGGGTGATTCCGGCGGTGCGAGAAGAAGTGCGGCGGCGCAAGGCCCGCGTCACACGCTGACCGTCAGCGCCCCCACAGGTGGGGCGCTGCCCGGTGTGCGGCGCCCAACCCGCGGGCGCCAGCAACAACCTCAGGCATGCACCCAGCGCCGATGCAGCCCGCGCGCCAGGGCATCGAGCATGAAGCCCAGCACACCGATCAGCAGCACCATCGCCATCAGCTCGGAATAGGCCAGGCGGTCACGGGTGTCGAGGATGAAGTACCCAAGGCCCGCGCTGACCCCGAGCATCTCGCACGGCACCAGGACGATCCACAGGATGCCGATCGCCAGGCGCACGCCAGTCAGCACATGGCCGATCACCCCAGGGATGATCACCTTGCACAGGGTTTCCCAGCGCGTGGCACTCAAGCTGCGCGACAACTGCAACCAGCGCGGGTCGAGCTGACGCACGCCTGCGGCGGTGTTGAGCAGGATCGGCCACAGCGCGGCGAACGCCAGGAGGAAGTAGATCGGCTGATCGCCCACCCCCATCAGCATCACCACCACCGGCATCCACGACAGCGGCGAGATCATCCGCAGGAACTGGAACGCCGGCGTGGTCGCCGCCTCCAGATGCCGGTAGCTGCCCACCAGCAAACCCAGCGGCACCCCGATCAGCAGGGCCAGCAGCAGGCCGATGAGAATACGCTTGAGACTCACCCAGATGTGCCCGTAGACCTCGCCATGGCCCAGCAGCTCGACCAGGCTCTCCAGCGTCGCCTGGGGCGAGAAACGCGCCGACAGGCCGTCGGCCTCGCCGAACACCTGCACCCCCGCCCACCACAACAGCAACAGCACCGCCAGCCCGGCAAGGCCCAGGGCGCCATGTACGACATGCTTGCGCATCAGACCGCGAACTCCTCGCTACGCTCGAAGTTGTCGGCGATGCCGAACACCGACGGGCCACCCACGGCGGCGATGGCGTTGCGCACGAAGCGGTCGTCCACCAGGTCGCGCGCGGTCTGCGCCGGGTCCAGCCCGGCGAGGAAGCCGCTCTCGCCCTCGATCAGGGTGTTCTTCAAACGCTTGACCAGCTCCTCGGTGTAGCTGGGGAACGGGTACGGCTGGAAGTCGATGCGCTTTTCGTCCCACTGCTGATGCTGGATCGCACCGCTGGCGATGTAGCCGGCGCGGTCTTCGGCCGAAGGCGCCAGGACCTTGGTCAACACCGCAGGCTCGTGCGGGGTGTATTTGTTGGGACCGGCCTTGGACAGCAACGCAGCGGCCTCGGCGCGGTGATCGCGGGTCCATTGCTGCGCCTTGACGATGGCGTTGACCACCTTCTGCGACCACTCCGGACGATTGTTCAGGTCATGCTCGTGCATGAACACCACGCAGCATGCATGGTTACGCCAGACATCGCCGGTGAAGCGCTGCACGCGCCCGACCTTGAGATTCTCGGCCAGGGCATTGAAGGGTTCGGCGACGATGTAACCGGCGATGCGCTTGCTGGCGAGCGCTGGCGGCATGTCCGAAGGCGGCAGTACCAGCAGGTTGACCTCGTTGGCCGCCAGTTGCGCGTTGGCAGGCTTGGACACAGGCGTCAGGCCGTTGTCACTGAGCATCTGTTGCAACACCACGTTGTGGATCGAGTACCAGAACGGAATGGCGACGGTCTTGCCACCGAGCTGTTTCATGTCGGTGATGTCCGGCGCAACGGTCAGGCCCGAGCCACCGACGTGGTTCCAGGCCACGACCTTGGCCGGCACCTTGCTGCCATAGCGGGCCCAGACCGTCATCGGTGACAGCAGGTGGATCACGTTGACCTGCCCGGAGATGAACGCTTCGATCACCTGCGCCCAGCTGCGCAGCAGTACCGGACGCTCGGCCTTGATGCCTTCGGCCTCGAACAGGCCATTGTTGTGCGCCACCAGCAAGGGCGTGGCGTCGGTGATCGGCAGGTAGCCGATGCGTACCGGCGCGTCCGGCTCGGCGGCAGCGCGCGCCTGCAGGCTCGACAGCATCGGCAAGGCGCCGGCGGCGGTGAGCATGGCGCTGAGCTTGATGAAATCGCGACGCGACGTGGAAGAGCAGCAATCATCCATGCACATGGGCAGGCTCCGACGACAGGGGGGAAGAAGATGTTGAGGTGGGGCGGCTCGCCTGCCGTAGGGTTTTCAGGATCTCGATGCGCAGCGCGCCCAGCTCCTCGACCCGCTGCGCGCGCGGCTGCGGCAGGTCGATGTGCCATTGCCCGAGGGTGCGCGCCGGGTGGTTGCCCAGTAGCAGCACGCGATCGGACAACAGCAGGGCTTCGTCGATATCGTGGGTGATCAGCACCGCCGCGGTGTTGTGGGTGGCGATCAGTTGCAGCAGCAGTTGCTGCATGTCCGCGCGGGTCACTTCATCGAGAGCACCGAAGGGCTCGTCCAGCAGCAGCACTTCGGGCTGGCGCGCCAGGCAACGGGCCAGCGCCGTGCGCTGGGCCATGCCGCCCGACAGCTGCGCCGGGTACTGGCTGCGCGCATGGTTCAGGCCCACTGCCTCGATGGCGTGGTCGATCCGGGCACGACGCTCGGCCGCCGCCAGCGCAGGCTGACGGGCGAAGTCCAGGCCAAAGGCAACGTTCTTTTCAAGGCTCAGCCAGGGCAGCAGGCTTGGATCCTGGAAGGCAACGGCCAGACGCGGGTGCGGCCCCTGCAGGGGCTCGCGGTGCAGGAACACCGCACCACCACCAGGTTGCTGCAGACCGGCCAGCACGCGGAGCAGGCTGGACTTGCCGACACCGCTGGGGCCGAGGATGGTCACTACTTCACCCGGCGAGAGCTTGAGGTCGAACTGTTCCAGCACCGCCTGCCAGCCGCCCTCGCGGGGGTAACCCAGGCTGATGGCGCGGGCTTCGAGCAACACGTCGGTCATACGTTCGCCGCCTGGCGTTGCAGTTCGGCGCGCAGTTGCACCAGGCTCGGCGTGACGATCGGCACGAAGGCCGACTCGCGCCAACGCCGGGCGAAGCCTTCGCCGTAGGCGGTGAGATAAGCCTTGCCGCCGCTGGCCTGAAGCTCCATCTGCACCGCATCGGCGGCGCTTTCGGCCAGGGTGATGCGCAGCTTGAACAGTGCCGCGGGCTGGTTGAGGAAACGCCCGTCGAGCAGGCCCTGCTTGAGCTCGCCGACGGTATTCTCCAGTCGCTCGCGCAACACCTGTTCCGCTTCGGCGAGGAACGAACCGCGCCCTTGCAGGTGTTCGCGCACTTCATCCAGGGCGCGACGGGTCAGGCCGATGGACATGCCGCACTGCAGCGCCAGGAATGCCGGCCGCACCCGAGGCAGGAACTCGCGGGCGTTCTCGTGCAACAGCCAAGTGCGGTCCAGGGCGACCTGGTGGAACGCCAGCGCGGCGGTGCTGCTCGACTGCAGGCCCATCAGTTGCAGGTCGTCGGAACGCTCAAGGCCCTGACTGCTGGACGGGATCGCCATCACGAAAGGTGCCTGGCCCGCTTCAGCCTCGATCGCCGCCGCTACCACGAAGCCACTCTTGCGCAGGTTGGTCACCCAGTGCAGGCGGCCTTCAAGGGTCCAGCCCTCGCCCTCGGTACGCGCCTGCACTTGCAGGGCCTCGATACCGGAGAGGAACTTCATGGCATTGGACAAGCCAGTGGCGCCGGCCAGTTCGCCGGTCAGCAGGTCTGGCAGCAGCCGCTCGCGCAAGGCCTGGTTGGGGCTGTGCAGCAGGTATTCGATGAAGGCCCGCTGTCCCCAGCAGACGAAGGCCGAGGCCAGCGAGCGGCTGGCGATGGCGGCGATGGCCTCTACGGCGTCGGTGACGTCACCGCCCGAGCCGCCAAGTGCCGGATCGACGCCAACCCGCAGCAACTGCGACTCGGCGATATGGGCCAGCACCAGGTGCGGGTCGCACTGGCCCTGGTCGATTGCCTCGGCATTGGCATCCAGCCATTGTCGAAATGCAGAATCAAGCATGTCCCTACTCCTTTGAAAACGCCGGCGCGCCGGCACCAGGCGTGGATTACGCCGAAGGCTGCCAGCGGTACTTGCTCAACTCGTCGTTGAGCGGCGTCTGGGCGAACACATTAGCAAAGTTGCACAGGGTTGCGAGACTCACGCCCAGAATCACTTCCAGGGCATTGCCTTCGCTGAAACCTGCATCGCGGAAGGCCTGATAGGTGGCATCGCTGACATTGCCACGGGTGGCGATGACTTCACGGGCGAACTCGGCCAGGGTTTCGTAGCGCGCATCAGGCAGCTCGCCACGCGCACGCAGGGCATCGACCACCTCCTGCGGCAGCTTGGCCTTGTTCAGGGCCACGGCGGTGTGGCCGGCAACGCAGAAGTCGCAACCGTGCTGGGTGGCGGCGATCAGTTGCACCACTTCGCGCTCGGCCAGGGTCAGTTCGGACTTGCCGTTGAGGGCCGAAACCGTGACGTAGGTTTCCAGGGCCGCCGGGGCGTTGGCGAGAATGCCCAGCAGGTTGGGGATGAAGCCGGAATTCTTCTGGGCGTTTTCAAGGAAGGGACGTGCCGCTTCCGGGGCGCTCTGCAGAGTGTGTAGAGTAACGCGCGAGGACATGGAGTAGTCTCCTTTGATGTGTGTCCATACAGTCTGTTGGTTATAAGAAATAGCATCCATATTCATCAGTCGCCTTTCCTTGCTCCTGAGTCTTTGCATTAGATGATTTCGTCCTGCCACCTTGTCGATTGGTTATTAGAGGGCCTGGAGCTCGACGCCAGCCTCTTTCATGTCGGCCGCTACTGCGGCGGCTGGCACGCCAGCACCCAGGGCATGGGCCGGGCCAGCTTCCACCTGGTGGTTCAGGGGCACTGCTGGCTGCACATCGACGGGCAACCGGAGCCGATCCGCCTGGACAGCGGTGATGCGGTGTTTCTGCTGCGCGACCTGGCCTACAGGCTCTCCAGCGACGCCGACCCCGTCGATGCCTGCGCCCAGCCGCGGCGCACCATGCAAGCGCTGGAACTCGACGCAGGGGATGGCGTGGGCCTGGTGTGCGGGTTCTTCCAGTTCCAGTCGGGGCTGTCGTCGCTGATCGTCGAAGGGCTGGCCGACTGGATCCTGCTGCGGGCCAACGATCCGGCCGGCAGCGCCGCGCGAGCACTGTTCGAACTGATCCTGGAAGAGTGCCGCCGCCAGCCGACACCGTCGCAGACGTTGCTCGAACGCCTGACCCACCTGCTGTTCCTCTATGTGCTGCGCCAGCAGGCAAATGGCGGCCAATCGTTGGGCGGGCTGATCGCCCTCGCCCGCCAGCCGGCCTTTGCCGGCCTGCTCGAACGCCTGATCGAAGACCCGGGCCAGAGCTGGTCGCTGGAGAGCATGGCGGCCTGCACCGGGCTTTCGCGTTCGGCGTTCTTCAAGCGTTTCAACGAACTCGCCGGGCAGTCGCCGGGCCAGGTGCTGCTGGCCTTGCGCATGCGCCATGCCTGCCAGTTGCTGCGCGCAGGCAATACCGTGGAACAGGTTGGCGCCCAGGCGGGCTATCAATCCGTGGCGGCCTTCACCCGAGCATTCGCAAAAGCGATCGGCATGCAGCCGGGTGCCTACCGCAAGCAACACGAACTCAAGCGCTGATTTCGACGTAATGCGACCTTGCGCATGCGACGTTGGTCGAATGTTTAAGCAATGTCGTTCGCCCAAAGTTAGCTACATTTAGCCGCTGGATTACTGGTTTTTCCCGAAGAAAAGCTTGTAAGCGCCTGCGACAATCCGTCACCGAATAAAATGTACTAACTTGTTAATTAGCTTGCTAAGGGCTTAGACTTCACGCATTTCACCTGCGAGATCCTTGGCATGAACGACACACCCCGCGCTTCTGGCGCCTCCACATTCCTCCTGGTCGGGTTGGGCGTGATCATCGCCCTGCTCGGTCTGCTCCTGGCCGCAGGCGGCGTCAAGCTGGTCGGTCTGGGCGGTTCCTGGTACTTCTTGATCGGCGGCCTGGCGATGGCCATCGCCGGCCTGCTCATCGCCCGTCGCAAGCCTGTCGGCGCATGGCTCTACGCCGTGTTCCTGCTCGGCACCGTTATCTGGGCACTGGCCGATGCAGGCCTGGTGTTCTGGCCGCTGTTCTCGCGGCTGTTCATGTTCGGCGCCATCGGCCTGGTGGTCACGCTGGTCTATCCCCTGTTGGTGCGTGCCAACGGCGGCAGTAGCGGCCGACGCGCCTATGCTTTGGCTGCAGCACTGGCAGTGGTACTGGCCATCGCCGCAGGCAATATGTTCGTCGCTCACCCCAGCGTCGCACCGACCGGCAACGGCCCTGGCCTGACCGCCGTGGAGCCGGGCAAAGAGCAGAAGGACTGGGCGCACTACGGCAACACCGAAGGCGGCAGCCGCTTCGCCGCGCTGGACCAGATCAACCGCGCCAACGTCGACAAGCTCAAGGTGGCCTGGACCTACCACACCGGTGATGTCGCGATCAGCGACGGCAATGGCGCCGAAGACCAGCTCACCCCGCTGCAGGTCGGCGACAAGGTGTTCATCTGCACCCCGCACAACAACCTGATCGCTCTGGATGCCGACACCGGCAAGGAGCTCTGGAAAAACGCCATCAACGCGCAATCCAAGGTCTGGCAGCGCTGCCGTGGCCTGGCCTACTTCGATGCCACCGCGCCAATCGTCCAGCCGACCCAACCGCACAGTTCGCCGATCACCGTTGCCGCGCTGCCGGCGGGCGCCAACTGCCAGCGCCGCCTGCTGACCAACACCATCGACGGTCGCCTGATCGCGGTGGATGCCGACACCGGCGCCTTCTGCGAAGGCTTCGGCAACAACGGCCAGGTCGATCTGAAGGCCGGCCTTGGCGATGTCCCGGACTCCTACTACCAGCTTTCCTCGGCGCCACTGATGGCTGGCACCACTGTGGTGGTCGGCGGGCGGGTCGCCGACAACGTCCAGACCGACATGCCCGGCGGCGTACTGCGCGGCTTCGATGTAATGACCGGGCAGATGCGCTGGGCCTTCGATCCGGGCAATCCGCAGGACCGCAACGCCCCCGCCGACGGTAGTACCTACGTGCGCAGCACCCCCAACAGCTGGGCGCCGATGTCGTACGATCCGGCGATGAACACGGTGTTCCTGCCGATGGGCTCCTCCTCCACCGACATCTACGGCGTGGAGCGCAGCAAGCTCGACCACACCTACGGTGCCTCGGTGCTGGCCCTGGACGCCACCACCGGCAACCAGAAGTGGGTCTACCAGACCGTGCACAACGATCTCTGGGACTTCGACCTGCCGATGCAGCCAAGCCTGATCGACTTCACCAAAGACGACGGCAGCACGGTGCCGGCAGTCGTGATCGGCACCAAGGCCGGGCAGATCTACGTGCTCGACCGCGCCACCGGTACACCGCTGACCCAGGTCGATGAAGTACCGGTCAAGCCGAGCAACATCCCCAACGAGCCCTACTCGCCGACCCAGCCCAAATCCGTCGGCATGCCGCAGATCGGCGCGCAGACCCTGACCGAGTCGGACATGTGGGGTGCCACCCCGTACGATCAACTGCTGTGCCGCATCGACTTCAAGAAGATGCGCTACGACGGCCTGTACACCGCCCCCGGCACTGACCTGTCGCTGAGCTTCCCCGGCTCGCTGGGCGGCATGAACTGGGGCAGCCTTTCGACTGATCCGGTGCACGGCTTCATTTTCGTCAACGACATGCGCCTGGGCCTGTGGATCCAGATGATCCCTTCGCAGAACAGTGGCCAGGCAGCCTCCGGTGGCGAGGCGCTGAACACTGGCATGGGTGCCGTGCCGCTCAAGGGCACGCCTTACGCGGTGAACAAGAACCGCTTCCTGTCGGTGGCCGGCATCCCCTGCCAGGCGCCGCCGTTCGGTACCCTCACCGCGATCGACATGAAGACCCGGCAGATCGCCTGGCAGGTGCCGGTCGGCACCGTCGAGGACACCGGCCCCCTGGGTATCCGCATGCACCTGCCGATCAAGATCGGCCTGCCAACGCTGGGCGGCACGCTGTCCACCCAAGGCGGCCTGGTGTTCATCGCCGGTACCCAGGATTTCTACCTGCGTGCCTACGACAGCAGCAACGGCAACGAGATCTGGAAGGCGCGCCTGCCGGTCGGCAGCCAGGGCGGGCCGATGACCTACGTATCGCCCAAGACCGGCAAGCAGTACGTGGTGATCACCGCCGGTGGCGCGCGACAGTCGACTGACCGTGGCGACTATGTGATTTCGTACGCCTTGCCATAGACCGCGTTGCTCCCTTCGCATGCAAGTCGCTGCGGCCTGCACGCGAAGGGGCCCTCACAGACCATCCGAGACCCTGCAATGTCCCCCGCTTTTCGCTTGACCCCTCTTGTCTTCGCCCTGACCAGCACCGCTTCGCTCGCCGCCGACAATACCCTGACCGGTGACTGGGGCGGCCTGCGCCAGCAACTGGAAGAAGACGGCATCCACATCACCGGCGACTACAGCGGCGAGACCGCCTACAACGCCCACGGTGGCCTGCACCGCTCGGCGCGTTATTCGCAGAACCTCAAGTTGGGCGTGCAATTCGACCTGTCGAAACTGTATGGCCTGGACAACGGCGGCAAGGTCCAGCTCACCGTCAACGACCGCCGCGGCAACAGCGCCTCTGAAGACCTGGTCGGCAACCGTCTGCCGATCCAGGAGAACTACGGCGGCCTGTATACCCGCCTCACCGAACTGAGCTACGAGCGCAGCCTGTTCACTCCGGCCTTGAACCTCAAGCTCGGCTACATGGCCATGGGCAACGACCTCGGCGGCCTGGACAGCGGCATCCTGTGCAATTTCATGAATGCCGGCTTCTGCGGCCACCCGCTGAACATGTCCGGTGGCAGCGGCTGGACCAACTACCCCAACGCGCACCTCGGCGCCCGGGTCAAATACGATCTCTCGCCCTCCTGGCAACTGCGCGTGGCGGCCTTCAACGTCGATCCGCAGAGCAACGGCAACTCCAGCCGCGCCTGGCACCTGGGGCCCAAGCACAGCACCGGCACCGTGGTGCCTGTGGAGCTGGTCTACAAGGTGCAGGGCGAACGGCCGGGCGAGTACAAGCTGGGCTACTACTACGACAGCTCCAACGTGAAGCGCATCGGCAGCGACCAGGACGTGGCCGGACGCAGTGGCCATTACCTGCTGGTCGACCAGGCGCTGTGGAACGACCCAGCCTCTGCGGGTCGCAGCCTGCATGCGTTCGGCCAATATTCAGCGTCGAGCAAGGCCGCCTCGCCCTTCACTCGCTGGTATGGCGCCGGTGTGGTGCTGTACAAGCCATTCGAAGGACGACCACGCGACACCCTGGCGCTGGGCTACGGGCGGGCGGTGCCGAATCCGCGCAGCCGTCAGTTGCTGGAAAACACCGCGCTGGATGCCGGACGTGACTTCCCCGGCCTGGACAGCGCCGAGCAACTGATCGAACTCAGCTATGGCTACCAGGCCACGCCATGGCTGAACCTGCGCCCGGATGTGCAGTACATCATCGAGCCGGGCGCCTTCTCCGGCGAAGCGATCGACAACGCGCTGGTCGTCGGGCTGCAGGTAAAGGCGACGTTCTGACCGGCAAGATCCGCTTCTGCAGGTTCCAGCGCATTCATGATGGGCCGCTATGCAAGGCGGGCGGAACGTGGCATATATCCTGGCATTCCCCCAGGAGAACTTTCCCATGCTCGGCGTAACCGACTACGGCGCCTTCGTCATCGCCTTCATCGTCCTCCTGGCCATTCCCGGCCCCGGCAACTTCGCCCTGATCACCGCTACCGGCAAGGGCGGGATCAAGGGCGGGCTGGCGGCGACCCTCGGGGTGATCCTCGGCGACCAGGTGCTGATGTGGTTGGCCGTTGCAGGCGTCGCCACCCTGCTCGCCGCCTACCCGGCCGCCTTCCACGTCGTGCAGTGGGCTGGCGCCGCCTACCTGGCCTGGCTCGGCCTGCGCATGGTGCTGAGCAAGCCCGGCACTGCGCCGCGTGAAAGCCGCATGGACAGCGGCCACTACCTGCGCCAGACCATGATGATCACCCTGCTCAACCCCAAGGCGATCATGTTCTACATGGCCTTCTTCCCACTGTTCATCGATCCGGTACAGCATCAGGGCTTCATCACTTTCGCCTTCATGGCGGTGACGGTCGCCGGGCTGACCCTTCTCTACGGCCTGTTCGCGGTGTTGCTGACCCACCACCTGGCCGAGCGCATGCGCGCCAACCCGCGGGTCTCCAATCTGCTCGAGCGGCTAGCCGGTGCTTGTCTGGTCGGGTTTGGCATCAAGCTGGCGGCGATGCGCTGAGACTCAGGCACCGCCAAGCAGGTCGTGGGCATCGAGCAGCCGGAAGGCCACTTCCGGATTGCGCTCCAGACCTTTGCGAATGGCGGCTGGGATCGACTGGCGGGTCTTGCGGCACAGCCCCGGCTGGTCGTCCAGCTCGATGACGAAGCCGCGCATGGTACGCACCTCGTTGTAGCCTGGTGCGATATGCACGCGAATGCCCAATTGCTCGTAGAGGCGTGACTGCAGGCGCTGCAGGTCTTCCAGGCTCTGGAGGTTTTCCAGGCGCTCGAGCAGGCGCTTCTCCTCCTGGCGGTTGAGCAGAAGAATGCGTTGGGCCTGGGGTGGGTGCGCGTGCAACTGCTCGCGCCCGCAATCACAGGCGCCGGGAGGGCAAGGCTGGCGCAAGGCAGGTGTGCTGGACATGGGCCAAGCATAGCGCTTTCAAATGAAAGTTCGCCTCCCCTGGAAATCGTCGCTAGAGACTGACGCCCAAGGTCCTCCTGACCTGTTCCGCGCGAGCATCGTCTGCCGCACTGACCAGGGCGAAGTTGTAGTCACCATGGGACCAGTAGCGCGCCTCGAGCTGCCCATCGACGCGCTGCCCGCTGGGCATCTGGTCGTAGCGCCCGCCTGGGGAGCGCATGAACAGGCTGATGCGTTCGCCTTTTTTGTCCTGGAACACCAACAATGCCGCCGGGCCGTCCTCGTTGGCCAGCAGGCGTGCACCCACAGGCTGGAAGCCGTATCCGCTGAGATCCGGCACCTGGCCGACCCGGTTGAAATGCCGCCCCAGCCACGACTGCAACTGCGCAGGGTCATCGGCCTGGACATCGAGGGCCGTGGCATCGGCGAACAGCTTGTGTGCCTGCACCGCGTCGGCCATCGGCAAATCGTCTGCCAGCATCGTCGATTCACGTGCCTGCCAGCCCCCTAGCCCGCCAAGCCCCAACGCCAGCAGCAGGACAGCGGCCGACGCGAAGCGCTGCTGGCGACGCTGACGCACCCGCCGTCGCAGGTGGGCGAGTTCCAGTTGCGGGTTGTGGGGCATGTCGTTGAAACCGGCGAGCGCCGCGCGCAAGCGCCGGGCATCGCTGCGCCAGGCCTCGATCCGCGTGGCTTGCTCCGGATTGGCCGCAAGCCAGGCCTCGACCTCGGCCCGGCGTACAGGCTCCAGTTGGTCGTCGACAAAGGCGTGCAGCTCTTGCTCGGTGGGGATCAGGCGAGTCATTTCAGTCTCCGCAAGGCCGGGGACGATGGCTTGCCCTCGGTCAGTTCACGCAACGCGGCACGGGCGCGCGACAAGCGCGACATGACGGTGCCGATCGGTATATCCAGGGCCTGGGCGACTTCCTTGTAGCTCAAGCCCTCGACGCTGACCAGCAGCAACAGCGCGCGCTGTTCGCTGGGCAGGCGGGCGAAGGCCTGCAGGTCGGCCTGGGCCAGCACGATGCTCTCGGTCTCGTAGCCCAGCGGCTCCTCGGCCTGCCCGCCGCGACCGAACCAGTTCAGCCAGCGCGAGTGCAGGCGATCGCGGCGCTTGCCGTCGAGGAACAGCCGATAGAGGATGGTGAACAGCCAGGCACGCCGGTTCTGTTCCTCTCGCTGTTGACCGCTGCGGGTGAGCGCACGCTCGACGGTGGCCTGGACCAGGTCGTCGGCACTGCCGCTTTCGCGGGTCAGCCACAGGGCGAAGCGCCGCAGGCTTTGCAGCAGTTCGCGCCATTGTTGTTCATCCAGGTCATGCATGGTCAGGCCCCGGCCCCATGGGCTGTCAGTGTAATGGGCAGACGGGGCGCGACGAAATCTATTCCCGTCGAGGGAATAAATTTTTCGCTCCCACGTCATACCGGCTCATTCACTGACTCGGAACGTCACCATGAACACACCCCTGCAAGGCCCTGCCAAGGCCCTGCGCCTGGCCGCCATAGGCGCCACGGTCGTGGCGCTGGGTGCGGGCTTCGCCTATGCCGCCGGATGGATCGGCACCCCTGCCCTGACGCCACAGCGCATCATCGACACCTTCGAAGCCCAGGCCGGCCACCATCCCGGCTACCGCAAGAACCACGCCAAGGGCCTGTGCGTCAGCGGCTACTTCGAAAGCAGCGGCCAGGCGCAGGCGCTGTCGAGCGCGCGGGTATTCAGCCAGGCACGGGTGCCGGTGATCGGCCGCTTCGCCATCGGCGGTGCCAACCCCTACAGCCCCGACGCCGGCGTACCTACCCGCAGCCTGGCGGTCCAGCTGAGTACCGACGACGGCCAGGTATGGCGTACCGGCATGAACAATCCACCCGTGTTGGCGGTAAGCACCCCGCAAGCTTTCTATGAACTGGTCGTGGCCAGCGGCCCGAGCCCGGCCACCGGCAAACCGGACCCGGCCAAGCTGCAGGCGTTCTTCGCCGCCCACCCGGAGAGCGCAGCCTTTCGCCAATGGGCCGCCAGCGCCAAGCCCAGCGACAGCTTCGCCAACACCGACTACAACAGCATCAACGCCTTTCGCCTGATCGATGCCAGTGGCAAGGCGCAAGCCGTGCGCTGGCGCATGGTCGCGCAAACACCCTTTGCCCCTCTGCCCGCCCAGGTCGAGGACAACCTGTACCTGCAACACGACCTGCAACAACGCCTGAGCCAGGCGCCGTTGCGCTGGACACTGCGCCTGACCCTCGCCAAACCCGGCGACGCCATCGACGACCCGGCCAGCCAATGGCCCGACTCGCGCCGCACCATCGATGCCGGCACCCTGGTGATCGACCACGTCGATGCACCGGAACAAGGCGCCTGCCGCGACCTCAACTTCGACCCGCTGATTCTGCCCAGCGGCATCGAAGCCTCCGCCGATCCGATCCTCGCCGCGCGCTCGGCCGCCTACTCGGAATCGTTCAACCGCCGCAGCCGTGAAAGCCTCGGCGCAGGAGCCCGCCCATGAAACCGTCCGCCTTCCACCCCCTGGCCCGCCTGGTGCACTGGCTCATGGCGATACTGATCCTGGCGATGCTGTTCATCGGCGTGAGCATGGTCGGCGACCTGTCGCCACGTCACCCCTGGCTGGTGGAGCTGCACAAGGCCACGGGCCTGGCGCTGCTGGCACTGGTGGTGCTGCGCATCATCCTGCGCCTGACCCTGCCGCACCCGCCACTGCCCGCCGACCTGCCACCGCTGCAGCGTTTCGCTGCCGGCGCCTCGCACCTGGCGCTGTACGGGTTGATGCTGGCCATGCCGTTGCTCGGCTGGGCGATGCTCTCGGCCGGCGGCTACCCACGGCCCTTGCAACTGCCGGCGATCATGCCTCACGACCTGCAGTTGTATGCGGTGCTGCGCCAGGCGCACGGCTGGGCGGGCTACCTGCTGTTCGTCACCATCCTGGCCCACCTCGGCGCAGCGCTGTTCCATGCACTGGTGCGTCGCGATGGCGTATTGCGTAGCATGTGGCCAGGGCCCTTGCGCCGCAGCGACTGAAAAACGCCTGCAGGCGGAATGGGGCCGATACCTTTCCGCCTGCCATGGATGTTTCAATGACCACTGCGAAGGACACTGCATCTCCCACCCCCCCCCAACCCCCCCCCCTGGACCTGCGCCCGCTGTTGCTGGTGAACATGGCCTGCACCATGTCGATGATGGCGTTCGTCGCCTTGATCGGCCCCATTGCCCGCCTGCTGGGGATGGCGACCTGGCAAGCCGGTGCGGCGGTCACCGTGGCAGGCGTGGTCTGGGTCATTCTCGCGCGCCCCTGGGGCCGAGCCGCCGACCGCCTGGGCCGACGACGCATCCTGCTGATGGGCAGTGCCGGCTTCACCATCGCCTATTGGCTACTGTGCCTGTTCATCGATGGCGCCTTGCGCTGGCTGCCGGGCGCGACCCTGGCTTTTCTCGGCCTGATGCTGACCCGCGGCCTGATCGGCGCCTTCTATGCCGCGCTGCCGGTGGGCGGCAATGCGCTGATCGCCGACCATGTCGAGCCCGAGCGCCGCGCCCGCGCCATGGCCTTGCTCGGCGCAGCCAATGCCGTAGGGCTGGTGCTCGGCCCGGCACTGGCCGCGTTGCTGGCGCGCCATAGCCTGAGCGCCCCGTTCTTCATCATGTCGCTGCTGCCGGCCAGTGCATTCCTCGTGCTGCTGTTCAAGCTCAAGCCGCAGCCACTGCCCCACAACTATGCGCCAAGCCCCGTGCGCCTGGGTGACCCGCGCCTGCGCCGACCGTTGATCGTGGCCTTCAGCGCCATGCTCAGCGTGACCGTGTCGCAGATCACCGTGGGCTTTTTCGCCCTCGATCGCTTGCAACTGAACAGCGCCGATGCCGCCCAGGCCGCAGGCATCGCCCTGACCGCCGTGGGCGTGGCGCTGATTGGCTCGCAGATTCTGCTGCGCCAGTTGGAGTGGCCACCGCTGAAGATGATCCGCGTGGGCGCCAGCATCAGCGCGCTGGGCTTTGCCGCCGGGGCCTTGGCCACCACTGCTCCGGCATTGTGGGCGTGCTTCTTCGTCGCCGCCGCCGGCATGGGCTTCGTCTTCCCTGCCTTCTCGGCGCTGGCCGCCAATGCCATGCAAGCCAGCGAACAAGGGGCCACCGCGGGGTCGATCAGCGCTGCTCAAGGCATGGGAGCGGTGATCGGGCCGCTGGCCGGGACGCTGGTCTACGCCGTCGATCCGCGCCTGCCGTTCCTGGCCGTGGCCGTGCTGTTGCTGCTGGTCGGGCTGTGGCCTGCCCCCGCCGCCCAGCGCACCTGACAAGCACAGCGCGTTGCCGGTCAGAGTGTGTTTTAATGCGCTGCCCATTATTTTTGACACCTCTGATCACTCACTACTCAAGGCGGCTATGGACACGGGGACACGACTCAAACTGGTGCGTGAACGCAACAACCTCTCCCAGCGGGAGCTGGCCCGCCGCAGCGGCCTGACCAACTCGACGATTTCGCAGATCGAGCAGAACCGCGTCAGCCCCTCGGTCAGTTCCCTGAAAAAACTCCTCGAAGGCATCCCCATGAGCCTCGCCGAGTTCTTCAGCTTCGATGAACCTGCACGCGAAGAGCGCTACGTGTTCCGCGGCGGCGAGCAACCCGACCTGGGTCGCAACGGCCTGCGCATGCTGCTGGTCGGCGCCAGTGTCGAAGGCCGACAGATGCGCATGCTGCGCGAGCTCTACGCACCGGGTGCCGACTCGGGCGAGCCGATCGTGCATGCCGAAGGCGAGGAATGCGGGCTGGTCACCCGGGGGACGGTCGAGTTGTGGGTCGATGGCCAGGTCAGCGTGCTCAACTCGGGCGACGGCTACTACATCCCCACCACGCTGCCGCACAGCTTCAAGAACATCGGCCCGGACGAAGCAGAAATCATCAGCGCCAACACCCCGGCGAACTTCTGATCGTTCATGTCCGCCCCCAACAGCCGTGAGATCTACCAGTGCCTGCGTGACGCCGCCCTCGGCGTCCAGGCGCTGGACGTGCACGAGCACCTGAGCGACGGGCGGGTCAGGGTACAGATCGGCCATTGGCAACTGATCCTGACCCTCGACGACGAAGGCCTCGCCCATTGCAGCGAATGCCGCGCCCCCGATGGCCGCGAGGCCGAGCGCGGCCACTGGCAGCGCTATGGCACCGACCCGGTCGAGCTGCTCAGCGTCTGGGAGCGCACGCAACTGGAGCGGCTGTTAGGTTAATGCTTCTTCGATGAAGTCCAAGCGGTCCTGACCGAAGAACATCTGCCCGCCGACAAAACAGATCGGCGCGCCGAACACGCCCCGCTCGACCGCCTCCTGGGTCGCCTGCTTGAGCCGCTCCTTGACCTCGACGTCGGCCGCCAGGGCACGAAACGCCTCGGGGTCCATGCCTGCTTCGCGCAGCGTCGCATCGAGCACCTCAGGGTCCGACAGATTGCGCTGTTGCACCCACAGCCCGTCGAACAACGCCTTGAGCAAGGGTTCGAGGCGCTCGGGCGAACGCATCTGCGTGCCGAGCACGCCACGCATCAGGTTCAGGGTATTGACCGGAAACCCGGGCGGGAGGCTGAACGGCACGCCATAACGGGCAGCGAAGCGTTTCAGGTCACCGATCATGTAGCGCCCCTTGGCCGGTATCGTCGCCGGCGAGGCATTGCCGGTGGCCTGGAACACGCCGCCCAGCAGCATTGGCCGCAGCGCCAGGGTGGCGCCTCGGCGGGCACACAGGGCGGGCAACTGGGTCCAAGCCAGGTAGCTGGCCGGACTGCCCAGATCAAAGTAGAACTCGACGCACTTGCTCATGCAGCACTCCTTGTGGCGGAAGGTGGTTGGGCACAGCGGATCACCAGCGTTCGATCCAGGGGCGCAAGTCAAGTTCGAAGGTCCAGGCGTCCCGGGGCTGGGTGTGCAGGTACCAGTAGCTGTCGGCGATATGCGCCGGGTCAAGGATGCCATCCTGGTCCTTCAGGGCGTAGCGCTCAGGGAAGGTATCGCGAATGAACGCCGTGTCGATGGCGCCGTCGACCACCACGTGCGCCACGTGGATGTTTCGCGGCCCCAGCTCGCGCGCCATGCTCTGGGCCAGGGCGCGCAAGGCGTGCTTGGCACCGGCGAAGGCAGCAAAACCGGCGGCGCCGCGGGTGCCGGCCGTGGCGCCGGTGAAGATCAGGGTGCCGCGTTCGCGGGTGACCATGCGCCGCGCCACTGCCTGGGCGGTGAGAAAACCGGCGAAGCAGGCCATTTCCCAGATCTTGAAGTATTTACGCGGCGTTTCGTCGAGGATGCTGCAGGGCACGTTGGCGCCGATGTTGAACACGAAGGCCTCGATCGGGGCGATATCACGCTCGATGGTTTCGATCAGCTCGGCCACCGCCTCTTCCTTGCGTGCATCGGAGCCGAAACCGTAGGCCTGACCGCCAGCCGCACGGATCTCGTCCACCAGTGGTTGCAGCTTGTCAGCGTCGCGGCGGGTCACACAGGCGATATAACCTTCGCGGGCAAAACGCTTGGCGATCTCGCCGCCGGTGGCATCACCCGCCCCTATCACCAGGACCGCTTTTCGTTGTTCTGTCACCGGCACCTCCATTGATGAACGATCATTTAGTAAATGAACGCTATGCTATGATCGCTGCACCGTCAAGCCAGCACACCGAGGGTCACGGATGCGCTACTCCACCGATCACAAGCAACAGACTCGCGAGAAATTGCTGGCCAGCAGCGGCGTCCTGGCCAAGCGTGGTGGTTTCGCCAGTACCGGCGTCGCCGAGTTGATGAAGGCCATCGGCCTTACCGGTGGCGCCTTCTACAATCACTTCCCGTCCAAGGATGACCTGTTCAGCGAGGTGGTGCGACGCGAGCTGTGCAATAGCCCGTTCGCTCGCCTGGCCAGCCAGGGCGCCGACCGCGAACGTCTGCGCCGCTGCCTGAAGCAGTACTTGAGCCTGGCCCACTTGCACAATCCCGAAGGTGGCTGCCCGCTGCCGCCGCTGGGGGTCGAGATCGCTCGCGCCGAGCGACCGGTGCGTGAACAGGCCGAACACTGGCTGCTCGAACTGCAGGCCGCGTGGAGTGAAACGCTTGGGGATGAGCGCAGGGCCTGGGCGCTGATCAGCCAGTGCGTCGGTGCTCTGGTGGTCGGGCGTATGCTGGCCAGCGAAGAAGTACAGCAGCAAGTGCTGGACGCCAGCCGCGACGTGGTCGAGCAGGCGCTGGAGGAAGATTGAAAGCCGGGGCAGACCGTAGCGGCCTGCCCCGGTTTTTCTTCAGAGGAAGGTGAACACCGTCTCGGCCGGCAGCCGCGACTTGCTCAGGCCGGCATTGAAGTCGTCTTCGCTGCGGTACCCCAGGCTCAGCAGCACGACGCTGGTGAAGCCACGCTCGCGCAGGCCCAGCTCGGCGTCCAGCGCCTTGCTGTCGAAGCCCTCGATCGGGGTCGCATCGAGCCCGTGGGCGGCAGCGCCCAGCAAAGCGGTGCCCAGGGCCAGGTAGGTCTGCTTTTCCATCCAGTGCTGCGCATCCTTGAGGTCGTAGCGGTGCAGGTTCACATAGCCACGGCGCGTCGTGTCCTGGCCGGCACGGGCCTGATCATCGCGAAAACGGCCGTCGGCCGCTTCCTGGTCAAGCACGGCGTGCAGGTGCGCCTCGGTCATTTCGGTGCGTGTGGCGAACACGATTACGTGCGAGGCGTTGAGAATCTTGGGTGTGTTGTAGGCGAAGGCTTCGGTGGCCTTGGCCAGGCGTGCCTTGCCTTCGGCGCTGTCGGCGACAATGAAGTGCCAAGGCTGCGAGTTGACCGAGGACGGGCTATGTCGCAATTGCTCGAGCAGTGCATCGACGGTGGCCTGCGGGATCCTGCGGCTGGCGTCGTAGGCCTTGGTGGTGTAGCGGCGCTTGGCCAGGGTGACGGTATCCATCGGAACTGCTCCTGTCAGGGAAGGTGATGGCGCGTATCTTATCTTTCCCACAGGAAAGAAAAACCAGCACAATGCAGCAACACTTTCATTCCAGGAGTGAAAATGCTGCGCCTTGACGATCTACAACTGTTCATTCGCTCCAGCGCCTTGGGCAGCTTCACCGCTGCCGCCCTGGAAGCCGACCTGCTACCGGGCCAGGTCGCAGCAGCGATCAAGCGCCTGGAGCGAGAGCTGGACGTGCGTCTGTTTGCCCGCACCACCCGTAGCCTGCGCCTGACCGCCGAGGGTGAACTGTACCTGCCCACCGCCCACAGCGTGCTGGAGACCCTGCGTCACGGGCGCGAGAGCCTGCATGGCGACCACAGTGAACTGCGCGGTGTACTGCAGGTGTCGGCGCCTTCGGATGTCGGACGCAACCTGGTGCTGCCCTGGCTCACCGAGTTTCGCCGCGAACACTCGGGCTTGAGCCTGCGCTTCTTTCTCTCCGACGAACTCGCCGACCTGTACCGCGACCCGGTGGATGTCGGCATCCGCTATGGCATCGACGACGCTGCCAACTACATCTCGCTGCCACTGGCGCCGTGGAACCGCAGGGTACTGGTCGCCGCCCCCGCCTACCTCGCCCGCCGCGGCCGCCCGCACACCCCGCAAGACCTGCAACAGCACGATTGCCTGCTGTACCTGCAGCAGTCGCGGGTGTTCGACCGCTGGCAGTTGGGTGAGCAGACGGTGCAGGTCAGCGGGCCGCTGTTTTGCGATGACGCCGATGTGGTACGGCGCTGGGCGCTGGCTGGCGAAGGCATAGCCTTCAAGTCATGGCTGGACGTGCGCGCCAATGTTGCCGCCGGCGAGCTCGAGGTGCTGATGCCGGACTTCCCCGGCGACCTGCGGCCCCTGACCCTGGTGTGCCCACACCGCAAGCAGCTGTCGCCGGCGGTGGCGCGCTTGCATCAGTGGTTGCAGGGCAAGTTTGCGCAGTTGCAGCCCGACCCTGGCTAGTGCGCCTTGCAGGAAGACTCGGCCCTCTCGTTGGCATCCTTGCCAAGCATCAGCACGTTGCCATAGATGGCGCACAACCAGCCACCCCGGTCATGTACCTGCTGTCGAGCGGTGTCCACGACCGCGAACATCTTGCCCACTGTCACGGTTGGAATGACGTAGGCGGGAATCAGCAGCGCCAGCGTCAGCACCAAACGCACCGCCCAATTGTCGTTGGCGCCATGCTCGCGCATGACGAAATAACACTGGGCATCGTCAATGACGCGGCCCTGGGCAAGCCCCTCCAGGACATGCTCGTCCTGGCTCGTGAAGGGCGTTGCACCAACAGCCCCGCTCTTCGATTGCCTCGCGCGCAAGCCCTCCAACATCTTGCCGGCCTCGCTACGTAGTACCCTGGCGCTGCCTTCACGCCTGATCAGGTCCGCAAAGGTCGGATACCGATACGCGCCGGGCGCGCACAGGTGATAAAGAACGGAAAACACCAGTAGGCTCAAACCGCTCAGCCAGTACATGAACAAGCTGAAAGGCAATTGCTCGACATGTCCCGCCAGCTTGAACCCTTCGACCGCCAGAGGTACGACGCTCAGGGCCACAGTCACCAGAAGCATGAGTTTGCTGGAGGCGATCAGCGACAAGAATTTCCAGTCATGGGCAAACCCCACCGTCGGCGCTCGCAAGGATATGCCAGCGCACACCAGGGTGCATAAGCCGACGAACGCCAGGTAGGCGCCCAACAGCCAGGCGCCCGTGGCGCCCATGTTCTGGACCAAGGGAACCAGTATCAAGATTGCTGCCACTTGGGCAATCATCGCAGTGACGACCACGACCAGTAGCACCCGCAACCATTTTTTAGATATGTCTTTCATCAGAGCAACAGCTTCCTGCAAAAGCACCCAGTATACCGGCTCAGTGCCACTATTCAGCCATCCCGTGCACATCCGTTCTAAAATCCGCAGCGCTTTTAAGCTAAGGTGAAGACTCCCTTTCGCAGGCCCCGCCCATGTCCAACTGGATCGACCTCAAGCAGGACGCCGACACCGGCATCGAGTCGGTCCGCGCGCATTTCGTCGGCCATGCCTACGACCCACACTGGCACGACAGCTTCCTGGTCGGGGTCACCGAACAGGGTGTGCAGCAGTTCAATTGCCGCCGGGTTCGGCACCAGAGCACGCCAGGCCAAGTGTTCCTGCTGGAGCCGGGCGACCTTCACGATGGCGACGCCCCCACCCACGAAGGTTTCACCTATTCCACGCTGTACCTGGACTCGAAGTGGCTGGAAAACGAACTGCATGCGCTGTTCGAACAGGCTCCGACAGGCTGCCTGCCGGCCTTCGCCGACACCCTGTGCGCCGACCCGCGACTGGCGGGCGCCACCTTGCGCGCCTTCCAGGCCATGCACGGCGGCGAACTGCGCATCGTGCGCCAGACCGCCATGGACGACCTGCTCGCCTGCCTGACCCGGCACCTGCACTGGCGCAAGCGTCTCGACCCCGATCCACGCCTGCCGCTGTGCGCCCAGCGAGCGCGCGACTACCTGCACGCCCATATCGACCAGGACATTGGCCTGGACGAAGTGGCACAGGCCTGCGGCGTCGATCGCTTTCGCCTCACCCGCGCTTTCAAGGCTGCCTTCGGCCTGGCGCCGCACGCCTACCTGATTCAGTTGCGCCTGGCCCGCGCCCGGCGCCTGCTGGCTCGCGGCGACACCCCCAGCGAAGTGGCCATGGCCTTGGGCTTTGCCGACCAGAGCCACCTGGGCCGCTGGTTCCGCCGCGCCTACCGGCTGACACCGGCGGACTACCGCCGACGCTGCTCAAAGCTTCCAGACTGAATCGCGCCCAAGCCTGACCATGGAGCTTCGAACCACAGGAGCCTCACCATGTCGTCATCGCTGTTGCCCTTCATCCTTTTTGCCCTGGTCGCCAGCATCAGCCCCGGGCCGACCAACCTGCTGATTCTCGCCCATGGCGCGCACAACGGCCTGCGTGCCAGCCTGGCGCCGATCTTCGCGGCCTGTGCGGCGGCTGCGGCGATCGTCTGGGTGGTGGGCCTGGGGCTGGGAGAGGTGCTGCTGCGCCACCCGCTGGCGCAGCAGGTGATGAGCTGGGTGGGCGTGCTGTGGTTGAGTCGCCTGGCCTGGCAGTTGTTCCGCGCCGCTGGCGAGCCCTTGCATGCCACGGCGCGGCAGCGCTTCGGGGTCGGCAGCGCGGCATCGCTGCAACTGGTCAATCCCAAGGTCTGGCTGATGGCGGTGGCGGTGATCGGGGTGTTTGCCACGCCAGGATTGCCGGTGTGGCACCTGGCGCTGGTATTTCTGATCATCGCCCTGCCCTGCATGGGCGCCTGGGCCCTGCTCGGGATCGGCAGTGCCCGCTGGTTGCGTTCGCCCCGGCACCTGCAGCGCTTCAATCAGTTGCTGGCACTGTTGCTGCTGGTGTCGGCGTGGTCGGCTTTACTGGCGTGAAGCTCAAGGCGCGGGGGGCGCGGCCAGGGCATCGCGAAAGCGCTGGCTGCTGGCCAAGGCCAGGCCCAACCCCACCACCGCCACCACACCACCGACCAGGCCGATATTGGCCACACCGATCTGGCTGCTGACGATACTGCCCAGCAATGCCCCGCCACCGATACCGATGTTGTAGATCCCCGAGAACAGTGCCATGGCCACATCGGTAGCGTCGGACGCCAACTTGAGCGTCTTCGACTGCAACGACAGGCTGAAGCTCAGGATCGCCACGCCCCAGAACATGCTCAGCACGGCGAACGCGGCGAAGTTCCCCGACAGCGGCAACAGCAGCAACAGGCACGCGGCCAGACAACCGATCGAGCCGACCAGGAAACCGTGCGGGAAGCGGTCGCTGTAACGGCTGAACAGCACCGAGCCGAGCACACCCGCCCCACCGAACAGCAACAGGATCAGGGTCGTGTGCTCACCGCTGATCTGCGCCACATGCAGGGCGAACGGTTCGATGTAGCTGTAGGCGGTGAACTGTGCGGTGATCACCAGCGTGACCAGAAGATAGGTGATGACCAGGGCAGGCCTGCGGAAGAGGATCGGCAGGCTGCGCAGCGAACCGGAGTTCTGGCTCGGCAGCAAGGGCAGCGACTTCATCAGGCACAACATGGTCGCCAGCGCCACGCCCGCAATGCTGAGGAAGGTGATGCGCCAACCCAGCGCCTCGCCCACCACACGCCCGAGCGGGATGCCCAGGACCATCGCCAGGGTAGTGCCGGTGGCCAGCAACCCGAGCGCCTTGGCCTGCTTGCCAGCCGGCGCCACGCGCACCGCCAGCGACGCGGTGATCGCCCAGAACACCGCGTGCGACAAGGCGATGCCGATGCGGCTGACCAGCAGCATGGCGAAACTCTGCGCCATCCACGACAGCAAATGGCTGACGATGAATACCAGGAACACGAACAGCAACAGGCGCCGCCGCTCGATGTTACGGGTCATCAGCATCATCGGCAGCGAAGCCAGTGCCACCACCCAGGCGTAGATGGTCAACATCAGGCCCACCTGCGCGGGGGTCATGTCGAAGCTGCGACCGATGTCGCTGAGCAGTGCCACCGGCACGAACTCGGTGGTGTTGAAGATGAACGCCGCCAGCGCCAGCGCGATCACGCTCAGCCAACTGCCGCCGCCTGCCGGTGCAGGTAGGGAATCAGGTAGGGGTCCATTCATCGAGGCCAATGCAATCTCCGCAGGCAAAGCGATAGGACGCGCCCCACGTGCCCAGGTTCGGGTCGCGGATGCACGTTTGTTATTGGTAGGAATACTCGGCATGGTACGCGTCAAGGCCAGGCCTCACAACCGCGCGCGCACGGAGTACCATGACGCACTGTAGCAACATGCGGAACAAGGAGTCCGATCCGCTCATGGACAAGCAACACCCTCAGCAGCAGTGGCAACAGGCGGTCACCGCCTACGCCGAGGCCGTCAACCGTCATGTTGCGCAAGGTTGCGCACAAGGACACGACACAGCACAAGCGCCCTGCCCACCGGCCATCGATCACCTGCTCGAAGCCTGGCAGCTCGCCCTGCACGCCATCAACCGGCCTGGCATCGACGAGCACCAGCGTCAGTTGTTTCGCGAAGCCTGGCCGCCCACCCATGATCCCTTGCTGCCACTGCTCCCGAGCCATGGCCAGGGTATCGCCCAGGTGCTGCTGCTCGATGACGGCCGCTTGCTGGCACGCATCGGCATGCCCCATGACAACGGCCAGGTGGTGCAGATCGACCGCAACGGGGTGACCCCGATGATCGGTGTCGAGCACTTCGGCCGCTGCCCGCGACGACGCTACTTCGCCCTGGCCAATGCGGAGGGCGTAAGGGTCACCGACGGCTGGGGCGGCCCTCAGGTCGCTCGGCTGTCCTGGCCCCATGGCCTGGAAGGCCTGCCGCCTGGCTACCCGTTCGATCCCTTCGACCTGCCACCCACCCCAACCCGCCTGCTCCCCCTGCCGGATGGCCGACGGGTACTGCTGGTCAGCCGCGAGGGCATCTTCCTGCTCACACCTCAAGGTGCCACCCGCCTGCTGCGCCGCGAAGCAGACATCCTCGCGCAACTGGCCGACGGCACCGACCCTGACGACATCGCGCTGACCCTGACCCAAGCCCATGCTGCACTGTCGCCGGACGGCAGACGGATCGTGCTGGGCGAGCAGCGCGGCAACCACCAGGTACTCGACGAGCACCTGGAGCCGCTGGCCGAGATCGTCCCGGCGGGGGAACATCCGCACTTCGCCCTGTTCAACCACCGCGGCGACCAGTTGCTGCTCAATGCCTGCCAGGGCGACGGCGGCGCCAGCCTTGGCGTAACGCTCGCCAATCTGGCAACCGATCCGCAGGTCTCGATGCTGCAGGACGGCGTGCAGATCCATGCCGGCGTCGCACGTCAAGGCGAGTACATCGTCGGCGATGCCCAAGGTTACCTGCGTGGCTTCGGCGAAGACGGTCGCGCGCACTGGCAGCATTATCTGGGGTCGGCCATCAGCGCCATGGACATCAGCGCCGACGGCCGCACCCTGGTCGCAGCCAGCCATGCCGGATTCATCTCGCTGATCGCCTTGGACAGCAAGCGGCCTGCGTGGCAGATCGGCACCGGCGAGCATGCCGAGGTGCGGCGCTGGTTGTTCTGGAAAGGGTGGAAGAAAGCAATGGTCTGGTAGCGCCTGTACTGGCCGCAATCGCGGGACTCGCCCCGCGATTGCGTTCAACGCCCGGATCAGGCCTTCAAGGTCGCCATGTCGATCACGAAGCGGTACTTCACATCACCCTTGATCATCCGCTCGAACGCCTCGTTGATGTGGCGGATATCCAGCATCTCGATATCGCAGCTGATGCCGTGCTCGGCGCAGAAGTCCAGCACTTCCTGGGTTTCGGCGATGCCGCCGATCAAGGAGCCGGCCAGCACCCGCCGCTTGAGCACCAGGTTGGCCGCATGCACGGGCGGATCGACCGGCTCGATCAGGCCGACCAGGATGTGCACGCCGTCGAACTTCAGGGTTTCGAGGTAGGGATTCAGGTCGTGTTGCACCGGGATGGTGTCGAGCAGGAAGTCGAAACGACCCGCCGCCTCGCGCATCTGCGCCTCGTCGGTGGAGACGATGACATGATCGGCGCCCTGGCGACGGGCTTCCTCGGCCTTGGCCGGGGAGCGGGTGAACAGCGTCACCTCCGCGCCCAGGGCCTTGGCGAACTTGATGCCCATGTGGCCCAGGCCGCCCATGCCCAGCACGCCGACCTTGTGCCCGGGCCCCACGCCGTGGTGCTTGAGCGGTGAGTAAGTGGTGATGCCCGCGCAGAGGATCGGCGCTGCACTGGGCAGGTCCATCCCTTGGGGAATACGCAGGACGAAATGCTCGCTGACCACGATGCTGCTGGAATAGCCACCCAGGGTATTGCTGCCGTCGATACGGTCGGGACTGGCGTAGGTCTGGGTCGGCCCTTCCAGGCAATACTGCTCCAGGTCCTGCCGGCAAGCCTCGCAATGGCGGCAGGAATCGACCATGCAGCCGACGCCGACCAGGTCACCGACCTGGTACTTGCCAGCCTTGTCACCTACAGCGGTGACACGACCGACGATCTCGTGGCCGGGCATCAGTGGGTAGACGGCAATGCCCCACTCATTGCGGGCCTGGTGAATATCGGAGTGGCACACGCCGCAGTAGAGGATGTCGATGGCGACATCATCCGGGCGCAGGCCACGGCGCTGGAAGGTCATGGGCGCCAGGGGCGCGGTGGAAGACTGGGCGGCATAACCGATGGCGGTGTACATGCTCTGGACCTCGCAATATTGAAACGATTCAGGCCACGCATTCTGCGCATCGAAACGGGCCCGGCCCACAGCCGATCCTCCGGCATTCGTGCCTGATTCTCCGGAATTGGCCGCAGCGATCTGGCGCTGGACTGTCAATCTGCGAAGATGCCAGTGTCTGATTCTCTGTCCCTGGTTTGCCATGCACCTGACCCAACACGTCGACGCCAATGCCCCTCTCTGCTCGCTGATCCGCGCCCTCGCCTCGCGCCCCGGATTCGTCGACACCTACCTGCCCCAGGTCCAGGTGTTGTCGTGGGACCACTATGTGGCGAGCAGCCCACAGATCTACGAACCGAGCCTGATCATCATCGCCCAGGGCAGCAAGCTCGCGCGCCTGGGGCCGCGCACGCTGGAATACGGTGCCGGGCACTACCTGATCCAGGCGCTTTCAGTGCCCTTCATGTGCGAAACCTTCGCCACGCCCCAGGCGCCCATGCTCGGCGTGGCCGTGAGCATCGACCGTACCGTGCTGAGCGAACTGGTGCAGAACATGGCCCTACCGCCGGACCCGGCGGTACAGGCGCAGACGCCGCAGTCGATGAGCTCGGCGGCGCTGGGGGCACCAATGCGCGCCAGCGTCGAGCGTCTGCTCGAATGCCTGCAGGACCCGCTGGATGCGAAAATGCTGGGGGCCGCACGGGTGCGGGAGGTGCTGTATACGGCCCTGCGCGGCCCTCAAGCCGGTGTGTTGCGGGCGCTGGTCGAACAGCAGGGGCACTTTGCCCGGATCGGCGTCGCGCTCGCCTACCTGCGCGATCATTTCGCCGAGCCGTTGAGTGTCGAAGCGCTGGCCAGCCGTGCCAACATGAGCGTTTCGACCTTCCACGAACACTTCAAGCGCTGCACCGAACTCGCACCGATGCAATACCTCAAACGCCTGCGCCTGCTCAAGGCGCAGCAGATGCTGATCGGCGAGAGCCTGGGCGTGGCCCAGGTGGCGCACCGGGTAGGCTACCAGAGCACCTCGCAGTTCAGCCGCGAATACAAGCGCGAATTCGCCCGCAGCCCGGGAGACGAACTGCCCTACCGCAGCCTACCGGTATGACCCGGCCCTCAGCCCTGGCGCCGGACCATCGCCACGATGCCGGCGCTCAGTTCCGCCTTGGCCTGCCCTGGTTCGACTTCCCCCGACGCCGCCGCCTGTGACAATGCCTCGGCGGCGCCGACCAGCAGACGCAAGCCGGCCAATCCGATATCCCCGCCCGGCGCAAACGGCGCCAGCGCCTGGCGGCACCTGTCCAGGAACGGATCCTCGTACCCACGCTTGAGCGCCTCGAGCTCTGGCGAACCGGCCAACGCCGCACTGACGCCCGGTATCTCACGCCCCTGGGTCATCACACAATCGACATAGGCTGCGGCGATTACCGCCGCACGCGCCTCAAGGTCCACAGGACAGTCCGCCAGCACGACCTCGAGCATGGCGGTCTGGCGTGCGTCGTATTCCTCGTAAAGCGCCACCAGCAAGCCGTTGCGGGTTTCGAAGTGGTCGTACACCACCGGCTTAGTCACCCCTGCCAGCTCGCTCAGGCGCCCGAGGCTCAGCGCATCGGTGCCCTCCTCACGAACCATCTGCCAGGCCACCGCTATCAATTGCCGCCGACGATCCTCACGGGACAGGCGTTTGCGTACAGGACGCGTCTCACCGCTTGACATAGCTTACCTACCAAAAGTAACTTACTAATCGTAACTTACGCCGAGTATATAGCGCCCGGCCTCTTCCCGCATCCCATAAAGGAACGCATTCATGCACGCCCTGATCGTACTCGCCCACCCCGACGCCCAATCACTCACCCACGCATTGTCCAGGCAGATCGCCGACGGCCTGGCCCAAGCAGGCCATACCAGCGAAATCGCCGACCTGGCCGCAGAGGGCTTCGATCCGCGCTTCGAGTTGCCCGACCTCAATGTCCATCGTCACCTGGCCAAGCCGCCGGCGGACGTACTTGCCGAGCAGGCACGCATCGAAAGGGCTGATACCCTGGTGCTGGTCTACCCGGTGTACTGGTGGTCGTTCCCCGCACTGCTCAAGGGCTGGATCGACCGTGTGTTCAGCAATGGCTGGGCCTTCAGCTACGAAGACGGCAAGACCACCAAGCTGCTCAACCACCTGAAGGTCCACCTGGTGGCGGTCGGCGGCGCCGACGCTGCCCTGTTCGACCGCCATGGCTACGGCGCTGCAATGCGCGTACAGATCGAGCATGGCATTTTCGACTGGTGCGGCGCCCAGGTCTCGAGCGCGATCCTTCTGGACGAGAGCGAAGGCCCGGATACCGCCAGGCACTTACCCACCGCCTACACCCTCGGACAACGTCTGTTCGCCCCTCAGGCTTCGTCCAGCGGCCACTCGGCCAGCGGACAGTAACGGCCCTTGCGCGATTCATAGAGACCGAACCGGCGGGCATTGAGGAAGAACTCCGGAGCCTGCGCCGCCTCTGGTGGCTGCCCCTGGAAATCCCGTGACAGCGTCAGGTGCGGACGGTATTCACGGGCCTGCTCGGCGATGCCCAGTGGCAGTACCCGCTGCTCCAGGCCGTAGACCAGTTGGCGCAGGCTGGCAGGGGTGTCGCCAGGTTCGAGCACCAGCGCGCCGGCACGTCGCCACACCTGCAGACGGTCGAGCAACAGGCGTATCGGCGCCCCTGGGCGCGTCATGCCGTCTACCGCCGCGCACAGTGCCGGTACCTGGGCGGCATCCACATCGCCCAGAAACAGCAACGTCACATGAAAATTCTCGGCCGGTACCGGCTTGCCGGCCCGCAACCCCAATTCACGACGCCACTGGGCAACGGCCCGGCGCTGGGTTTCGGGCAAAGCCAGGGCGAAAAACAGGCGCTTGAAGGGCGCGCCGCTTGGGCGTACATCCTGAACCATCGGAAACTCCTCGAGGGCTGAAGGGCATGCAGGTTCAAACGCTGCCAGGGTTGAATCGTTTGCGCAGCTTGCAGGGTATTCCACCTTCGTCCATCAGCGATGACTTAACAATAAGTACAAACTGGCGACACGATTGTTTATGCTGGCGGGCTACAGCCATGGCGCATGGCCATTTTTATTCGACAAGTAACCGTCCATGAAAATTGCACTCGTACTGATCTTCGTCCTCTCGATCGCCTATGTTCACCTGCGCGGTCGCGTTCGCCACAAGCTGACTCGCCAGCTGGGCGACCACTCGAGCTTCCTCGCCCCGGTCAACAGTTTCCTGTACCTGTTCTCCAAGCACCCGGCCAAGCCCTATTTGCCCGTCGAGTCGTTCCCTGAGCTGCAGCCGCTCAAGGACCACTGGCAGGAAATCCGCGAAGAAGCCCAGCAATTGCTGCACGCCGGCGAGATCAAGAAATCCGACAACTACGATGACGTTGGCTTCAACTCGTTCTTCAAGACCGGCTGGAAGCGCTTCTATCTGAAGTGGTACGGCGAGAGCCACCCTTCGGCGATGACCCTGTGCCCACGCACGACCGAACTGCTGCAAGGTATCGGCACGGTCAAGGCGGCGATGTTCGCCACCCTGCCGCCGGGAGCCAAGCTGGTTCGTCACCGTGACCCCTATGCCGGCTCCTACCGTTACCACCTGGGCCTGGACACACCGAACGACGATGGTTGCTACATCGATGTGGACGGCGAGAAGTATTCCTGGCGCGACGGCGAGGCGGTGATCTTCGACGAGACGTACATCCACTACGCGGCCAATACCACCGAGCACAACCGTATCATCCTGTTCTGCGACGTCGAGCGCCCGTTGAAGTACCGCTGGGCAAGCGCCTTCAACCGTTGGTTCAGCCGCAACGTCATGGCCGCGGCAGCCGCGCCCAACGATGCCAACGACAAGACTGGCGGCATCAATCGACTGTTCACGCGCATCTACAAGATCCGTGAACGTGGCAAGGCCATGAAGAAGCGCAACCGCACCCGCTACTACCTCGAGAAATGGGCCGTGGTGGCGGCACTGGTGCTGCTGTTCATCTACATCTGACACGTCTTGCGGCCTCCTTGCCCCTCGGTGACGAGGCCTGCCCTTCCCCCCATCTTCGACTAGCCTGAAAGCTCCTGTTGCCAACCTGACAAGGTGAAGACGATGAGCATGATGGACTGGGACGCCTACCGTAAGCAGTTGATGGCCGGCATCGGCGATCTCAAGCAGCTTTCCCCCGACACCGTGGCCGGCTACGCCACCGCCAGTGCTGCCGGCGCCAAGACCAACCACCTCGACGCCAAGACCCGCGAGCTGATTTCCCTGGCCGTGGCGGTGACCACTCGCTGCGACGGCTGCATCGCCGTGCATTCGCAGCAGGCGGTCAAGCACGGTGCCACCCGCGAGGAAATCGCCGAAGCCCTCGGCGTGGCCGTGGCCATGAACGCGGGCGCTGCCCTGGTGTATTCGGCACGGGCGCTGGATGCGGTCGGCAAGGCCGGCAGTTGACGCTTTTGGGCGCCACAGCCCTTGCATGATGGCGCCCATCAACCCAGACTTGCCGGCCCAGCCCGAGCAGGAACCGACATGATCCACATTCGCCCAATGACCGCGGAAGACTTCGAGCGTTTCTGGCCGACCTTCCAGGCCATCGTCCAGGCGCGCGAAACCTACGCATACGACCCGCAGATGTCGCACGAGCAGGCGCGCACGCTGTGGCTGGAGTTTCCGTTGCACACCCTGGTGGCCGAAGAGGATGGCGAGCTGCTCGGTTCCTACTACCTCAAGGCCAATGCCGCAGGCCCGGGCGCGCACGTGGGCAATTGCGGATACATGGTCACCCCCCGTTCACGCGGACGTGGCGTGGCACGGCTGATGTGCGAGCACTCGCAGAAGCTGGCGCGCCAGGAGGGTTTTCTGGCCTTGCAGTTCAATTCGGTCGTGGCGAGCAACGAGGTGGCCGTGGGGCTGTGGCACAAGCTCGGTTTCGAGACCGTCGGGCGCCTGCCCAAGGCATTTCGTCATGCAGCACTGGGGCTGGTGGATTGCCTGGTGATGTACAAGTGGCTGGCCGATGAGCCGGTGACCGAGAAACCGGCACTGCTGATCGGACGCAAGAACATCGAGGCGCGGGTGTCGCGGCGCCGGGGCCGCTAGGCGCCCTTGAGCCTACAGGGGAATCCTCGTGCCGCGATTGCGGCACGAGGCTGCCCTTACAAACGGCGTACAACCACCGAAGGCATCAGAACGCCAGGCCGACCTTCACGCCAAACTCGTCACGCTTGAGCTTGTTGTTGTCGGCAACCGGCGAGTCCTCGTCGATCTTGTACTCGGTACGGGTGTAGTACACGCCCGCCTGGATCGGCATGCTGCCTTGCTGGTTCATCAGCAGGGTGACTTCGGCATACGGGTTGGTGCGGTCCTTCATGTCGACACTGTCGCTGCCGAAGTCGTCGACCTTCAAGCGCGCACGGCCATCGATGGTGTGACGAGCACCGACTTCGACACGCAGGGTCGAGGCATCGAACTGGTGGTTGTAACCCAGCGCGGCCTTGGCGAACGGCGACTTGTAGGTCAACTTGGTGTCCAGGTCGTTGATCTCGGGCTCGAAACGGGTCCAGCTGTAACCGCCACCGACGATCACGTCGACGAAGTTGCGCGCATCCAGCGCGGCACGCCAGCCAAGGTCGAGGTCGGCCTGCGCCTCCTTGAGCTTGTTGTCGTTCTTCTTGCCATACTTGGCTTCGGCACCGATCTGGTAGATGAAGCCGGACTCGGCCGTCATCTTGTTGCCGAAGTTGGCGAACACACCGCCTTGGCCCAGGTGCTCCTTGTCGGAGTCGCTGCCGCCTTCGAACTTGAACTTGTCGTAGGAACCGAGCAGGCCGAAGGTGAACAAGGGCTCGGTGCTGGGGGCTGCCATCGCTGCCAGCGGCGCGCCGAGCAGGACCAGGGCGCAAGTGTGACGCAGCAGTTTTCCAGTAAACATTCGCAAAAGTCTCCATGACGTTGAATAAGAAGGGCGAACGAGCGATTCGAGACAACGTCAGTCGGAAAAGTTCGAAAAAAATCTAATAAAAACGCGCAACCCTGTAGCCCATCACGTTTTTTCGCCTATCCAAACGATTGACTCCCCCTGCGTTCGATGGTCAGATGCCGCCAGTTTCAGGTGTCCTGCGCCGCCGTGCGCAGGGTGAAACGGGAAGCCGGTGCGTCTTTGCAGACAAGTCCGGCGCTGCCCCCGCAACGGTAAGCGAGCGAATCCTTCGACACACCACTGTGCTCATGCATGGGAAGGTGAAGGCTTCACGACCCTCGCAAGCCCGGAGACCGGCCTGACGCTTCTGTTGGCAAACCCGCGGTGGGCGGGCGCAGGCCGGTGTTCGCGTGCGCGCCTGCGTGCGTGTCTGCTCGTCTTTGCGTTGTTTCCACCGGGATCCATTCATTCCTGAACCCGTGGAACGACATGTCCCGACACTTCAAGCTTCACACTCTGGCCGCCTGCATGGCCGTGTCCCTGCCGGCCCTGGCCGAGCAGCCGCAAGGCAAGGTCCTCGACCTGCCCTCGACGGCGATCACCGAGACCCGCGACGAACAGATCGTCGACCTGGCAACCCCTACCCAAGCCGGTTCACGCCTGAATCTCAGCGCCCTGGAAACCCCGGCCAGCACCACCAGCATCACCGCCGAGCAGATCCAGCAGCGCGCCAACCTCACTATCCAGGACGCAGTGACCCGATCGCCCGGCATCACCTCCGTCGGCACCCCGGGCAACGGCAACACCGCCCTCTCCGCCCGTGGTTTCACCGGACACGCCTCGGTGATGACCCTGTTCGACGGCTCGCGCCTGTACACCGGCGCCGGCACCCAGACCTTCCCGGTCGACCCGTGGATGGTCGAGCGCATCGATGTGATCCGCGGCCCCGCCTCGGTGCTTTATGGCGAAGGCGCCACGGGCGCTGTGATCAACGTGATCCCGAAAAAACCCTTCGCCGGCGAGATCCGCAACCACCTGCGCCTGGGCTATGGCTCATGGGATCGCCAGCAACTGGGGCTGGACAGCGGCGGCAGCCTGAGCGAGCGCCTCAGCTACCGCGTGACCGTGAACAAGCAGGAAGGCAATGGCTGGGTCGACCGCACCGATTCGCGCAGCCTGGCCTTGAGTGCAGCCTTGCGCTTCGATGCCACCGACGACCTGAGCTTCACCCTCGCCCATGAGCGTGGCGACGCACAGCCCTCGAACTACTTTGGCACGCCGCTGATCGACGGCCACCTGCGCGACAGTCTGCGCAAGAAGAACTACAACATCCAGAACGACGTGCAGCGCTACCACGACGAATGGACCCGCTTCAACACCGACTGGACCCTCAGCGACAGCGTCACGGCCAGCAACCAGCTGTACTACATCAAGAGCCGTCGGCACTGGCGCAATGCCGAGGACTACACCTGGGATCCGACCCGCGAGCAGCTGGAGCGGGCAAGCTACCTGGAGATCAAGCACAACCAGGAGCAGATCGGCGACCGCCAGAGTTTCACCTTCGATCATTCGCTGTTCGGGCTGAACAGCAAGACCGTGGTCGGTGCCGAGTACAACAAGATCCGTTTCAATGTCGACAGCAACTCGCCGTACAACGATGTCGGCGGCGACTATGTCGATCCTTGGAACCCTGCACCGGGCGGGTTCCAGAGCCGGAACGTCACACGTCCGCAAACCCTCTCGACCACCCACACCTTCGCCCTGTTCGCCGAGAACCGTACCCAACTGACCGATCGCCTGTCGCTGGTGACCGGTATCCGCCGCGACCAGAACCACATAGACCGTAACAACCTGACCAACGACACGCGAGTCGACCGCAGCCTGCAAGGCGGCAACTGGCGCGCCGGCCTGGTCTTCGCGGTAACCGACAACCTGTCGCTGTACGGCCAGTACTCCACCAGCGAAGACGGGGTGAGCAACCTGATCAGCCTCAGCCCGAGCCAGATCAACTACGACCTGACCGAATCGAAGCAGACCGAGCTGGGGCTCAAGCAGCGCTTCTGGGATGGGCGTGGTGAATGGACCCTGGCGGCGTATCACATCGTCAAGAAGAAGCTGTTGGTCGACGACCCGATCAGCCATGAGAAACAGCAGGCCGGCCAGCAGACCTCCGACGGCCTGGAAGCCGCGCTTGAGCTGGATCTGGGCCATCAATGGCAGGTATCGGCCAACGCCTCGGTGGTCCGCGCCAAGTACGATGACTTCGACGAGACCGTCGGCGGCGCCCCCCAGGACCGCGCCGGTAACCGCCCCGCCAACGTCCCGCGCCGCACCGCCAACCTCTGGCTCAACAAAGGCTTCGGCCAGACCGTCGACGCCGGCATCGGTCTGCGCTACGTCGACCAGCGCTATGCCGACACCGCCAACGCCTACAGCGTCCCCGGCTACACCGTGGTCGATGCCAATCTCGGCTGGCAGGTACTGCCCGACGTACGCCTGGGCCTGCAGTTGAACAACCTGTTCAACCGCGACTACGTGGTTGCCGCGCACAGTGGCGAGCAATGGCTGCTAGGCGCGCCACGCTCGTACTTCGCAACGGTGGACTACAGCTTCTGATGCCGTAGGCCTCGCCGGCCCTATCGCGGGACGAGCCCGCTCCCACAGGTTCTTCACTGATCCTGTGGGAGCGGGCTCGTCCCGCGATAGGGCCGGCACATTCAGCAAAAAATCTTCCGGGCAACCAGCCACAGTATCGCTACCTTGAACAAAGGAAGAATGTTCAAGGAGAAAGCATGGATCGCCCTCATTCCAGCCTGTTGCGCCGTGGCCGCTTTTCCGAGTCCGGCAGAATCTATCTGCTCACCACCGTCACGCGCTCCCGCCAGCCTTTTTTCCAGTTTCTGCGTCCGGCACGTGCAGTCGTCCAGCAACTGCGTCACGCCGAAGAGGAACAGTCATGTCGCTCTCTGGCCTGGGTTGTGATGCCGGATCATCTCCACTGGCTGATCGAGTTGCGCACTGGGACGCTAGGGGCGTTGATGCGCAGGTTCAAGTCCAGGACCAGTCATGCGCTTTACCAGACAGGTGGGGGTACAGGGCGGATCTGGCAGCCTGGGTACCAGGACAGGGCTGTCCGCAGGGAGGAGGATGTTCAGGCCGTGGCGCGGTACATCGTTTCCAACCCGCTGCGTGCGGGGCTGGTTGGGAGTGTGCGGGAGTATTCGCACTGGGATGCTGTTTGGTTGTAAGTGCCGGCCCTATCGCGGGACGAGCCCGCTCCCACAGGTAACCACCCTCCTAAAGACTGGTGGAGCACCTGTGGGAGCGGGCTCGTCCCGCGATAGGGCCCGGCAAATCACCCCAACAATAGAGATATAAGATAACATTCCAAAATCAACTCAACTTCAGCTAAAGCCCCATGCCATCCACTCCACCCTCTTCCCGCCTGCACAGCATCGACGCCCTGCGCGGCCTGGTCATCTTGTTCATGCTACTGGACCACGTGCGCGAAACCTTCTTCCTGCATCGCCAGGTCAGCGACCCGATGAGCATCGACGCCACCGAGCCCACACTGTTCGCCAGCCGCACCCTCGCTCATCTGTGTGCCCCGGTGTTCGTCCTGCTGACCGGCTTGAGCGCCTGGCTCTACGGCGAAAAGCACCAGGGCCTGGGCGTTGTCTCGGCGTTCCTGTTCAAGCGCGGGCTGTTCCTGGTGGTGCTGGAGTTCACCCTGGTCAACTTCGCCTGGACCTTCCAGCTGCCGCCCAGCGTGATCTACCTGCAAGTGATCTGGGCGATCGGCCTGAGCATGATCGTCCTGTCGCTGCTGGTGTGGCTGCCGCGCCCGTTGCTGTTGGCCCTGGGTGTAATCATCATCGCCGGCCACAACCTGCTCGACGGCCTGCACTTTGCTCCCGGTACGCTGCTGCACGCACCCTGGGCGATTCTGCATGATCGCGGCTGGCTCGAGGTATCGCAGAACCTGCGCCTGCGGACCTCCTATCCACTGCTGCCCTGGATCGGCGTGATCGCAGTGGGCTATGCATTGGGGCCATGGTTCGCGCGTGGCAGCGATACCGCCAAGCGCCAGCGTCAGTTGTTGTTCGCCGGTAGCGCTGCGCTGGTGGGTTTCGTCGCGCTGCGTCTGCTCAACGGCTACGGCGAGGCACAGTGGCAACTCTACCCCGACCTGACGCAGACCCTGATGAGCCTGCTCAACATCACCAAGTACCCACCGTCGCTGCTGTTCCTGCTGCTGACCCTGGGTGTCGGCATGTTGCTGCTGCGAGCCTTCGAACGCGCCGGCCAGGCACGCTGGATCGGCGTGCTGACCGTGTTCGGCAGTGCACCGATGTTCTTCTACCTGCTGCACCTTTACGCACTGAAAGCCCTCTACCTGGCAAGCGTCGGCCTGTTCGGGCACAACCAGGGCGAGTACTTCGGTTTCGATAGCGTGGGCGCACTGTGGCTGGTCGCGACATTGCTGGCGGCAGCCCTGTACTGGCCGGTGCGGCAGTTCGCCAGATTCAAGGCCCGCCGCCGAGACATTCGCTGGCTCAAGTATCTGTGAGCGAAAGCGCCCGAATCGTTTACCATCGCCGCTCCCAACGACGGAAACCCCGAGATGAACAGGATGATTCAGTTCGTGGTGGTGGTTGTGCTCTGCACCGCCATCGGCACGCTCTGTGAACACTTTGGCGTGAACCAGTACCTCAAATGGCTGCTGATGGCGTTGCCCGCGATCGTCTGGGTGCGCTTGCGTAATCCAATGAAGGACTAGCCACCATCAGGCGAGGAACACGGCGCCGCTTCCGGCGCCGCCCTTTCACTTCCTCGGCTCGGCGAAGTAATAGCCATCCAGACTGCCTTTGCCGAAATAACGCTCGTACTCCTGTATCGAATAAAGATCCATCATCCCTGCGATGTAATCGGTCACCAGACGATCCTTGCATGCCGAGAGAGACCGCAGCTCCGGCGGTAGCAGCCTGTTGCCGCGGTTGTACTTCTCATCGCTGTAGACCTCGAAAAGCCCCCGAATGACCCGCTCGCCACGCTTCTCGTAGAGCTGTACATCCTTCTTGCGCAAGATCGCCTTGAACAACAGTTTCTTCAGCCCCTCGGCCAACTTTGCATGGCGCTTGTAACCGAGCCGGTGCCCTTCTTTTCCTTCGACCAGGCCGATATCGGCACACAATGTGTTGACGATTTTCGATGTCAGTTCCTTCTTCAACACCATCGCATACTCTTCCGAGGACCCTGATCGACTGGCCTGCATGGCATCCTGCTCGACCTCTCGAGCCAACGCTTCAATGGCCGGGCAAGCATCGGAGAAGTCATGGCTGATCTTGAACTCGTGAATGATCTCGCCAAGGCTGATCAAGCCAAAACTCATGGCATCCTCAAGATCATGGGCGGCATAGGCGATCTCATCGGCCAAGTCCATGATCTCGGCGTCGATGCTCTTGCTGATGACCAGGTCGTGACAGGCAAGCTGGCCAGTGAGGAAGGCATGGTCATCGTCGTAGAGGAACTTGCGTGGATTCACGGTACGCAGGTGGAAGTACTTGGTCACTGCCATCAGCGTGCGCAGATTGAGATTCAATCCGTCGTACAGGTGATGCTTGCGCTCCAAGGTACGCAGAATACGAAACGCCTGGGCGTTACCTTCATATCCGCCACACCCTGCGCAGAGTTCGTTGAGCACATCCTCGCCATGATGGCCAAAGGGGGGGTTGCCGATGTCGTGGGCCAAGGCAGCGGCCTCTGCGACGACCGTTTCGCGCAGATCCAGATCACTTGCGATGGAGCGTGCGATCTGCGCCACTTCCAGGCTATGCGTCAAACGGTTGCGATTGAAGCGCCCGGCATCGATGCCAAGCAACTGCATCTTGCCTTGCAAGCGGCGGAACGAGGATGAATAGAGAATCCTGGCGTAGTCGCGCATCAGTTCCTTGCGACCCGTGGAGCGACCGTCCTTGTGCTCGAATACTCGGTATTCAAGGTGCGAGACCTTCTGCTCCTGTTCCCTGGCGTAGTCGATCGTGTCCTGGTCGAACATGCTCTGGCTCCTTGTCATTGGCTGGTATCCCAGTCCGATACCACGCCTATTGCAGGCGGAACGGCAAACGGCTCGCGTCGCTGGCGGCGATATCGGCCAGAAACTGCGCGTGGGTGTAATCGCGTGGGTAGTAGGAGAAGCGCTTGAGATCAAAGTAGTCGGTTTGCGACATATAGCGCCTTGAAAGCTCCAAGGCACGAGCCTCGACCTCACATTCATCCAGTGTCGAACTCAAGTGCAGTGCTGTAACACCGAGGTCTTCGGCACTGTCTGGGTCTACCGGGCTTGCCCCCAATCGCTGCAACTCGCACATGAACTCCGCGCTGTGACGGGGCGGACCATAGACCACTACGGGCCCTACCGAGACGCCCTTGATGCAGTGGGCATGCTCATCCAGCCAATCCTGGGTCTGACGTAGGGTATGCGCCGACTCGCCGGCATACAGCATCACATTGACCTTGGCCCAGACACCATGCTGAGCACAGGCCTCCAGCAGACGTGACGCCGCCTCCAGGTAGCGTTGCGGATTGCCTGCCTTGTTCATCGCTTTTATCTGGGTCGGCGCGGCCGACTCCAGGCCTAGGTCGAGAACTTTTAGGCCAGCCTCGGCGAGTTTTTCCACTGTCTCCGGCCGGATACTGTCCACCCGACTCTCAGTACGCCAGGCAAGCTTGATGCCGCGGCGTGCCGTCTCATCAGCCAGGCGTCCAGCCCAGCGCAAATTGGGCAAAAAATACGAAGACTGCAGATAGGGATGGATATCTCGATCACCATAGTCCTCGACCAAGCGCTCCATCCCATCAACCAGTGCCGCAGGCTCCTGTAGGTCTGTCAGGCGAATATCCCGCTCCTCGCAGAACGCGCAACGCATGCCGCAACCACGCGAAGCTTCGATACTGGGTTGATAGCGCTGAAAGCCCTGGATCAGGCGATGATTCAAGCGCCACAAGGGGCCGCCCTGCCATTGCGAGCCTGCCAGCGAATAGCCCAGCAGTTGTTCGATCTGCCCCTCTGCCAGGCCTTGCACGATCTTACTGGCCAATGGCAACTTACCCGCCAGCCAATCCTTGTCTGGCCCGGTCACCCATCGTCCGCCGACGATGATCTGTACCCCGCGCTCGAATCTGACGAGCTCTTCGCAGAACACCTGGGCCCAAGGCAATGCATAGAAGCTTGGAATCGACAACATCACGGGCGAGTCACTGCGGATCTCGCCCGCCTCGTACAACCGCGCCGCCAGCTCCTCAGGCCGCTCATGTTCACCGTGTACCAATCTGGCAGGTACGCCGTTGAGTTCACAGCGAGTGGCCAGCGCCAGCGCCCCGTAGTTCAGATATAACTGGCGTCGAGCGAGCGCATGGTCGCGTTTCTTAGGGGCAAACATGCCAGCCGAAACGAACAACACGGCTTGCCGCTCTGCCTCAATCCTCATTGCCGCACCAATCGCAGTGCTCCACTGACGGGTCACACGCTGCAGCCTCGATGGAAAGGATCAATGCCCCCTCGCCACGCGCGCGGTCTTCATCGATACACCCCTCGCACAAAGCCACCACCGGATACTGCTCAGAAGCCCTGTCGGCCGCCATGTCGCCATACACCATGCAATTCTTCATTCCTGCCACCTCTTCAGGCCCCACTGGAGAGTGGCATTAGCCGCGAGCGAGAGGCATGTGTCAAAACACCAGATGTTGCATCACCATACCTTCCAGCAAGAATGATCCCACAGCTAAATCTGATCCTGCCGGCACGTGCTGCGTTGCAGTAGACTTGCCGCTTCTCTCCGTGAAGGCCCTCCGCCATGCCTCGCCCGCCCCGCCTGTTGCTTGCCCTGCTGCTACTTACAAGCCTCGCCGCCTGCGACCAGAAACCCACCCGCGAAGAGCGGATCCTGGCCAACCTGCCGTTGCAGGAAGCCTACGACCACAACATCGAGCGCATGGCCCAACTGCTGGCGATGACCCACCCGCAGGTGCCGCAGGACAAGATCAAGGACGTGCTGCGCAAGCACCTGACCGTCGACGACCAACGCAAGGACCTGTTCAAGCTCTACAGCGAGAAGAACTTCAGCGATGCTGAGTTCGACACCATCGTTGCGGCCACTCAGGACCCGCAGAAAGCCCGGCAACTGGGCGAGAGCGAGGAAGGTAAGCGCCTGAGCGAGAAACTTACCGGTTTGATGCGCGCCACAGCGCAGGACAAACACGTACAGGCATTGGCTGAAGAGCGCATGCAGCAGGTGGAAGACGAGCTGTCGGAGCTTGGCCCGCGGCAGCCTTGAGCTGATCGGGTATCTCACGGATCGAATTGGAATACCACAGAAGCTATCTTCAATGCATTACGACGAACGCGACCTGATATCCGAGCAACACTTCACGACCTTGATGTCATTTGCCAAAACTCATAAGGGCATCAAGCCTGAAGATTTCCCCTGGCTGATAATTCTGATGCTATGCGAGCATCAAAAACACATACTGCACCCGCCAAACATGTGGGGAAAATTGCCCCTCGCCCAGCGGCTGTCGTCTCTCAATGACAAGGCAACGCTCGATAGCACTTTCTTGTCTAAGTATTCAAATGAATTGCTTGAAAGCCTTGAGCGCAGCATCATGGAACATCTGGGCGCCCACGCGTCCAAGCAAGAAATTCAACACCTGCTGAACTACGCAATCGATATCTCCATTGCCAGACTGATCAATATCGATTACCGGCATCCCAAAGTCGTGGCCACGTTCCTCAATCTGGTGATTCCCAGACTCAGTCCCCCGATGTTGGTAGACATGACGCCGACGACTGCGGAAGTCAGTTTGGCCGCGATACGAAACCCCTACAACTGTCATATGATCAAGCAGCCGCCCTCCGAGCATAAAAGCTTGATAGACCTGAAGTTCGTAAGTACAACCTCAACCCCCACCTATGTTGAGAACTCTTTACTAAAAAATAATACTTACGATGGCGCCGCTTATCTCGTCGATTTCGCTACCCAGAACGAGAACAAAAGTGGGAACGCAACTTCCAGTACGGTGTCGCCTGGCGGACTGAAATACCTGCTCCTCAACCAAAAAAATGGGCGACTCTTCGTCGTCGCGCCGCACAAAGCACATAACAAGAACACGTCACCTACCACGATTCTCGATTTTCTGCAGCGCCAGACACACATCGACGCGCTCATCGACTTCACCAGCTACAGCCCGGATGGAAAACTCGCCCCCTACTTGCTAATCATCGCCGACACCCGCGCCCTGGAGGTCGAACAACGGGAACGTCCCACCCTGCACATCAGCGTCGACATGGACAACGAGCAGCTCTCGACGCTCGACCCCGTGGAGCGAACCACCCTAGCAGCCATCATCTTCAACCTCTGGGAAAAGCGCGCGGTGCCCGGTGACGAAACCTTGCCGACCCAAGTGCGCAGGATCATCAACAGCCAGTTCAAAGAGGGTTACAGAGACATTGCAGGGCTATGTCGCGAGTTAATCAAGGATGAGCCGTTGAAGGCTTCCAAGAGCCAGGCTCGACAGGCAGGAACCGCACAGAAGCAACCCTCGCTGATGATCGATGCTCAACCCGTGTTTGCGCTGCTTTCAGCACGGGAGTCACCCTCCTGCTGTTACGTCATCGGCAACAACGGCGAAGGCAAAAGCTTTCTTCTACGTAGTGTCGTCGATACGTTGGGCCGTGAAGGACGCCGCGCCATCGGCGTCACCAACGCAATTTCCGACCGCTTCGATTTCGTCAAGGATCAGCCCGATGAGACCTTCATCTACCGAGGCCCGCGCAGCTCCAGATCCGTCATTTCCAACGTCGTGCGTGCCAGGCTGATCACCCAGCGTGTCATAAACATTCACTCGACGGAGCAGCGAATGGCTTGGCTCTCGGCCGGCCTGGATGAGCTCGGTCTCGCATCGCGTTACTATCTGGCCCGCCGAGGCAAGACCGCAAGCACCGACAGTGGTTCGGTCATCGCGCTGCATGCTGCAATTGCTCAAGGCATCAATGCTGACGATTATGAAATCGCCATGGTTCGCAAAGAGCGTGATGATCACACAGGCAGCCGCCCTGTCATCCCCTTCTCCCACCTCAGCTCAGGCGAGCAGACCCTCACGACCTTATTGATCAACATCATCGAGGCAGCTCAGGCTGGTGACGTGATCATCATCGACGAGCCGGAAATCAGCCTGCACACAGCATGGCAGCAACTGCTGCCGGCATTGTTCAGCGACCTGTGCAGCAAGATGCAAATCCACTTTCTTGTCGCGACCCACTCCCCAGTGCTCATCGCCAACGCTACCTGGCCAACCGATCACTGTTTCCTCGCCCAGGCAGGCGAGCTGCACAGTATTCCCCCCGACAAGCGACGCTCTGTCGAAACCGTATTGCTGGATGGCTTCAAGACCTATACCCCGCATAACCGGGAGGTTCATGAGCGCTGTGCACGTCTGGTCGCCGACACGATTGCCCAGGCCAACCAGCCTGCGTCCGCAACCGAGCAGCCGGAAAACACCGCGATCAAGCAGCTGCAGGAGCTGCAGAACCTCATCACCACCAGCGAGCGTCACTTTCAAGGACGTCACGAAGACCCGCAAAGCAAGCGCAGCAAGGAAAGTGACCTCGACCTGATCGAGAAAGCCATGGCAGCCATCGACCTTATCGGCAAGGCAGCCAGGCCATGACACGGCAGGAACATCTCGAGCGCATGCGCGCCGTCGAGGAGCGCTACAGCAGTGCCTGCCACAGCGTGGTAAAGCACCGCAGAGGCACCCTGGCCTTGATCAAGGACTACGAGGAGCAGGTATTGCAGGAGTTCGACAGCCGACAACAGGGCAACGCCCCTTCCGGCGTCGATCACTGGACGCTGTTCTACCATCACGACCGGCACAAAACAGCCGGAGTGACAGGCGTGCTTGCCAGGCAATACCTGAGGAAATTCCTGGAGGGAGAACAGGGACACCTCTGCTGCTACTGTCAGCGCCCACTGTTCAATATTGCCAATGCCAAGCCTATCGAGCACATCCTGCCCAGATCAGCGTTCGTCCAATACAGCTTCCACTTCTGGAATCTCGCCGTCGCCTGCGTCGACTGCAACCTGCTCAAAAGTGATGATGTCTGGCTCGACTCCATGGATCCGATCTTGCGCCACTACCCACATCCAGACAGCTTTACTGGCATGTACCATCCTCGATTCCATGTATTTGGCGATCACGTCAAGTTCTTCCGTATTCAGACCAACGAGCTGATCATCAGCCTCTACGTCGGCATCACGGCCCAAGGCCGAGCACTTTGCAATCGCTTGCTCAGGCAGGTTGCGGCCAAGGAGATCGTCACCTACAGCAATCCTGTGCTCAAAGACAGCCTGCGCACGATCAACAACACCACAGACGAGCTCGGCCAAGAGGCGTTGACGGCGATTGATGCCTTCCAGGCCGCATTGACACAAAAAACACTGGAACTCATAAGGGTTGGCCAACCCTGAGCAACAGGGCGTTGCCCGATGGCGCCCGACACCCATTGCGCGTAATGTTATTCGCACCGTTCCACTAGTGAGTTCCGGATTGCCACACGCCAAGAAAGGCCTGCGCCTGGACCTGCGCACGCTCATCCTCCTGTTGTCGACACTCACCGCCGTGGTGATGTTGCTGACCAGCTACTTCGCCAGCTATCGGGTGCAGCGACAATTGCTGATCGATCACTCCCTGGAATCGAACTTGGTATATGCAGCCAAGCTGGCCTCGATCACCGAACTGTTCCTGGAGGGCGCGCTCAAGCAGCTCGCGTTCAGTGCCGACACCAGCGGAGGGACGCTTGACGACGCGGCCCGCCTGCAACGCGAAAGTGAACGCCTGCTGGCCCAGAGCAATGCCTTCAACTCCACCTTCTTCGTCGACAGCGAAGGTGTCCTGCGAGCGATCTCGCCCGCGCCCCTGCGCACCATGCTCGGACAACACCTGGAAACGCCGGGGTCACTGGAAGCGCTGCGTGAGCGCCGGGCGCTGATCTCGACGCCGTTCATTTCCAAGGCCAACAACCTGGTGGTGGTCGCCTCGCAGCCGATCTTCGCCAAGGACGGGCGCTACCTGGGTTATGTCGGCGGCAGCCTCTATCTGCGCCAGCACAACATCTTCAACAGCCTGCTGGGCGAACATTTCTATCAGGATGGCTCCTACCTCTACGTGGTCGATCACAACCGCCGCCTGCTCTATCATCCCGACGCCGAACGGGTGGGCACGGTGGTGAATGACAACCCGCTGATCAATCAATTGCACCAAAAGCGCAGCGGCACCCAACAGTTCACCAACAGCCTGGGCAAGGAAATGATCGCAGGCTTCGCCACGGTGCCGATCAGCGGCTGGGGCATCGTCGCCCAGCAGCCGCTGGCACAGACCGTGCAACCGTCGCAGCGGCTGATCCTCAACGTGGTCGGCATTTCCGTACCGCTTGCCCTGCTCGGCGGCCTTGCCCTGTGGTGGCTCGCGCTGACCATCACCCGGCCACTCTGGCAACTGGCTGCCGGCGCCCGCAGCCTGGACAAGGCCGACACTCACGAACGCATCCATGCCGTGCGTGCCTGGTATTTCGAGGCCGCCGAGCTCAAGCGCGCCCTGCTGTTCGGGTTGAACCTGTTGCAGGAGCGCATCGGGCGCCTGAACCGGGATGTACAGACCGACCCGCTCACCGGCCTTGGCAACCGTCGTCACCTGGACCTGAGCTTGTCGCTGCTGCAGGCCGATCACCGCAGCTTCTGCGTCATCGTCCTGGATATCGATCACTTCAAGCGAATCAACGACCAGCATGGCCACGACATCGGCGACCAGGTACTGCGCTCGCTGGCCGAGCTGATGCGCACCTGTTGCCGCGAAGGCGATGTGCTGTGCCGCATCGGCGGCGAGGAGTTCCTCATGCTGCTGCCCGGTGCCAGCCTGGACGTGGCAATCAATGTCGCCGAGCGCCTGCGCCGGATCGTCGCCGAAACACCGATCGCCCCAGTGGGTACGGTGACCATCTCGCTGGGGGTCGCGCATTGTGCAAGCGACGAACAAGATCCGGCGCTGGCCCTGAACCAGGCCGACCGCGCCCTCTACGTCGCCAAGCGCAGCGGCCGCAACCGCGTGGAAGCGAGCCAGGCCTGATCGCGCGGATCGCTTGCCGCCATGCCGCTGTCCAAGCTGACCGTACCCCTTCAGGAAATGTCCCATGCCGCGCCTCGGTTTCGCTTGCCAGTACCGCCATCCTCACCGCGACCAATCGATCAAGACGCTGGAGGCCATCGAACGCGCCTTCAATCCGCGCACCACCACGCTGCGGTGGCTGTCTGGCGCGACCCAGGAAGCGGCACGCGCCAAGTTGCTGGAGCTGGTGGAGCATAACCTCGATGCCCAACTGCGCCTGCTCGGCTATGTGGCCGAGCTGCCGCCGATGTTGCACATGGTGCGCCTGTCCAGCGACCTGCTGCCGCTGTACAGCCACCCCGAGGTGGCCGCCTTCTACCGCGACCCACCCGTCCAGGCGATGCTGGAGCAACGCTTCGCGCGCATCGGCGATTTCGCCCGAGCGCACGACATCCGCCTGTCGTTCCATCCTGGCCAGTACTGCGTGCTCGGCTCGGACCGCCCCGAAGTGGTCGAGAACAGCCTGGCCGAGTTCGAGTACCACGCCGACATGATCCGCATGATGGGCTACGGCCGGCGCTTCCAGGACTTCAAGTGCAATATCCATATCGCCGGTCGCCTGGGTGCAGCGGGCGTGCGCGCCGTCTGGCCGCGACTGTCGCAGGAGGCGCGTAATGTCATCACGTTCGAGAACGACGAAAAGACCTATGGCGTGGACGATTGCCTGGCCCTGGCCGACCTTGCGCCTGTGGTGCTCGACATCCATCACTGCTGGATCCATGAAAATGACTACATCGACCCGCACGACCCGCGGGTTGCGCGGATCATCGACAGCTGGCGCGGCGTGCGGCCGACCATGCACTACTCGCAACCACCCGAGCGCCTGCAGGAACTGGGCTTTTGCGCCGGGGAAAAACTGACGATCAACCTGCTGCTCAAGCAGGTCAGCAAGCGCGACCTATACCAGCACAGCGAACGTATGTGGAACGACTGGACCAATCGCTATGCCCTGCAGTTCATCGAGCGCTTCGACATCATGTTCGAGGCCAAGCACAAGAACCTGGCCACGCTGGATTTCTTCGAGCGCTATATTCAAGCACCCCAGTGACTGCGACCTCCGGTCGATCCATCCGCACATCGACACTGCGCCAAAGCCTTAACAAGGGTAAACCTTTGGACAGGAGATCGACCATGATCGGCAAACGCATACACGCAAGTCTCTTCGCACTGTGTCTGGCCACGGCCGCCCCATTGGCCCTGGCAGCCACCGACATGAACGACCAGCGCGCACCGGGTCAACAGCCCCACGGCAGCGGCACCATGCAGGACAACGGCAGTGGCACTGGCACCGGCAGTGGCTCCGGCACGCCGGGTGACGGCATGGGCTCCGGCAGCGGTGGAACCGATCGCAACGATACCAATGGCACTGGCGGCGACGGCACTCGCAGCGGCTCGACCAGTGGCGGTACCGGCGGCGGCATCGGCGGAGGGGGTTCCGGCGGATCTGGGGGTTCCGGATCGGGCGGCAGCGGCAGCTAGCGCTTTCGCCGCCTGCGGCTCGAAAACCGCAAACCAGCGCAATCCATGTGAAGCTCATGTGGGAGCTTCATGTGGTAGCAACTGTCTTGTTCAAAATCTAAAGACCAGCCCAATCCCTGTGGGATCGGCGGTTCGGCGCTCCGACTTGTCCCGCGATCACCGGCAGAGCCGGTGCCATGCACCCCGGTGTGCTTTTCGCGGGCAAGTCGCGGCACCGGATCACCGCTACCAGGGCCTGCACTGGTCTCCAAGGCAATGGGTCTACAAGGCCCGCTGCACAGCTATGACCTGCCCTCATACCCTCTTGATTTCTTCTCCCTACTGCCTCCCCACGCCGGCCTGATAAAAATCCTCACGACTGGCGACCGCCAGCACTGCTCGCCCAAAAACAACAAAGAGCGTCGCACCATGCCTGCATTGCAGATATCCCTTCGCCCTTGTTGCGTGCCGAGCACCTGATTTCGCGCCTCGCGCGGCAGGCGCCGCCGAGGCTTCGTTCATCCTGTGAGTGATCGAGGTTTTGTCATGAAGCAACTTGCCCTGTACATCGGCGAAGGTTTCGAAGGTCCCGGCGTCAACGCCGCGCACATCAACATCATGATGGGGCCACGCAACGGCCCGGCCGGCCAGGCCTTCGCCAACAGCCTGGCGTCTCCCAGCCAGGGCCACTGCCCGTTCATGGTCATCGCCCAGCCGAACATCCCAGTCAAACCCATGACCCTGTACGTCAACAAGGCGGTGATCGCCGGCGACCTGCACGCCAACGCCACGTGGGGGGCGTCCCAGGCCGGTATCGCCAAGGCGGTCACCGAAGCCTTGCTCGATGGCACCCTGCCGGCCGAAGCCGAAGATGAATGGGCCATCGTCACCGCCAACTGGGTCAATCCGGCCTGCGACGACCTCGATGCCGTCTACCTGAACAACTACAACGCCTGCCGCACCGCGATCCGCGCCGCCCTCCAAGGCCTGCCGGCGCGTGCGCAGCTGGCCGATGTGGTCAATCAGATCGCCAACCCCTTCTACACCCCGAAAGCCTGAGGTCCGACCATGCAATACATTCGTCTGGGCCACTCCGGCCTGCAGGTTTCCAAACTGTGCCTCGGCACCATGAACATGGGCACCCCGCAGTGGAAGCCGTGGATCTTCGACGAAGCGGCCAGCGAGCCGATCGTGCGCCACGCGCTGGACAAAGGGGTCAATTTCATCGACCTGGCCGACTTCTATTCCGCCGGCGTCGGCGAGGAAGTGGTCGGGCGTATCCTCAAGCGCCTGGTACGGCGTGACGACGTGGTAGTGACGACGAAGGTCGGTTACGGCACACGCAGCGGCATCAACGCCAGTGGCCATTCGCGCAAGCACATCCTCGACGGCATCGACGCCTCGCTGCAGCGCGCCGGCATGGATTACTTCGACGTCTACATGCTGCATTTCTTCGACGTGAACACCCCCGTCGAAGAAACCATGGAAGCGCTCAACGATATCGTCCGCGCCGGCAAGGCCCGTTACATCGGGGTCTCGACCATGCTCACCGGGCAACTGGCGAAAATCCTCCTGGCCTGCGAGCGCCATGGTTGGGCCAAGCCGATCAACATGCAGTTGCAGCTCAACTGCGCCTACCGCGAAGAAGAACGCGAAATGATCCCGTTCTGCCGCGACCAGGGCCTGGGCGTCTCGGTGTTCAGCCCGCTGGCCCGCGGCCTGCTGACTGGGGACGCCCAGTCGACCCGCAACCAGACCGACTTCTTCACCCAGCAGATGTACAGCGACGAAGCCTCGTTCGCCATCGCCCATTCGGTACAGCGCGTGGCCCAGCGTCACGGCGTGTCCAACGCCCAGGTGGCCCAGGCCTGGGTCCTGCAACACCCGGGCGTGGACAGCATGCTGGTCGGCGCCGACTCCACCGCGCAATTCGACAGCGCCCTCGCGGCCCTGGACATGCGCCTGGACGAAGAAGACCTGTACGAACTGGAGCGCAACTACACGCCCTGCGACCTGATCAACGACTACACCGCCGGCAAGCGCATCCTGCGCGTCGGTCGTCCGCCACGTGGCGACTTCGCGATCCAGGAGGCGGTGGCATGAGTACGTTGCTCAAGGCGGGTCACTACATCGACGGGCAATGGCTCAGTGGCGCTGCCACCTATCCAGTGCTCAACCCGGCCACCGGTGAAACCCTCGCCCAGGTGCCGCGCGGCGGCGCCGAGGAAACCCAGGCGGCCATCGCTGCTGCCGAACGCGCCCTGCCCGCCTGGCGAGGCAAGCTGGCCAAGGAGCGTGCGCAGATCCTGCGCCGTTGGTCTGAGCTGATGCTCGAGCAGCGCGACGCCCTCGCCACCCTGCTAAGCCGCGAGCAAGGCAAGCCGCTGGCCGAAGCCAAGGGCGAAGTGGCCTATGCAGCAAGCTTTCTCGAATGGTTCGCCGAGGAAGGTCGACGCGTGTACGGTGACGTCATTCCTACCCCCAAGGCCGACGCGCGGGTGCTGGTGACCAAGGAGCCAATCGGTGTGGTGGCGGCGATCACGCCATGGAACTTCCCGCTGGCAATGGTCACCCGCAAGGTCGGCCCGGCCCTGGCGGCCGGCTGCACGCTGATCCTCAAGCCCTCCGAAGAGACGCCACTGTCGGCCTTCGCCCTGGCGCTGCTGGCCGAACAGGCCGGCGTACCGGCAGGTGTGTTCAACATCGTTTCCGGCGACGCCCCGGCCATCGGTGGCGCCCTGCAGGCCTCCACGGTGGTGCGCAAGCTGTCGTTCACCGGCTCCACCCGCACTGGCAAGCTGCTGATGCGCCAGGCCGCCGACACTTTGAAAAAGGTGTCGCTGGAACTGGGCGGCAATGCCCCGTTCATCGTCTTCGACGATGCCGACCTCGACGCCGCCGTGCGCGGAGCGATGGCCTCGAAGTTCCGCAATACCGGGCAGACCTGCGTATGCGTCAACCGCTTCTATATCCAGGACGGTGTGTACGAAGCCTTCACCCGCAAGCTCGCCGAAGCCGTGCAGGCCTTGCGCGTCGGTGAGGCGCTGCAGGGCGAGACCGAGCAAGGGCCGCTGATCAACACCGCAGCGCTGGCCAAGGTCGAGCAGCACGTGGGTGATGCACTGGAGCAAGGCGCACGTCTGCTCTGTGGCGGGCGTCGCCACGCGCTGGGCGGCACCTTCTACGAGCCGACGGTGCTGGCCGAAGCCACACCGGACATGCTGATCGCCAACGAGGAGACCTTCGGCCCGGTGGCTGCCTGCTTCCGTTTCCAGAATGAAGCCCAGGTCCTGCGCCTGGCCAACGACACGCCCTATGGGCTGTCGGCGTACTTCTACAGCCGCGACATCGGCCGTGTCTGGCGCATGGCCGAGGGCCTGGAGGCCGGGATCGTCGGCGTCAACGAAGGGATCATCTCCACCGAGGTGGCGCCGTTTGGTGGCATCAAGGAGTCGGGCATGGGCCGCGAAGGCTCCAGGTACGGCCTGGAGGATTACCTGGAGATCAAGTACGTGCTGATGGGTGGGCTGAACAGCTGATCCAGCCCTGTAGACGCGGCCTTGTGCCGCGTCTACACGTATCGCGCGCGACTCAGAGCAACGCCCCTGACCCAAACAATAACAACGAGGTGTCAACATGACGGGACAGACAATCAAGATCGACGACCTGCCGATCGGACGTTTTCATATCAAGATCGCCGGCCTGACCTTCGGCGCGCATTTCACCGACGGCTATATCCTCGGCCTGATCGGCATCGCCTTTACCCTGATCAATCCGCAGATGCAGTTGAGCCCGTTCTGGCAGGGGCTGATCGGCGCCTCGGCGCTGCTCGGGCTGTTTCTGGGCAGCCTGTTCTTCGGCTGGATCTCCGACCGATTGGGGCGCCAGAAAATCTTCCTGATCAGTTTCGTGCTGATCACCCTCGCCTCGGTGATGCAGTTCTTCGTCGAGACGGCGACGCAACTGTTCCTCTGCAGGGTATTGATCGGCATCGGACTTGGCGGCGACTTCAGCGTCGGCCACGCCATGCTCGCCGAGTTCTCGCCACGCAAGCACCGTGGCGTGCTGCTGGGCTCGTTCAGCGTCATCTGGACCTTCGGCTATGTCGCCGCGACCTTCGTCGGCACCGCCCTGCTGCCGCTGGGCGACGACGCCTGGCGCTGGATGCTGGCGTCCTCGGCCATTCCGGCAGCCATGATTCTCATCGCCCGCATCGGCACGCCGGAATCGCCACGCTGGCTGATGCACCAGGGCCGCGCCGAGGAAGCCCGGGCCATCGTGCGCAAGCACCTGGGTGCCAACGTGGTGCTCGACGACGAAATCGCCCGCCCCAGCCACAGCGGTTTCGCCGCGCTGTTCAGCCGTGAGTACCGCAAGCGCACAGCGTTCAACTGCCTGTTCTTCATCTGCATCGTCATGCCTTACTTCGCCATCTACACCTTCCTGCCGGCGATCCTGCAGAAGATGGGGCTGGCCGAAGGCTTCGGCACCGAGATGATGCTCAATGCCCTGCTGATCGTCGGCGCGCTGCTGGGGATCTGGTGCACCATCAAGTTCAGCCGCCGAGGCTTTTTGATCAACAGCTTCCTGATCCTGGCGGCGGCGCTGTTCCTGCTGGTGCTGATGCCGAGCAGCATGGCCTGGGCGATGGTGGCGCTGTTCGGGCTGTTCACCCTGGTGCTGTCGGCGGTGAGCAACCTGGTCGGGGTGTACCCGGCCGAGAGCTTCCCCACCGAAGTGCGCGCCAGCGGCATCGGCTTGGCCACTGCAGCAAGCCGGCTGGGGTCGGCGATCAGTACCTTCCTGCTGCCGGTGAGCGTGGCTGGGATCGGCCTTAACCCGACCATGGCGATCCTCGCCGGGATCCTGCTGTTCGGGGCGCTGGTGTCGATGGCCTGGGCACCGGAGACCAAGAGCCTGTCGTTGGCCGAGGCCTGTCGCGGCGAGGAGAATCCCGCGCCGGCGGGCAAGGTGGCGGCGGCCTGATCGGACGCCGCAATCTCAAGGATTGCTCACCACTGCCAGCCAATCGGCAAAGCGCTCCACCTTGGACAACCCGCGCTTGTCGCCCGGCACCTCCAGCCAATAGCCATAAGGCCCGATCACCTCCACCGGGGTGATCGGCACAAGGCTGCCGCTGGCCAGTTCGCGCTCGATCATCTGCCGGTCGATCACCGCCAGGCCGCCGCCGGCCAGCGCGGTATGGATCACCTGGTCCAGGGTGCTGAACTCGATACCGCTGTCGGCATCGACATCGCTGCGCCCGGTGGCCGCCAGCCAGTTCTCCCACACCCGCAGGCGGCGGCCTTCATGGAGGATGTGCAGCAGCGGGTGATCGCGCAGGCACGGCTCGCGGCCGTCCTGGAACAGCTCGGGGCTGGCCACGGCGATGTGCCGTTCCATCACCAGCAGGCGGCGGTTGCCCGTGCCCTCGCCTTCGCGGCTGAACAGGATGCGGCAATCGAGCTCGCCGGGGTGTTCGTCGTCACGCTGGCTGGTGACGCTGAGGCTGATGTCCGGGTAGCGCTGCATGAAACCGCGCAGGCGTGGCGACAGCCAGCGGGTGGCCCAGGTCGGTGGCGCGAGGATGCGCAGACGCTGGCGCAGATTGGGCACGCGCACCGCCTCCAGCGCCCGCTCGATGCGATCGAAGGCCTCGCCCAGGTGCGGGGCCAGGGCGTTGCCGGCGTCGGTCAGGGTCAAGCCGCGCGGCCCCCGAACGAACAGCACCACGCCCAGGTAATCCTCCAGCTGCTTGATCTGTCGGCTGATGGCGCCCTGGGTGACGTTCAGCGCATCGGCGGCGCGATTGAAGCTGCGGTGGCGGGCAACTTCCTCGAAGACCTTGAGCATGTTCAAAGGCGGCAGGGTGCGCATGGTGGGGCTCTGCTGATCGTTGTTTTTGTAGGGCGATTCTACAGGCGTGCGACTGCCTGCAAACATGCGTTTTTCTCGGGTTACCGCTGCGTAATGCTCGTTTGTGCCGGGGCACGGGCGTTGGATAGGGTCGCCCCAATCGCGGGACAAGTCGCAGCGGCGAACCGCCGCCCCCACAGATACAGCGGTGCGCTCAGGTACGGCGCGGTACATGTGGGAGGGGCGGTTCGCCGCTGCGATTTGTCCCGCGATTGGGCTGCACAGCGGCCCCAATAACGACAAGAAACCACCAAAGGTGCCTCCACCCATGCCCGCACTTCCGTTGCGTCACACCCTGCTTCCCGCCCTGCTGACCCTCAGCGCCGCTGCCCACGCCGTGCCGATCACCGAGAACCTCGACGTCGGCGGTGCGATCCGCGCACGCTTCGACCACGACCCCGACCGCAAGATCGACAAGGCCGGCCTGGACACCATCATGCTGCGCGCCAACTACGATTCGGACAGCTGGATCGGCGCCGTGCGCTACCGCTTCTATGGCAAGGCCTACCCCTACCAGTACACCGACAAGGTCGGCGACATCCAGTTCGCCGAGTACGCCTGGGTCGGCTACAAGTTCGACGAGAACCGCCAGGTCCAAGTCGGCCTGAACAAGATCCCCTTCGGCCTGCAGCCGTACTTCGGCAGCACCTTCTACGAGACCCTCGGCAACGTGATTGGCCTGGAGGACGTCGAGGCGGTGGGCGCCAAGTACATCCACCAGCAAGGCGACTGGAACCTGCAACTGGGTCTCTACGGACGCCCCGCCTGGCCTGGCCGCGGCACCAGCAACGGCACCACCTACTCCAGCGTGGTGACCTCGGCCGACGACTATGTCGCCAACGGCAGCCGCAACCAGGAGCGCCAGATCGCCGTGGCGCGCCTGGCGCGCTCGTTCAAGCTCGGCGACTGGCAATCGGAGGCCGGCATCTCGGGCCTGACCTCGCGCCTGGAAAACCGCGACACCCACGACGACGGCCGGCGCAATGTGATCGGCGTGCACTACCTGGGCAAGAACGGCCCCTGGGGCGTGCAGATGCTTGCCGCGCGCCAGCAGATGTCGCCACGCAACCCGGACAACAGCGAGCGAGTGACCTTCGGTGGCTACGACGGCACCTACAACGGTGCCAGTCGCGGTAACCTGTACGTCGGCGACCTCAGCTACAGCGTGCCCGGCACCTTTCTCGGCGACTGGGTCAGCGGGGTCACGCTGTATGGCAACTACAGCCGCTTCGACAAGTCCGCCAGCGGCTTCGACAGCTCCGAACGCTTCATCCTCGGCACCTCGTTCTCGGTGCGCAGCTTCTACATCGCGGTGGAGTGGCTCAACGGACGCAACGACCCGTACATCGGCGGCAGCAGCTACACCGAAAGCCTCGCCCAGGGCGGCACCGACCATTGGGAGAACCAGCTGTACATGAACATCGGCTATTACTTCTGAAACCCCGGGCCGCTGTGCGGCCCCACTCCCACCAGGAGACCCGGCGAGTGAAACGCAAGATCCCGGCACTCAACGCCCTCAAAGCCTTCGAGGTGGCCGGCAGCACCGGCAGCTTCACCCGCGCCGCCGAACTGCTCAATGTCACCCAGAGCGCGGTCAGCCGCCAGGTGCGGCAGCTTGAAGAGCAGCTTGGCGAATCGCTGTTGCAGCGCCGTCACCATCACCTGCAGCTCACCGACGCCGGGCGCACGCTGCTCAATGCCCTGCAGCAATCGTTCGACCGCATCGAGCTGACCGTACGCGGCATCCAGCAGCGCCAGCACCCCACGCGCATCCGCCTCAACGCCCCGCCAACCTTCGCCAGCCGCTGGCTGCTGCCGCGTCTTGGGCGCCTGCGCGAGGCGTGTCCGGGCCTGGAGGTGACGCTGACCACCCAACTGCAGGACAACCTCGCGGAAATCGCCACGCTCGACTGCGCGATTCGTTTCGGCAATGGCGAATGGGATGGCCTGGACAGTTCGCTGCTGATGCACGAACGGCACATCGCGGTGTGCTCGCCCTCGCTGCTGGCACAGCAGGAGGAACGCCGGGTCGACCTGCATCACATGACCTTGCTGCATGTCCTGGCCCGCGAGGACCAACGTTTCCTGACCTGGCGCCACTGGCTGGACGCCGCCAGGATCCAGGGCGTGGACCTGCGTGGCGGCTATGAATTCGACCTGCTGGACATGGCCATCCGCGCTGCCATCGACGGGCTCGGCATCACCATCGCCGACCGGCAGATGGTCGCCAGGGAGCTGGCTGCCGGGCAACTGGTGCAGGTGCTGGATGTACAGGTCGATGGGCACCAGTCGTACTGGTTCGTGACCCGCCCGGACCAGCAACTGCCCGCGCATGTGGAGCAGTTTCGCGAATGGCTGATGCAGGAGGTGTGGCTGGCCGAGCGCAATCTGGGTGGGCCATCGGAGGTGGCGGTCTGCGAATAGGCGCCGCCGCCATCGCGGGGCAAGTCGCGGCGCCGAACCGCCTCCAACAGCCCCGCAACTTCTGAATACTGCTCCAGTTACCTGTTGAGCAACTGTCTTGCTCAAAAATCTGAGGCCTGCCCAATCCCTGTGGGATCGCGTTTACCCGCGAAAAGAACACCGCGGAGCATGGCACCGGCTACGCCGGTGATCGCGGGACAAGCCCGCTTGTATGGTTAGACTTGAAGGGGTGGTGGGACTAAATGCCCGATTCTGACTGTTCGCAGCAGTACAGACCGTGGGAGACATCGCCCCACCCCTTCCACCAAAGCGCCGATAAAGAATGCATCGTTTGCAAGCGACGATAGAAGCAAGCCAGCGCCTCTTGGTGAAACCCCCTCAAGCCCCGAAACCATAACGTGAGGTACCGCCCATGGCAATGCAGGTAGACAGATTGATCGTGGGTGTGGACGTTGCAAAAGCTGAGCTGGTTATTCATCACGATGATCGCGACGAGATCATCAGATTGAAGAACTCCAAACTCGAGATCAGACGGTGGCTGAAACAACAGCCCCTCAACACCGCTATCGCTGTC
>NZ_JAYFUI010000070.1:0-1579 GCF_034961125.1 Pseudomonas machongensis | reverse complement strand
TGAAGCGGTCGGTGACCTGACGCAGCGCAAGCTGGTCGGAGGCCAGGAAGTTCTCGCCGTGACCCAGTCCGATCACCAGCGGGCTGCCGCTGCGCGCAGCAACCAGACGGTCCGGCTGCTTGACGCTGATCACCGACAGACCGTAGGCACCATGCAGGCGCTTGACCACCGCCTTGAACGCGTCGGTCAGGTCGGGAATGCTCTTGAGGGTGTGGTGGATCAGGTGGACGATCACCTCGGTGTCGGTCTGCGAGGTGAACACGTAGCCGAGGCCCTTGAGCTCTTCACGCAGTTCTTCGTGGTTCTCGATGATGCCGTTGTGCACCACGGCCACTTCCTGGCCGGAGAAGTGCGGGTGGGCATTGTGCTCGGTCGGCGCGCCGTGGGTGGCCCAACGGGTGTGAGCGATGCCCAGGTGACCGTTGAGCGGCTCGGCGGCCACCGCGGCTTCAAGCTCGCTCACCTTGCCGATGCGACGACGACGATCGAGCTCACCCTGCTGGGTGACTACCGCCAGGCCCGCGCTGTCGTAGCCACGGTATTCCAGGCGCTTGAGGCCTTCGATAAGGATGGAGGTGATGTTGCGCTCGGCGACTGCACCGACGATTCCACACATGGTCATTGCTCCTGGCTGATCGCGGCGCAGATCAGGTTGATGCCGCGGGCTTGAATCTGTTCGCGTGCCGCTTTGGGCAGGCGATCATCTGTAATAAGGGTGGTAACGCTGCTCCAGGGCAGCTCGAGGTTGGGGATCTTGCGCCCGACCTTGTCCGACTCGACCATCACGATCACTTCGCGGGCCACTTCCGCCATCACCCGGCTCAGGCCGAGCAGTTCGTTGAAGGTGGTGGTGCCGCGATTCAGGTCGATGCCGTCGGCACCAATGAAAAGCTGGTCGAAATCGTATGAGCGTAGTACCTGCTCAGCGACCTGACCCTGGAACGACTCGGAATGCGGGTCCCAGGTACCGCCGGTCATCAGCAGCACCGGCTCGTGCTCAAGCTCGCTGATGGCACGTGCCACGTTCAGCGAGTTGGTCATCACCACCAGGCCGGGCTGGCGCCCCAGTTCAGGGATCATCGCAGCGGTGGTGCTGCCGCTGTCGATGATGATGCGTGCGTGTTCACGGATGCGTCCGACAGCCGCACGGGCGATGGCCTTCTTGTAGCTGGAAACGGGCTGAGCTGCCTCGCCAAGCATCTCCTGCGGCACCGGCACCGCACCGCCGTAACGGCGCAACAACAGGCCGTTGGCTTCCAGCGCGGCGAGATCCTTGCGGATGGTCACTTCCGAGGTTTCGAAACGCTTGGCCAGGGCGTCCACGCTGACCTCGCCCTGCTCGGCGAGCAAGGCCAGGATATTGTGGCGGCGCTGGGGGGTATTTCGTTTCGACATGTGCTGATAAGTTTCGATTCGAAAGATAATGGTGGCAATCAAAACCTAAGATGAAGGATTCGTCAAGCAGCGGATAGATTTACTGGCAACGCTATTCCCTTGGGGAGCGGACTTGTCCAGCAATAAAAAAGCCGACTTATTCACATAAGTCGGCTTTCGATCGAAACGTCTGTGGATAACTCAG
>NZ_JAYFUI010000069.1:0-2274 GCF_034961125.1 Pseudomonas machongensis | reverse complement strand
TCCTGCTGACTTCCCTTGTAGAGGGAAAGGGGTGCAACTTCCTTGACCCGTACCGGCGCCTCCTGCTGGTGCCACACGTAATAGACGGCATTTAGCACTACCAACAGCAGAAACAACCAACGCATAGGCACCTCAACTCAAGGGGCAGGCCATCGCCAGGCCAACAAAGACCAGGTCCGGTACAACCCGCGCGCCAGGTGCAGACACCTGGACCAGGGGCGCATCGCCTCCCGTGAGGAAGACGCTGAACTCATTACCCCACAGCGCGCGCGCCTGATCGATCTGCGTATGGGCGAACCCCTGCAGCATCAGCACGCACCCACGTTCGACTGCCTCGACCGTGGAGCGCCCGGGCTCAAGACTGCTCAATGCTCGCTCGGCCGAGGCATCGTCATAACGAATACGGCGGGTATGGGTCCGCAGCTGGCTACGCATCAGAGGCATCCCCGGACAGATATATCCACCCAGGTGCTGACCATCCGCCGCCACGAAGTCCGCCTTGGCGGCTGTGCCAAAATCCATCACCAGGCAAGCCCCTTTGGCCAGGTGGAATGCACCGAGGGCGGCCAGCCAGCGATCCATGCCCAGGCGCTCATGATCTTCATAGCCATTGCGTACTCCCGCCATTTCAATGACAGGACGCGCAACCTGCACGTCAACAGCGAAGGCTTGCCTGATCGCCTCGCACAGCGCATCGGTTTCTTCCTCGCTGCGCACGCTGACCATCCGTGCACCCGCCAGGCGCGCGGCAGCCAGCCCTCCGACAGCGGCCAGCAGCGCCTGATCCGAATCGACGATACCGCCACCCACAATGGTGGCATCCGCAGCATGAATCACACGCCACTTGATAAAGCTATTACCGCAATCGAGCTCAAGAATCATCGCGCAACCTCAACCCGAGCTCTCCACCACTGAAGCTCTTCTCCACACCCTCGACATCCATGCGTAGACCGCCCTGCCCGTCCACACCCAGCACAATGCCATCGACCGTCTGATTGCCGGCGATCAGCGAGACCTTGCGCCCCTGCCACAGATGCGCCTGCTCCCATTCCTCCTGGAAAGCAGCGAAACCATAGCGACGATGGCGTGAAAGCTCATGCTGCAATTGCTGGTTCAACTGCGCAACCAGACGATTGCGATCAATGAGATCGCCAGTCTCCCGACGCATCGATGTCCATTGCTGGTCGACCTGATCATTGCTCTGCATGTTCACATTGATACCGACACCTAGCACGACGTGACAGACATCCGCGGGGTCGCCAACCAGCTCCAGAAGAATGCCGACAATCTTCTTGTTAGCGACAAGAACGTCATTGGGCCATTTCAGCCCCGCTCCCTTTACACCGAACGTATGTAGCGTGCGCATTACCGCGAGGCCAACGACCAGACTCAGCCCCTCGAGCTGGCGCATGCCACCCTCTACCCGGAGCACCAGGCTGTAATAGAGATTCTCAGCGAACGGGCTGACCCAGTGTCGGCCGCGCCGACCACGACCAGCACTCTGGCGCTCGGCGAGCACCAGGAAGGGAGCTGCTTGCCCCTTCCCAATCAGACGCAGGGCCTCGGCATTGGTCGAATCTATCGAGTCATGGACAAGAACAGGCCATTGCTCACCCTGCGCGAATGCAGCAATCGCCGACGCCTCGAGCAGGCTCAATGGCGTAGCGAGCTGGTATCCACGACCACGCACCTTGTGAATGGTGAGGTTCAGCTCGCTTTCGAGGTGCTGCAACTGCTTCCACACAGCACTGCGGCTTACCCCCATGGCTTCCCCCAGGGCCTGGCCAGAATGAAATCGGCCATCCTTGAGGAGATTCAACAACTTCAGCATGCCAGTCTCGACTTGGAATAAGGCTGGCATGATAGCCACGGGCTGCTGGATTGCATAGGAAAAGGGCAGGGATATCCCCGCGAGAAAGGGAGGGCGCCGATGTGTCCCGTGGCGTGCGCGGTGTCGGCGTGGGGGAGCGATGCGACCTGGCGAACGCCAGAAAGACAAAACCCCTACCTGCTCGCGCAGATAGGGGTTTTGCGAAATGAATCTTGACGATGACCTACTCTCACATGGGGAAACCCCACACTACCATCGGCGATGCATCGTTTCACTGCTGAGTTCGGGATGGGATCAGGTGGTTCCAATGCTCTATGGTCGTCAAGAAATTCGGTTGCCAGTGCGCCTTTGCAGACACGCCAGCCAATTCGGATATGTGATCTTTGTGAGTCGCTTCGAACTTTCGGTTCGTTTCGTCTTCACCACCACAATCTGCAAAGCAA
>NZ_JAYFUI010000068.1:0-12733 GCF_034961125.1 Pseudomonas machongensis | reverse complement strand
ACTTCATCTGGCACAACCGGCGCATCGGCGGCAACCGGCTCGAGCGGAGCGACAACGGCCTGCTCGACGGGCGTGGCTGGCGCTACCGGCTCGTTAACGGGCTGCTCGGGGGCTTGCGGCTGTTCGGCGACAGGTTGCTGCGGCTTCTTGCGAAACCAGCCGAACAGGCCTTTCTTTTCACCGGCCTCGGCCGGCGCTTTCTTGTCGTCGTTGGAACCAAACATGGAAGACGGCTATCTCAGGGTAGCGATGCACCATCATTGGGCATCGGGAATTCTCTATACGCAGAACAGACTCTCTTGAAGCCGGCTGGTTCATGCGCAACGTTTTGTCGTAGTGTCCTGTGGGCCAGAACGGCGACAGGCATGGTCGCCAGGCAACCGGATCAGTATCCTAGCACCTCCTGGCCCGCCTACGCTAAACCCCGCGGGCCGTCGTACAGGTTATCCATCGTATGAATGCTCTAGCCCGCCGCGCCGCTGGCCTGTTGCTCGGCACGCTCTGCCTGCCGCTTGCGGCCCTGGCCGCCGATACGCAACCGACCCACGAATTCATCCTCGACAACGGCCTGAAGGTCGTAGTGCGCGAAGACCATCGCGCGCCAGTGGTGGTATCGCAGATCTGGTACAAGGTCGGCTCCAGCTACGAGACGCCAGGCCAGACCGGTCTGTCGCATGCGCTTGAGCACATGATGTTCAAGGGCAGCGCCAAGGTCGGTCCGGGCGAAGCCTCGCGCATCCTGCGCGACCTCGGCGCCGAGGAAAACGCCTTCACCAGCGATGACTACACCGCTTATTACCAGGTGCTGGCCCGCGACCGCCTGCCGGTAGCCCTGGAACTCGAGGCCGACCGCCTGGCCAGCCTGCGCCTGCCGGCCGACGAGTTCAGTCGTGAAATCGAAGTCATCAAGGAAGAGCGCCGCCTGCGCACCGACGACCAGCCCAACGCCAAGGCTTTCGAACTGTTCCGCGCCATGGCCTACCCGGCCAGCGGCTACCACACACCGACCATCGGCTGGATGGCCGACCTCGAGCGGATGAAGGTCGAGGAACTGCGCCACTGGTACGAATCCTGGTATGCACCGAACAACGCCACGCTGGTGGTGGTGGGCGATGTCACCGTCGATGAGGTCAAGGGCCTGGCGAACAAGTACTTCGCCGCCATCCCCAAACGCGCCATTCCTCCCGCCAAACTGCCACTGGAACTGGCCGAACCCGGCCAGCGCCAGCTCACTCTTCACGTACGCACCCAACTGCCCAGTCTGATCTACGGCTTCAACGTCCCAGGCCTGGCCACTGCCAAGGACCCACGCAGCGCCCAGGCACTGCGTCTGATCTCGGCGCTGCTCGACGGCGGCTACAGTGCGCGCATGCCGGCACGCCTCGAGCGCGGCCAGGAGCTGGTGGCCGGTGCCTCGAGCAGCTACAACGCCTTCACCCGGGGCGACAGCCTGTTCCTGATCTCCGCCACCCCCAACGTGCAGAAGCAGAAAACTCTCGCCGACGTCGAGAAGGGCGTCTGGCAGTTGCTGGACGAGCTCAAGAACACGCCACCCACTGCAGAAGAACTGGAGCGCGTGCGTGCCCAGGTCATCGCCGGCCTGGTCTACGACCGCGACTCGATCAGCAGCCAGGCCACCACCATCGGTCAGCTGGAAACCGTGGGCCTTTCATGGAAGCTGATCGACAGCGAGCTGGACGACCTCAAGCGCGTCACTCCACAGGACATCCAGGACGCCGCGCGCACCTATTTCACCCGCGAACGCCTGAGCGTTGCCCATGTTCTGCCCGAGGAGTCCGCTCATGAGTGATCGCAGCGCCCCCCGCTATACCCTGTTCGGCCTCGGCATCCTGGCTGCGATCGTGGCGCTGGCCCTGCTGCTGGCCCGCCCGGCGCAATCGGATAATGCCGCCGGTCAGCCCGACAGCAACGCCGCACGCCCGGCCAACACCCTGCAGTCGCTGGCCGAGCTCGATGGCAAATCCCCCAGTCGACGCCAGCTGAACATCCAGAACTGGACGACCGCCGAAGGTGCACGGGTCTTGTTCGTCGAAGCCCGAGAGCTGCCGATGTTCGACCTGCGCGTGACCTTCGCCGCAGGCAGCAGCCAGGACGGCAACGTCTCCGGGCTGGCCACCCTGACCAACGCCATGCTCAACGAGGGTGTGGCCGGCAAGGACGTCACCGCGATCGCCCAAGGCTTCGAGGGGCTCGGTGCCGACTTTGGCAACGGCTCGTACCGCGACATGGCCATCGCCTCGTTACGCAGCCTGAGCGCCCCGGACAAACGCGACCCGGCGCTGAAACTGTTCGCCGACGTGGTCGGCAAGCCGACCTTCCCCGAAGACGCCCTCAAGCGCATCAAGAACCAACTACTGGCAGGCTTCGAGTACGAGAAGCAGAACCCTGGCAAGCTGGCCGGCAAGGCGCTGTTCGCCAACCTCTACGGCAGCCATCCCTACGCCCACCCCAGCGACGGCACCGCCGAAAGCATCCCGGGTATCAGCCAGGCACAACTGCGCGACTTTCACGCCAAGGCCTACGCTGCCGGTAATGCCGTGATCGCCCTGGTCGGCGACCTCAGCCGCAGTGAGGCCGAAGCCATCGCCGCGCAGCTCTCCGCCGCCCTGCCCAAGGGTCCGGCGCTGGCCAGCCCTGGCGAACCAGCAGAGCCCAAGCCGGGCGCGACTCATATCGATTTCCCGTCCAAGCAGACCCACCTGATGCTCGCCGAATTGGGCATCACTCGCCAGGACCCTGACTGGCCAGCACTGTCGCTGGGCAACCAGATCCTCGGCGGCGGCGCCTTCGGCACGCGCCTGATGAGCGAAGTGCGGGAAAAACGCGGCCTCACCTACGGTGTGTACTCGGTATTCAGCCCGATGCAGGTGCGCGGCCCGTTCATGATCAACCTGCAGACGCGCGCCGAACTCAGCGAAGGCACGCTCAAGCTGGTCCAGGACATCCTCGCCGACTACCTGAAGAACGGCCCTACCCAGCAAGAGCTGGACGACGCCAAGCGTGAACTGGCCGGGAGCTTCCCGCTCTCCAATGCCAGCAACGCGAGCATCGTTGGCCAGCTGGGTGCCATCGGCTTCTACAACCTGCCGCTGACCTGGCTCGAAGACTTCATGCAGCAGTCCCAGGCACTGACCGTCGAACAGGTCAAGGCGGCGATGAACAAGCACCTGGCGGTGGACAAGCTGGTGATCGTCACTGCAGGCCCGAGCGTGCCGCAAAAGCCGCTGCCGCCCCCCACAGACAAACCGTCCGAGCAGCCGCTTGGCGTACCGGAGCACTGATGGCAAGACCCTCCAACCCCGCCCAGACCCAAAGCAAGGGAGCTGGGCACCTGCGCATCATCGCCGGCGAGTGGCGCAGCCGTCGCCTGGCGGTGCCCGAGGGCGAAGGCCTGCGCCCGACACCCGATCGCGTGCGTGAAACCCTGTTCAACTGGCTGGCCCCCTACATCGAAGGCGCCCGCGTCCTGGACGCCTTCACCGGCAGCGGCGCACTGGTGCTCGAGGCCCTTTCGCGCGGCGCCGACGATGCGGTGGCACTGGACAGCAACCCCGCAGCCATCGCCAACCTCAAGCACAACCTCGAATTGCTGCGCTGCCCCCGTGGGCAGATCCTGCAGACCGATGCCCTGCGCTATCTCGGCGGCCCGGCCAAGCAGCAGTTCGATGTGGTGTTCCTCGACCCGCCCTTCCACAAGGACCTGCTGGCAGACGTCTGCAACCTGCTGGAGGAGCATCAGTGGCTGCGAGAACAAGCCTGGATCTATACCGAAAGCGAAGCCTCGCCCTCCAGCTTGCCGATGCCCGGCAACTGGCGCTTGCACCGGGAAAAGAAAACGGGTCAGGTGAACTACGCCCTGTGGCAGCGTGGCTGACACCATGAGCGCCAGATATAGATAACACCTGTCGGCAAGCCCTCTGATCGAAGCTGCTCCGCTCTCAAACCCCGCCGGAGCAGCTCGACCATGCCAGCATCCACTGTCAAACCCATCAATCTGATCACCCCTCCAAGCACACCACTACAGCACTTGCGCCTGGAGAATGGCCTGAAGGTCTATCTCCAGCGTGATCAACGCAGTCCGCTGGTTTGTGCACAGCTTCATTATCACGTTGGCTCCAGCCATGAAGCGCCAGGCCATAGCAATCTGTCTCATGTGCTTGAGCACATGGTGTTCGAAGGCAGCGGAAAACTCGCAGCCGGACAATACCTTCGGATCATCAGTTGGTTGGGTGGCACCGCCGGCGCCTCTACGTTTGACGATGCAACGGTCTACAAGATGACCCTGCCCGCCTCACGCCTCGAGGTAGGCCTGGAGATCATGGCCGACGCCATGGTCAATGCTCGCCTCGGTGACGAGGCCCTTGAAAAGGCCAAGACCGCAGTGCGCGATGAGCGTCGCCTGAAAATCGACAATCAGCCGGTACAACAGGCCCTCGAAAGCCATAGAAAGCTTGCTCACCAAACCAGCCCCTACGCCACTCCCAACTTCGGCAACCCGCAAGATCTCGAAAACATGACCCAGCGCATGATTCGCACGTGGTACAGGAATCGTTACGCCCCTAACAACGCCACCCTGTTAGTCGTTGGCGACATCGAGCTGTCTCACCTCGAAGAATGGGTGCAGCGGCACTTCGCAGGTCTCGAGGAAGTCCCCCTGCCCCCACCCCAAACGCCTCGCCATCCTCAGCAATTGGCGTACCGTCAACAGGCACTGACACTGCCAAACCTGCGCGACGGCTTGCTGATGTCCTTCAATGTGCCAAGCCTGGCAACGGCAGAGTCGCCCCGCAGCGTGCATGCCTTGAGAATCGTCGCTGAATTGCTGGGCAGAGGAGCGTCGTCTCTCCTGCATGGCAAACTGGTGCGCCAACGACAGGTCCTGATAGGCATCGGCCCGTCCTATGACTACCAGGTGCGCGGCGATACTCTGCTGTCATTCTCCGGCTATGTCGCACTCGGCAATACTCCGGCCAGCGCCGAAAAGGCAGTTATGGACATCATCGAAAGCGTCCAGTTGACCTCTTTCACCGCGCAGCAGATCGAAGATGCCAAGTTGCACCTGCTGGCGCAGCACGCGGAGGCCCTGGCCAACCTCACCGGCCAGGCAGATGCGCTCAGTTGGAGAGTGATCGGCGGCCTGGACCCAACGCAGCTGCATGATGAATTTCAGACACTGGCATCGCTCACCGAGCAGGACATCCAGCTCGCGATCAAGACCTACCTCACCCGTGAACGCCTTGCCGTGACTCATATGTGCGCGCCCGAGGCAACGATAGTAGAGACTCCCGTACTGGCATGCGGCGACCTGGCCACTGGTAGCTCTGCGCTAGACCTGTCCGGCCTGACCTCGGCGCAAGGCCTTTCAGAGGCCGCCCTGGACACCCCGAAACAGCAGATACAGCAGTGGCATACCGAGCTGGGCAGCAAGGTGTGTTTCGTTCCGGTACGAGGTGCTCCTGCAGTCGATCTGCAATTACGCTTCAAGGCAGGTGCCTACCATGACGGCGACACGCCCGGTTTGGCCGCAATGACGCTGTACATGCTCGACCAGGGTTGTGACCAGCTGGACGCCGCGCAGCTAGCCAGCCAACTCAAGTCGCTTGGCGCCACACTCAAACGCAACGTGACGCACGACGACGCCATCTTGCGTCTGCGCAGTCCATTCACCAACGGCCTGTACAAGGAAGCCGTGGCGCTGCTGGTTGCAGTGAGTGCGCGGCCGAGCTTCGAGGCCACGGCGCTGGAAGGCATACGCAACCGCGTCATCAACTATCTGCGCCGTCGCGAAGCCAAACCTGAACACCGGCTCGATGTGGAAAGGCTTCGTAACGTGTATGACAGCCACCCTTACACGCGGGACAGTCATGGCACTGCGAGCAGCGTCATGACGATCAGCCGGCAGCAGATAGCGGATTTTCATCAACGGGCCTACTGCGCCGGAAACCTGGAAATCACCCTGTCCGGCGACCTGTCTCGAGAGGAGGCAGAAACACTGGCCAACGACCTTTGCCAGGCCCTGCCGGTTACTCAGCTTGCGCTTCCCGCCCTGGAAAAAGCCCGGCCATCCAACCAGGCCAGGACATTACACATCGAACAGCCAAGCAATAACCCAGACACCGACAACGTAAAAGTCAGCCTGGCGTTTGCGGTAGAAATCCAGCCCGGCGATACGCAGTTTCCTGCGCTGACCATGGCCAACCAGATTCTGGGCGCCAGCTTCGAATCGCGCCTGGAATCCGAACTGCGCGAACGGCGATCCCTCACCTACGCCATTCGCAGTTACTTCGACGGCTACCGTGGCGCCCTGGTGCTGCTCGTCGAATGGGATATCAAGCCCCACTATCTGCAAGCATCCATCGATCTGGTCAAACTCGTGCTGCGCTGCTTCATCGAGCAAGGCCCAAGCGAGTTCGAGATGAAGCTGGCACGCAGCCAACTGTGCGGTGACCTGTTGCGCACCCTCGCCGACGACCAGAAGCTTGCAGACCTGCTGGCACAGATCAACGCATCCGGATTGCCGGCGGATCATTTCCAGCGCTACCAGGAACAACTCGCGCAAACCACGGCAACACAAATCCAGACGGTCGCTCGGCAGGTCTTCGACAGCAACCGTTGTGTCGTGACCTGCGTCGGACCCAAGGTGGCTCAGCAGCCCCTGCCTGCACTGCCAATAGCCGACTGATAACACGACCACAGGTGCGGTGTTTCGTGGCACTCTAGGCAGGCACATCAAGAGCCGCCGAGCATGTCCAGTCTCACCGCAACCTTCAGCCCAGCCACCGGCCTGTCAAACCCTCACCTGCAGACACTGTGGGGCCCACTCTGGCGCAGGCTTCCGAGACTTGAGCGCAGCCGCGAGCGCCTGTGGCTGGCCGACGGCGACTTCCTCGACATGGACTGGCATGGTCCGCATCAAGCTGACACGCCGCTGGTGCTGGTCTTGCACGGCCTGACCGGCTCCTCCGACTCCCCTTACGTAAAAGGCCTGCAGCAAGCGCTGCAGGCGCGTGGCTGGGCCAGCGTCGCGCTGAACTGGCGGGGCTGCTCCGGCGAGCCGAACCTGCTTGCTCGCAGCTACCACTCCGGCGCCAGTGAAGATCTTGCCGAAACCATCCGCCATCTGCGCGCGCAACGACCGCTGGCGCCGCTGTATGCCGTGGGCTACTCGTTGGGCGGCAACGTGCTGTTGAAGTACTTGGGCGAAAGCGGTTCGGCCAGCCAGCTTGAAGCAGCGGTGGCGGTGTCGGTGCCGTTTCGTCTGGATCAGTGCGCCGATCGCATCGGCATGGGCTTCAGCAAGGTCTACCAGGCGCACTTCATGCGCGAGATGCTGGCTTACGTGCAAAGCAAGCAGAAGCACTTCCAGGCTTTGGGCCACAACGAAGGGTTGGCTGCGCTGGAGCGCCTCGGGCCGCTACGCAACCTGAGGACCTTCTGGGATTTCGATGGCCGAGTAACCGCACCGCTCAATGGCTTCAGCGATGCCCACGACTACTACCGCCACGCCTCGAGCCGCTATTACCTGGGGGAAAACCGTACACCGACACTGATCATCCACGCGCAGGACGATCCGTTCGTGTTCGACCACAGCCTGCCAGCACCGCAGGAGCTGGCGCCGCAGACGCACTTCGAGTTGCACCGCCGCGGCGGACATGTGGGCTTTGTAGAGGGCAGCCTGCGCAATCCGGGCTACTACCTTGAGCGCCGGATTCCGCAGTGGCTGCTGGAGGGCCGCTAGCGCTTCGCTGCCTCAATCGCCAGTGGCGACACCGTGCCTGGAATCGTTGATCCACTCGCTCCAGGACCCGGCATACAGGCGCCCCAACGGGTATCCTGCCAGCGCCAGGGCAAACAGGTTATGGCAAGCCGTCACACCGGATCCGCAATAGGCGACCAGCTGCTCCGGCTCACGCCCTGCCAGCTTCTCGGCGAAGCGCTGTTTCAGCTGCTCGGCTGGCAGGAAACGCCCATCCGCACCCAGGTTGTCAGTGAACGCTGCACACTGCGCACCAGGAATATGCCCAGCGACAGGATCGATCGGCTCGACTTCGCCGCGAAAACGCGGCAAGGCGCGGGCATCGATCAACGTCAGGTCGGCGCTGCCCAGACGCTTGTTCAGGTGCTCGGCATCGATCAGCAGCTTCGCATCGGCCTCGCCCGTGAAGTTGCCCTCGCGCTGCACCGGCGGATCCAGGCTCAGCGGCAGATGCGCCGCGTGCCAAGCCTTGAGGCCGCCGTCGAGGATGAACACCGCGTTGCGCTTGCCCAGCCAGGCCAGCAACCACCAGGCGCGGGCAGCGAAGGCACCGGGACCGTCGTCGTACAGCACCACCTGGCTGTCATTGTCCAGGCCCCACTCGCGCAAGCGCTCGACCAGACGGCGCGGCTCAGGCAATGGATGACGCCCAGTCTGCCCCTTGACCACAGGCCCGCTCAGATCGCGCTCCAGGTCCGCGAAATGCGCACCGGCGATATGCCCCTCGGCATAGCTGCGCTGGCCGTAATCCACGTCTTCCAGGGCAAAGCGACAGTCGAGGATCACCAGCCCCGGCGAGTCCAGACGCTCGGCCAGCTGCTGCGGGGTGATCAGTTGCGCAAGGGGCATGACAATCTCCTATCGATGGCACGAAAGGCCCGGATCAGTGTTCCAGGGCCTGGTTGAACGGAACATGAAATTCATCGCATAGCGCATCCACCGCAGCGCGGGAGCCAGCGGTGACGAACCCCAGCTCCAACACCAACACCTGATAGACCCCACGCTTGAAGGCTTCTTCACCCAGGTGCGCGGAATGCTCGCGGGTGGTGCTGAGAAAACGCACCCAGGAGGTGAGCACGATCCAGGCATTGATGGTCAGCGACTCGATCTGGGTCGGCAGCATGTCCAGGATGCCCGCTTCGACGAAGCCACGATAGATCGCCTGGCCCTGCTGCAGGCACCGCTGGGAGAAACGCCGGTAACGTGCGGCCAGCTCCGGATCACTCTCCAGCAGATGCTCGAGATCGCGGTGCAGGAAGCGGTAGTTCCACATCGCTGCAAGCAGTGCCTTGAGGTAGAAGCGTTTGTCCTCGACCGTGGCTGCACGGCCTTGGGGCGGGCGCAGGAAGCTGTCCACCAGCTCTTCGTACTGGCTGAACAGCAACGCGATGATCGCCTGCTTGTTGGGGAAGTGGTAGTACAGGTTTCCGGGAGAGATTTCCATGAACGCGGCAATGTGATTGGTGCTGACGCTGCGCTCGCCCTGCTGGTTGAACAGTTCGAGGCTGCTTTGCACGATGCGCTCACGGGTCTTCATGCGCGGGGCCATGCGGGTATCCAGGTCTGCGGGCTTCGGATGACGAGCCATCTTACGGTTTATTCCACGGGCGGTGCACCCCGCGGACGTTCACAGATCAAGGCCGATTAGAGTATAAGCTCAACAACTCGCCCCTCTGCGCGGAGCTGCCATGCGTTCGTCCACAGCCATGCCTCTTGAGCCATCCGACCTTGTTCTCGAGCGGTTGTTCGCCGAACAACGTCAGGCCTTCGCAGCCAACCCCATGCCGCCCGCCGCGCAGCGTATGCAGTGGCTGAAGAGCCTGCGTGAGGCCCTGGTTGCACACCAAAAGGTGCTGATCGAGGCCATCGATGCCGACTTCAGCGGACGCAGCGCCGATGAAACCCTGCTGGCCGAGCTGCTGCCGTCAGTGCAGGGCCTGCGCCATGCCGAGCGCCATGTTCGGCGCTGGATGAAACCTGCCCGGCGCCGCGTCGGCCTGGCCTTCCAGCCGGCCAGCGCGCGAGTGCTGGCGCAGCCTCTGGGGGTGGTGGGCATCATCGTGCCGTGGAACTACCCACTGTTTCTGGCTATCGGCCCGTTGACCGGTGCCCTGGCGGCGGGTAACCGAGTCATGCTCAAGCTCAGCGAAGCCACGCCGAACGCCGGCGAAGCCCTCAAGCGGTTACTCGAGCAGGTATTCCCCGCCGATCTCGTCTGCGTTGTGCTGGGCGAGGTCGAAGTTGGCCAGGCCTTTGCCCGCCTGCCCTTCGACCACCTGCTGTTCACCGGCGCCACCAGCATCGGCCGCCAGGTCATGCTGGCCGCTGCACACAACCTCACACCGGTCACGCTCGAGCTGGGCGGAAAGTCGCCAGCCATCGTCTCCCACGACGTGCCACTGGCCACTGCCGCCGAGCGCATCGCCTTCGGCAAGACCCTCAATGCCGGGCAGACCTGCGTGGCTCCCGATTACGTGCTGGTCCCGCGTCAGCGTCTGGACGACTTCGCCCAGGCCTATCGACGGGCGGTGCAGCGCCTCTTCCCACGCATTGCAGACAACGCCGACTACAGCACGATCATCAATTCGCGCCAGTTGCAGCGCCTCGAACGCCTGCTCGCCGACGCCCATGACAAAGGCGCCCAAGTGCTCGACCTGTACCCCGACGAGCCGCGCCAGGGCCGCAGGCTGCCCCCACATCTACTGCTCGATGTAAACGACGACATGCAGGTGATGCAGGACGAGATCTTCGGCCCAGTGCTGCCGCTGGTTGCCTATGACGAGCTGGATGAGGCGCTGGCCTACATCAATCAGCGCCCACGCCCGCTGGCGCTGTACTACTTCGGTTACGACCGCAGCCAACAGGCGCGTGTGCTGCAGCACACCCACTCCGGCGGCGTATGCCTGAATGACACCCTGCTGCACGTCGCCCAGGAGGACTTGCCTTTCGGCGGCATCGGCCCCTCTGGCATGGGTCATTACCATGGTCGCGAAGGTTTCCAGACCTTCAGCAAGGCCAGGGCGGTACTGGCCAAACAGCGCATCAACGCCGCCCGGCTGATCTACCCGCCTTACGGAAAAGCCCTGCAGCGCCTGGTATACAAGCTGTTCATCCGCTGAGCGCAGAGGGTGCATGACAGCCAATAGCCGCACTGTCTATAGTGCCATCATCCGGTCGCATGACTTGGCCGGGCAGCAGTCGCTGCGCTACCATCCGACTCCCCAACGCACTCCAGCCAGGATGACGCGATGAACCGAGTGTTGTACCCGGGTACTTTCGACCCCATTACCAAAGGCCATGGCGACTTGGTCGAGCGCGCCTCGCGGCTGTTCGATCACGTGATCATCGCCGTGGCGGCCAGCCCCAAGAAGAACCCCCTGTTCCCGCTGGAACAACGGGTCGAGCTGGCCCGCGAGGTCACCAAGCACCTGCCCAATGTCGAAGTCATCGGCTTCTCCTCTCTGCTGGCGCACTTCGCCAAGGAGCAGGGCGCCAATGTGTTCCTGCGGGGCCTGCGCGCGGTGTCCGACTTCGAGTACGAGTTCCAGCTGGCGAACATGAACCGCCAACTCGCGCCGGACGTCGAGAGCCTGTTCCTCACGCCGTCGGAGCGCTACTCGTTCATTTCCTCGACGCTGGTCCGCGAAATTGCGGCGCTGGGCGGGGATATCACCAAGTTCGTCCACCCCGCGGTGGCCGATGCCCTGACCGTTCGCTTCAAGAAGTGATCCCAGCGGCCTGAGTTTGGCTTTGTACGCCACGTCGCCAACCGGCACTTGCGCGACAAAGCCTCGCGCCCGCGTGCACTGCGGGCGTTAATGCGGCACAATTGTGCCCATTGCTTTGATACATGCCCGGGCGCCGAGCCCCGGCCGGAGTCCCAATGTCCCTGATCATCACCGACGATTGCATCAACTGCGACGTCTGCGAACCCGAGTGCCCGAACGCCGCCATCTCGCAAGGCGAAGAGATCTACGTGATCGACCCGAACCTCTGCACCCAGTGCGTGGGCCATTATGACGAACCCCAGTGCCAGCAGGTTTGCCCGGTCGACTGCATCCCGCTGGATGAGGCCCATCCGGAAACCGAAGACGAGCTGATGGCCAAGTACCGCCGGATCACCGGCAAGGCCTGATGCCGTTCGTCGCCGCGATTCGCCGCGCATTGCTCGGCGCCGCACTGGCGCTGCTGGCTACCGCCGCCCTGGCGGACGGGCCCGGGCGCGCTGCCATAGCCAGCCCCCATGCCGAGGCCACGGCAGCGGCGCGACAAGTTCTGGAACAGGGCGGCAACGCCTTCGATGCCGCTATCGCCATCAGCGCCACGCTGGCGGTGGTCGAGCCCTATGGATCGGGGTTGGGCGGCGGCGGTTTCTTCCTGCTGCGCGAACAGTCCGATACTGCGCACTACCGCTTCCTAGATGCCCGCGAGCGCGCGCCGGGCGCCGCCACCCCGGACATGTACCTGGAAGACGGCAAGGTCCGGCAGGGGCTTTCGATCAACGGTGCGCTGGCGGCCGCCATCCCGGGTCTGCCCCAGGCCCTGGCAGACCTCGCTGCAACCCACGGCAAATTGCCGCTCAGGGACAGCCTCGCGCCAGCCATCCGCCTCGCCAACCAAGGCTTTGCCGTCGACCGCATCTACCGCGATCGCGCGACCATGCGCCTGAACGCGCTGCGTGACGACCCGGAAAGCGCCCGGCTGTTCCTGCGCGAGAACCAGGTCCCTGCCCTGGGTACCCTGATCCGCCAGCCGGAACTGGCCGCAACGCTGCAGGCAATGGCGGATCAGGGGCGGGACGGCTTCTACCGCGGGGCGGTTGGCCGCAAGCTCGTCGAGGGTGTGCGCCGCGCTGGCGGTGTCTGGACCCTCGACGATCTCGCAGACTACCGCACGGCCTGGCGCCAGCCGCTGCGCTATCCCCTGGCAGGCCAGCGCGAGCTGATCAGCAGCCCA
>NZ_JAYFUI010000067.1:0-4705 GCF_034961125.1 Pseudomonas machongensis | reverse complement strand
TGCAGGGTGGTCCGGCGGCTCGCCCGATTTCCAGGCCTCGGCCATGCCTGCAGGTGTGAGGCGAGTGAAACCGGTGCCCAGGTCGAGTTCCATGGCCTGCTCGTCACCCGCCCAGGCGCGCAGCTTGTCAAACCAGGGGTCGAAAAAACGTGCCTGCAACTTGCGGCCATCGGCCTGCTTGGCGGCCACCGCCGCGCGGCAGATTTCGTGCAACTCGTCGGCCCACTGGGCCCAGGGAGCCTTGAGCGCGCCCAGTTGCGCCTGGCGTCGCTGCAGGGCGGATTCGATCAGCGCCTGTGGATCGGCGCCGTCGTCTTCCCTGCTGACACGGCCGAACAGCGGACGGATGCGCGGCAGCAACGCGTCCGGGCTCACCCAATGGCTGCGCACCCAGGCCAGCGCTTCGCCCTGCATGCCGTAGCAGAAGCGCCGCCAGTAATCGCGCATGACCTGGCCGAGCAGCTCGCTGTGATCGGTCTCCAGGCTCTGGGTGAACAGGCTGCCGCTGTCGAAGGCATGCTCGCGCAGCATGCGCTGGCACCAGCCGTGAATGGTCGAGACCGCCGCTTCGTCCATCCACTGCACTGCGACCTCCAGGCGACTGGCGCAACGTGCCCAGTGCTCCTGTGGATAATCGTCGCGCAGCAGGTGCAGCAAGGGGTCGGCGTCGTCCAGCTCGCCCCTGAAGAAACGTGCAGCCTCGGCCAGGCGCGCGCGAATCCGCTCGCGCAGCTCCTTGGTCGCAGCGTCGGTGAAGGTCACGACGAGAATCTGCGGCGGCAGCAGTTCGCGGGCAAAGCCTTGCTCCCCGCCATGGCCGAGGATCAGACGCAGGTAGAGCGCCGAGATGGTGAAAGTCTTGCCGGTGCCGGCACTGGCTTCGATCAGCTGGCTGCCGTGCAGGGGAAAGCTCAGGGCCAGGGGACGGGCCTGGGTCATGCGGCGGTCTCCGGATTGCCTTGGGTCTGCCAGGCGGCGGCAAACAGGGGTCGGTAGAGGGATTCGCACCAGCCTTCGAAGGTCTCGTCAGCCGTGAGCGCAGCAAAGTCGCGGAACTGACGCATCAGTGCAAGGCTCTCGCTGCGCTCGCCGAAGCTGTTCTGGCCGTCGCCTTCATAGGCGCGCTCGGCGGCAGCCTGGGCTTTGTCCGGGTCTGGTTGGCCCAGCCAGGCGAAAGCAGTCTTGGGCGCTACGGGCAGGGGCGCATTCATTGCGGCCTGACGCGCCACCAGCAGATCGGCAAGCAAATCACCCGCCTGTGCCGCGGCCATCGGTGCGAGCAGCAAGGTTCGGTCACTGGCGACCAGGGCCGTGTGCAATGGATAACCGGCAGCGCAGGCCGCCAAATGCATGACCCACGCCGGAATCAGCCGATGCCATTTGAGACTGTTGCGCCCGGCACCCAGGCTGTTGGGCACGGTGGTGATGCTCAGAAGGCTCTGTTCATCATCCTGATAGACGCGCCCAAGCCAACCTTCCAGGCGCTGCGGGCCACGCTCGAAGTGCAGCGGCAGAGCGCCCTCTACCACGGTATGCCAGCGCTGCAACAGCTGGCGATGGCGTTGCAGTAGGTCTGGCAGGGGCTGGATCAGTTCCGCCTGCAGCGACTCGCCGAAACCCGCCAATGGCAGCAGCCCACATGCCTGCAGGCGTCGGGCCTGGGTACGCAGCGCTTGTTCGGCGTCGTCGGGTGTGGCCAATGCAGCGCCAAGCAGCCGCTCGCTGAGGCTGTAGCGTTGCAGGGCATCGAGCACGAAAGGCTCCTCGTCCGGCGTTGGCGCCTCCAGCGCTTCGAAGAACACCTTCAGGCGCTGGCTGAAGAAATGCCGGACCGGATGGCGGAGAAAATCCTGCAGTTGCGTCAGGTTCAGTGGCTCATCGCTGTCGTAGGGCGGCAACGCCTGATCGACCTCCGAGGCCGGCTCGACGGGCTGATGCAAGACCTGCCATTCGTGGGCGTAGCTGAACAGTGCGCTGCCCTTCTGGAAGTAGCGCTGGCTGAAGGGTTGCAGGGGATGCTCCTGGGTCAGGGCATGCAGCAACTGCTGGCCGGGGTCATTACGCTGGCCTTGCTGGGCACCGGCCAGCTGCCAACCGGCGGCAAGATGGTCGCGCAATTGGCCGACCAGCACCGAGGCGGGGCGTTCGCTGTTGTCGCGAATACTGCGTCCGACCCAACTCACATAGAGTTGGTCGCGAGCAGACAGCAGCGCCTCGAGCAGCAGGTAGCGGTCATCTTCGCGGCGCGAACGATCGCCAGGACGGTAATCGCTGGCCATCAGATCGAAGTCCAACGGCGGCTGGGCGCGAGGATAGTCGCCGTCGTTCATGCCCAGCAGGCAGACTACGCGGAATGGGATGGCGCGCATGGGCATCAACGTGCAGAAGTTCACCGAGCCGGCCAGGAAACGCTGGGACAGCTTGCCCTGGTCCAACCCCGACAGCCAGGCCTCGCGCACGACCGTGAGCGGCAGTGGATCGTGCAGGCCGACGGTCTCGCAGGTTTCCAGCCAGGTATCACGCAGGTCCTGCAATTGCACCAGCAGCAGCTCGTCGTGCTCCTCCTCGGCGAGGAAGAACACCTGCAACAGCGCATGCAGGCGCGCCCCCCACACCACGGGGCTGGCCGGCTCGGCGAGGGTCTGGAACGCCACGTCCAGGGCATCGAGCAGGGCCACCAGCGGGCCAATAAGGGCCGCGTCGAGGCCACCGATCTCGTCATAGGGCTCAATGCCGTCACAGGCCTCGCCGACACCTACGGCGTAACCCAGCAGCATCCGGCGCAGGCCGAACCGCCAACTGTTCTGCTCCAGGCCTTCGGGCAACCCGAGGCGGGCACGTTGTTCACCGCTCAGGCCCCAACGGATGCCGGCCCCCTCGATCCAGCGGTGCAGAGTCGGCAGGTCACTCTCCTTGATCCCGAAGCGGGCGCGCACGGCGGGGACATCGAGCAGGTCGAGGATCTCGCTCACGGCGAAACGGCTGTCGGGGAGCTTGAGCAGATGCTCCAGGGCGATCAGCAGTGGATCGCGGCCGCGCTGGCCCTGGTCGGTGAGGGTGAAGGGGATGTAGCGCGGATCATGGCGGTCGAGTTGGCCGAAGACAGCGCGGATATGCGGGGCGTAGTCATCGATGGCCGGAAGCATGACGATGACATCGCGCGGCCGCAGGGTAGGATCGCTGCTGAAGCGCGCAAGCAACTGGTCGTGGAGGATCTCCACTTCGCGCTGCGGGCTGTGGGCGATGTGGAAACGTACCGAACGGTCGCGGCTGGCATCGATGGCAGGCCAGGCCTCGCGGGTTTCAGCCAGCGGGCGCAGCTCGAGGATGTCGTCCTGCAACTGGTTGAGCAGGGTCGCGGGCTGGGCGTCGCTGAACAGGTCGATGCGACCGTCGCTGAAGACACCACGATAACTGTTTGGATCATCGTAGCTATCGAGCAGGTTGATGTAGTCGCGGCCCTGCTTGCCCCAGGCGGCCAGCAGCGGATGAGCGTGCTGGTGCATCGATTCGTCGTCCAGTTGCAGGGGCATGCCGTGCTTGCGCTGTTGGCGCTTGTACTGGTGCCGGAGCAGGTCTTTGTCAGCGACGATATCCCCCCAGTGATGACGGCAAGGGTTGTGCACGCACAGCAATACCTGGCTGAAGCGGGCTAGCCCGGCCAGGGCTTCAAGGGCCTGGGCGGGCAGCGACGAGATACCAAAGACGATTACCCGCGACGGTAGGCCCGCAGGAGCTTGCTCAAGGGTATCCATGCGCGTGATGAAACGCTGATGGACGCCAGCACGACTCTGGGCCATACCTTCTGCACCGACATCGTCGAGCAATGCGCGCCACAACTCGGCCTGCCAGCGGTTGCCTTCCGCCAGGGGCTTGCGCTCTCCGCGGGCGGTGTTGAGCACGTGCTCTCCAGCGGCCCAGTCCTTGAGCCAGTCGGCGCGGTACACCTGGTATTGGTCGAACAAGTCAGCCAGACGTTCGGCGAGCTGGTAGCGCTTGCGCAGGTCGTTGTCGTCGGTGAGAAAGCGCTTGAGTGGCTCGAAGTACGGTCGCTCGATCAGTGCTGGCAACAAGCGTACGAGGCGCCAGGTCAGCGGTGCCTTGTCGAGCAGCGACACCTCGGGAATCTCGTCGCGGCCCAGCACGAGGCGATAGAGCTGCCACATGAAAGTGCCGGGCAACTGGACGTCGATGGCCGCAGCGATACCGCAGCCGCCTTGATCATCGTCCTGCGGATCTTCGGCCAGTGCGAGCTTGAGCCATTGGGCAATACCGTTGCTCTGCACCAGGGCGATTTCGTTCTCCAAAGGCGCCAGGGGATAGTTGCGCATCACGCTCACGACCAGGTTGCGCAAATCGTCTAGGCGGTTGCCCTGGACGATCATGAAACCTGGGTGCAGTGACGTGGTGTTGGCCATTGGGTGCTCTCTGGAAGACGGTGTGCGCTGACGGAACCATACCCTGTAGAGGCAGGCTTGTCCCGTGGCGTGCGCGGTGTCGGCGTGGGGGAGCGATGCGACCTGGCGAACGCCAGAAAGACAAAACCCCTACCTGCTCGCGCAGATAGGGGTTTTGCGAAATGAATCTTGACGATGACCTACTCTCACATGGGGAAACCCCACACTACCATCGGCGATGCATCGTTTCACTGCTGAGTTCGGGATGGGATCAGGTGGTTCCAATGCTCTATGGTCGTCAAGAAATT
>NZ_JAYFUI010000066.1:0-5333 GCF_034961125.1 Pseudomonas machongensis | reverse complement strand
GTTTGGCCGGGGCCACACGGTCACGCTGATGGCATGCGGGGTTTCCGGCATGACGAACACGACCAGGTCGTCACCATGACCATGGTTCCCGCCGTCGCGGATGTGGGCGTTGATCTGCTCCAGGAATGATTCCGCCGGCACGCCGGCGTCGAACAGCACGTAGGCGTTCGCGCTACCAGGACCGCGTGGCGCGCCGTGTTCGAAGTAGATCCCATCGGGCCGCACGCCCGGGAACGCGGCGATCATGGCGCGATACACGGCGTCGGTATGCCACTGGTTCACCGCGCTGAATTGGTTACGGACGCGAAGGCGCAACTGGTCGTCTGGCTCAGGATCCGCACCCGGTGCAGTCATCCAGTCGTCGGCGTTGATGACCTGGGCAATACCCGGTACCGGGTCGAGTAGGATCGCGTAATAACCCGGGGCGAGGTTGTAGCCGCTGCCGACCTCGCGGGCGCTGACCTTGACCGACACCTGCAGGCGCCCGTCCGGGAACGTCGCGTCCTCGATCGTCACCAGTTGGTAGACGTGCCCGTTGATCGCAGCGGACTGCACGATCACGCCGGCGGGCATCTGCAGCTCGCCGGCGGTGTTCTCCCGCGTGAACAGCAGCACGCCCTGTGCCTTGGTTGCGCCCTTGCGCTCGGTGTTCACTGCCCACGCCAGGGTATCCAGCCAGGCACCGCTGGCCGTCTTGACGAAAAAGTTGGGCAGGACGGTATCGCTCAGGAACGTCAGCAACCACATGACAGGCTTGGTCACCAGCGCAGTCACGACCCGCCAGAACGGGCTGTAGGCGCTGGTGTTGCTCAGCTTGCTGCCCTGGGCAGCCACCTCGGCCTCCCAGGCCTGGCGCAGGCCTGCCTCGGTCGTCGGAATGCCGGCATCGGTCAGCGCCCGGCGGAAATCTACGTCACTCACAGGAATACCTCGATATCGCCGAATTTCAGGGTTTTGGCCGTGACCAGGTACACGCCTGGCCGGTCCTCAAGGATCCGGGCGGTGCCCGGTACCAGGCGTTCGTCGTCTTCCACCAGCAGCTCCAGCTGCAGGATGCAATCGGCCTGGCGTTGGCGGCTGCGCTCGGCCACCAGGGTCACCAGCAGCCCGCTTTCGCGGATCATGTGTGCGATGTCCTGGGCGATGCTGGCCCGGTCCTCGATCAGCAGCGGCTGGCGGGAGGGATCCAGTACCAGGTCGTTGTCCTGAATCAGTAGGTCGATGTACTCGCTCATCAGCCCACCGCCATGCCGATCATGTTTTCCAGCTCCAGCGGGGTCATTGGCTTGCCGCCGGTGTTGATCTCCACCTTTTCAACGTGCATGCGTCGATCCTGGCTCTGTGTGTTGTTCTGGATCTGCTTCATCAGCCCGCCCTGGGGCACCGCGTTAGGCCGAACGGGCGTGATGCTGGGCGCAGCCTGGGCCAGGCGCTCGCGGCTACGCTCGGCCTGCTCTATCTGCGCTGTCGGCTTGGCGTCCATGCGCATCAGTAGCGGTGTGACCGGCTCGACGGACGCTGGGAGCGGTGCACCCGGCGCAAGCGCTGCGCCAGGAAGCGCCACAGGCATTGGCGTGACGCCGATCGGCACAGCTTGGCCAGGGATCTGCGGCACGTTGGGCGGCGTAGGCACGTCACCGAAAGTGGTCTCGATGTTCACGCCCGGGATCTTGTTCAGCATGTCGATCAGGCCACTGATGGCCTTCTGGAAGATGGCCACGATGCCGTCCCACGCGGACTGCGCCATGGCTCCCCAGCCGCCCATCGAGCCGAACCAGTTGCTCAGCTGCTGCACCTGGTCAGCGACCCATTGGAACGCCTGGGTGTTCATCAGCGCGCTGGTCCACTCGTCCCAGTACACGACAGCGGCCACGACCAGGGCGATCAAGGCCGCAATGCCTGCGATCACCAGACCCACGGGGTTGGCCATCATGGCGGCGTTGACCAGCCAGATAGCGCCCTGCCACAGCAGCATGGCGCCTTTGGCCAGGCCGATGACTGCGATCATGGCGAGCACCCGCGCAACCAGGAGCACGCACTGGATGGAATGGGCGACGAACATCGCGATGCTGCGCCAGCCGGTCCAGGTGAGCAGGGTCCAGACGACGTTCAGGCCCAGCATGGCCATCTTGCTCAGGCCCACCACGATGCTCAGCGTGCTGATCGCGGCGGTGATGGCCAGCGTGGCCAGCGTGGCGATCCCCATCACCCGCGTGATGTTCGGGAACAGCTGGGTCCAGCGGGTCAGCGTCTTGCCGATATCGACCAGGCGGGTCATCAGCGGCTGCAGCATCGGGATCAGCGCCTGGCCGAAGGCGATGCGCAGCGACTGGACCGCCGCGCCGAGCTGCTGCCAGGGATCGACCATGGCAGCGGCCATCTTCTCGGCCTGCTCCAGGCTCCGCACCTTGCCGAGCTGGTCAATACCGTTCTTGAGGCGGTCGGTGTCTTGGGCCAGGGCGCCGATCACCTGAGCGCCTTCGCCGCCGAAGGCCTCGACCAGCTTGTTGTTTGCGGCGGCGTTGCGCAGATCCCCGAACTTGCCCTGCAGCTTGGCCAGGATGTCGAGCATCGGCAGTACCTTGCCGTTGGTGTCGGTGAACTTGATCCCCAGCTTGTCCGAGGCGTTGCCGATGTTCTCGAAAAAGGCCTTGTAGCGTCCGCCGGCGTCGCCGCTCTCCATGGTGCTCGACAGGCTGCCCAGGACCGCCATCTGTTCGGCCAGGTCGATGCCCGAAGCGGTAGCGATCGCGCCCGCTTCCTTGAAGCCGTCTTTCATCTGCTCGCCGCTGGTCCTGAACAGCTGGACCGCCAGGGCGGTCTGGCCGCCCAGCTTCTCGACCCACTGGCTTTTGCCCATGACGTCGGCCTGCTGCTTCTGCAGGTTGTACAGCGTACCCACGTACTCGCTCATCACCGCCGTGTCGGACTTGGTGGCCTTGGCGAGTACGTTGCTGGTGTTGGTGAAGGTGGCCAGCTGGGAGCCAGCCAGGCCTTTGATGGCGCCCTCGATCTTGTATGCCGAGGAGACGAACGACGCGGCGTTCTCGCCGTAGGCAACGGAAAAGTCCAGGGACTTGGTGTTGAGCGCGTCCAGGGCGTCCTGGGCCACGCCCAGCGAGCGAACATCGCCCAGGGCGCGATTGACCTCCAGCGCCGGTGCCAGGGATCCCTCGATGCCGGTCAGCGAGCCCCACAGGCCCGCCACGCCGGTACCGATCTGCTTGATGTTGGCTTCGCCCTTCTCCGCCAGGTCACTGAAGCCCTTGGTCACCTTCGCCAGGGGCGCAGTGACCTTGTCAGTCAGCGACAGGATGAAGTCCAGGCGGCTGGATGCGTTGTTCGCGCTCATGGGGTGGTCAGCTTCCGTTGAATGCTCGTGCGATGCCGTTGGCTATTGCGATTTCCATCCGCCGCCAGTGCTCGTCCTCCAGCCATTTGGCTGTGCCCAGGTTCTCGGGCGTCGGGGCGGCACCGGGCAGCCAGCGTTCGCCCAAGGCCAGCAGTTGGCCTAGGCCGTCCTCGGTCAGGCGCTCAGCGTGCTCGAGCGCTTTTTTACGGTGACTTCAACCTTCGGCTGGAACTCCTCGACCAGGGCGCCGGCGATCTCCAGGGTGGTGGACGGGTGAGCCAGGAGCGGCTTGAGTTTGGCCTTCTGGTCCTGCTTGACGGTGTTCATCAGCAAGTTGTGGGACGGGGCGATCTTGTTCGCCTGGGTCAGGCCGTTGATGTACTTGGTGACGTGGGCGACATCGATCTCGAAGTCGAAGTCTTCGCCGCCGATTTCCAAGGTGATTTCAGCGCGTTCGGTCATTGCGGTATTGCTCCTGTAGTGGGTGGGGTCGTGCAAAGGGTGCGGATGTGGCCCTGCAGGCCGAGAATCATTTTCTGGCTGAGGGCGAGCTGATCCCGGAGGGTGAAATAATCCGATCGAGCGTCTGCTGCGAGTTCGGCGGGGCCTGCATCAGCCACGCCGGCGGCGCCGGTACCGGAGCCGGTACGCACTGCGGGGCAGGTGGCTTTGACGAGCAGCCGCTGATCACGATCATCAACAGCGCGGCGCAGATCCTGGTTGTGTTTGAGTGCATCGGTCAGTTCCTGAAAGTGTTGGGCGTCGTTGGCGGCGGCGATCGCCAGGCGCTGCCCGGTGAGGTGTGCCGCTTCGCGCAGGCCCGCAGCTTCCGTTTGCGCGGTGTCACGCTCCGATCGGGCGTGGTCGCGCTGCTCCAGCACATGCGCGAACTCAAGCCAGGCCACGCCGGCGATAAGGGCCACGGCCAGCAGAGCGATTAGGCCGCGCACAGGGCGGCCTCCTCGAGGCGTCGGGCGTGCAGTCCGGGTACAAACACCTTGCGGCCCTTGGCGTCGGTGACGTAGGCCCACACGGGGCGCCCATCGGCGCCCCAGGCCAGTGCCCGGCAGCCTTCCTTGATACGCCCGAGGTTGATCAACACCAGGGCGCGGCTTGCGCATGTCGATGGCACGCCGACGTTGTGGCCGTGGCTGGACAGTGCGTCGAACGTGTCCTGGGTGATGCTCTCGTTCGTGAGGCAGTCGGCGAGGGCCAGTTGTCCCTTCTCGACCACCAGCTGCTCCACCTCGGCGCAGCGCTCCGGCGACCAGTAGTCGCCCACGATCACCGGGTATGGGCTGGTGTAGCGAGTGATCCCCATGCAGACGGTCGGCAGGCCCCGGGCAAGCTTGTCGGCGTAGACGACGTTCTGCCCTTCGCCTTCCCACTTGCCCAAGAACGCCATCAGCGTGCTGCTGCTCAGCACCAGGGCGACGGCCCCGGTCAGGATCTTGTTACGCAGGCTCATGGTTTGATCCTCCAGTCACGCAGCATCTGGCGGTATTTGGGGATCAGCAGGAGGATCTGCAGCACCATGTAAACCGCCGTCAGCATGTAGGCGACCGCCGACCAATCGACGGCGCCGGTTACGCCGGTGGCGGCGACCCCGATCGCGGGCGAGGCCTTGGCCAGCGCGATCGCGGTGTCCTGCGCTGCCTGGTTCGTGCTCATCGCTGGCCCCTTTTCTCGAAAGTGGATTGGCACGGGACGCACCGGGTCATGCCGCCCAGCGCGCGGCGCGCCTCCGGGATCTCGTCGCCGCAATCGTCGCAATGGGTGAGGCTTGGCCCTGTCGCCGGCCCTTTGCCTCGAGCAGCGGCGATCGCCTGGTCACGCTGACGCTGTTCCAGGGCCTGGGCGCGGTCGAAAGGGCAGACCATCAGCTCAGGCCCTCAGTCTCGCGGGCGGCCAGGTACGGCACGCCATTGATGCGGATGAAGTCCGGGCTGGTGACATCGAATGGCAGCTTGTGCTTCGACTT
>NZ_JAYFUI010000065.1:0-4781 GCF_034961125.1 Pseudomonas machongensis | reverse complement strand
GGTCAGGTGCAGCAGCGAATAGATGAGCATCGAGCCATGGCCGTTGGACAGCACGAAGCGGTCACGGTCGGCGAAATTCGGGTTGCTCGGGTTGTGCTTGAGGTAGTCGCGCCAAAGCACTTCGGCGATATCCGCCATGCCCATGGGGGCACCTGGATGGCCGCTGTTGGCCTTTTGCACGGCATCCATGCTGAGGGCACGAATGGCGTTGGCACGATCACGACGGCTGGGCATCGCTTATCTCCTGAGGCTTGAATAAGTGGTGAAACGAAAAAAGGCGGCCATTTTCGCCCACTGGGGGCCTTGGGGGCAATGACGGATGGTCGCAGTCGGGGATTTTTCCTGTGATTGGCTGGCACTTCGGGTAAAAAACGGGGGACCGGCGTCATGCTTTGCGCGAGTGAACCCGCCCACACAGCCCCCGGAGCCAGGCATCAGCCACCCATCAGGCAATATCAAAACTTTTTGATATTGCCTTGCCAGGGCAACGATGCCTGTCTAGACTGCCGCCCCATGAACCTGCGTGCGCAAGCGATACCCCAGCAAAGCGACGCACTGGCTGCCCTGTGCAAGGCCAGTGGCGATGCGCTGCGCCTGAATGTCCTGCGCGCCCTGGCCAGCGACTCGTTCGGCGTACTGGAGCTCGCGCAGATCTTCGACATCGGCCAGTCCGGCATGAGCCACCACCTCAAGGTGCTGGCCCAGGCCGAACTGGTGGCCACGCGCCGTGAAGGCAATGCGATCTTCTATCGCCGCGCCCTGCCCGACAGCCTGCGCCAGGGCGGGCGCCTGCACGCGGCCCTGCTCGAAGAAGTCGACGAACTGGCCCTGCCGGACGATGTGCAGGCGCGTATTGCCCAGGTGCAGCAGCGCCGCGCGGCCACCAGCCAAGACTTTTTCCAGCGCGTCGAAGAAAAATTCCGTGCCCAGCAGGACCTGATCGCTGGCGTGCCGCAATACCGCGAAAGCCTGCTGTCCCTGCTCGACAAGCTGAGCTTTGGCAGCGACGCCAGCGCCCTGGAGGTTGGCCCCGGCGATGGCGGCTTCCTGCCCGACCTGGCGCAGCGCTTCGCCCAGGTCACGGCGATGGACAACAGCCCGACCATGCTCGAGCTGGCGCGCCAGGTCTGCGAACGTGAAGGCCTGGATAATGTAATCCTGCAGTTGGCCGATGCACTGGGTGCAACGGATGTGGAAGCCGACTGCGTTGTGCTGAACATGGTCCTGCACCATTTCAGCGACCCGGCCCTGGCCTTGCGCCTGCTGGCCAAACGGGTGAAGGCGGGCGGCAGCCTGCTGGTCACCGAGCTGTGCAGCCATGACCAGGGGTGGGCGCGGGACGCCTGCGGCGACCTCTGGCTGGGCTTCGAGCAGGACGACCTGGCCCGTTGGGCCAATGCTGCGGGGCTGACCCCCGGGGACAGCCTCTATGTTGGCTTGCGTAACGGTTTCCAGATTCAGGTCCGCCATTTCCAGCGGGCCGCTGGCGACACACACATCGGTAAATTTTAGGAACCCCTCGAGATGAGCGAATACTCCCTTTTCACTTCCGAGTCCGTGTCCGAAGGGCATCCGGACAAGATCGCCGACCAGATTTCCGACGCGGTCCTGGACGCCATCATCGCCCAGGACAAATACGCCCGCGTAGCCTGTGAAACCCTGGTCAAGACCGGTGTCGCCATCATCGCCGGCGAAGTCACCACCTCGGCCTGGGTCGATCTGGAAGACCTGGTGCGCAAGGTCATCATCGACATCGGCTACAACAGCTCCGACGTCGGCTTCGATGGCGCCACCTGCGCCGTGATGAACATCATCGGCAAGCAGTCGGTGGACATCGCCCAGGGCGTCGACCGCTCCAAGCCGGAAGACCAGGGCGCAGGCGACCAGGGCCTGATGTTCGGCTACGCCAGCAACGAAACCGAAGTGCTGATGCCTGCGCCGATCTGCTTCTCGCACCGTCTGGTCGAGCGTCAGGCCGAAGCGCGCAAGTCCAAGCTGCTGCCGTGGCTGCGCCCGGACGCCAAGTCCCAGGTCACCTGCCGCTACGAGAACGGCAAGGTGGTCGGCATCGACGCGGTGGTCCTGTCGACCCAGCACAACCCTGAAGTGTCGCAGAAAGACCTGCAGGAAGCGGTGATGGAGCTCATCGTCAAGCACACCCTGCCGGCCGAACTGCTGCACAAGGGCACCCAGTACCACATCAACCCGACCGGCAACTTCATCATCGGCGGCCCGGTGGGCGACTGCGGCCTGACCGGCCGCAAGATCATCGTCGACTCCTACGGCGGCATGGCCCGTCACGGTGGTGGCGCGTTCTCCGGCAAGGACCCGTCCAAGGTCGACCGCTCCGCCGCCTACGCCGGTCGCTACGTGGCCAAGAACATCGTCGCAGCAGGTCTGGCCGAACGTTGCGAGATCCAGGTCTCCTACGCCATCGGCGTAGCCCAGCCGACCTCCATCTCGATCAACACCTTCGGTACCGGCAAGGTGTCCGACGACAAGATCATCCAGCTGGTGCGCGAGTGCTTCGACCTGCGCCCCTACGCGATCACCACCATGCTCGACCTGCTGCACCCGATGTACCAGGAGACCGCTGCCTACGGTCACTTCGGCCGTGAGCCGCAGCAGAAGACCGTGGGTGACGACACCTTCACCACCTTCACCTGGGAGCGCACCGACCGCGCCGCCGCCCTGCGCGACGCCGCCGGCCTGTAAACACCCGGCCTGACAAAAGCCCCTGGAGAGTGATCGACAGGGGCTTTTTCGTTTCCAGAAATTACTGCAAGTCCGTGTAATGCACTGATTACGTAGGCACTTTCCTCATCTTGCCAGCGATCAGTCCATTGCGGTTTCCAAATGGGCAAAATCAGGGCAGGATTTCCCTTTTTGCCGCCCTGCCCTGAAAAGAGGCTCTAGTTCATGAAATCAGTTTCCACGCTCGTTCTGCTGGCTGCCGTCGGCCTGGCCGCCGGCCCCCTGCAGGCCGCCCAGCCCGAGCCCGGCCTGACCGGCTGCGCCGCCAAGCGCAGCGCCATCGAAAACCAGTTGAGCGAAGCCCGCGCGCACAACAACAATGCCCAGGTCGCAGGCCTGGAAAAAGCCCTGAGCGAAGTCACGGCCAACTGCACCGATAGCAGCCTGCGCAAGGAGCGCGAGCAGAAGGTGCTCGACGCCCGGCATGAAGTGAACCAGCGCACCAAGGACCTGGACAAGGCCATGAAGAAGGGCGACTCGGAGAAGATCAACAAGCGCAAGGAAAAGCTCGCCGACGCCAAGAAGGAACTGCAGGAAGCGGTCGACGAACTCGAGCGCTGAGGCCAGCGGCAAACGCGGTCGCTCCCACTCAGGGCACTGCAGATCATCAATGATTGCGAAACTCGGTATGACAGGCCTTGCACGCAGCCTCGACGCGGTCCATCGGTGCCTTCAGCCCAGCAGCATCCAATGGCTGGCTGCGGGTCACACCGACCAGCTCGCCGGTAACGCTCTCGAGCTGGCGGGCCAGGTCATGAAAACGCGCCTGGCGCTCCCAGACCTCAGGCCGGGCGCTGCTATCTCCCCCGTCACGAGCCTGCGGGAAGTGCTGCCAGGGCTCGTGGGCCAGGGTATCGAGCTTTACCGCCCCCTCGGCGAACCTCGCCCCATCGAACGGCAAGCGGCCGCGCAACATGCCGCCCAGGTCTTCGCTGGTCTTGAGCATGTCCTTGAAGATTGCCTTGCGCTGGCCCAATGGCGAGTTCGGATCGACACGCTCGCAAGCGGTCAGCGTCAGGGTGGCGAGCAGCACTACGGTCAATCGCTTGAACATCACGGTCTCTTCGGCCTGCATGAACGGGTCGCCAGTATCGCCGCCCGTCGGGCAAAGACCAATAGCCACACAAAAGACAAGGGCGAATGTTCATCTCCGCCCATAACAGGACCCCGCTTATGAAATCTGCTTTGCGCCCTCTCGCCTGGGTGCTCCCGGCCTTGGCCCTGCTGGCCGGCTGCAACGGCGGCGAGGGCACCAAGCCCGAGCCGCACGCCATCGCCACCTATGCCGGTGCCACCTGGCAAGATTTGCCGAGCGTCACTGACAGCGACCTGGTCGCAGGCTTCCAGGCCTGGCGCAACGGCTGCGAGAAACTCAAGCGCGACGCGGTCTGGGCTGCGACGTGCAGCGCGGCGGCTGCGGTGCCGGGCGATCCGGCCCAGATACGTGCCTTCCTGCAACAGAACCTGCAGGTCTACGGCCTGCGCTCCGCCGAGAACAACGCCAACGGCCTGATCACCGGTTACTACGAACCGGTCTACCCAGGCAGCTTGACGCGCACGGCACAAGCCCAGGTCCCCGTCTACGGCCCTCCCGACGACATGATCGTGGTCGACCTGGCCAGCGTATACCCGGAGCTCAAAGGCAAACGCCTTCGCGGCCGTATCGAAGGTCGTGTGCTCAAGCCCTACGACACCGCCGAAGTGATCAACCGCCAGGGTGTGAAGGCGCCGGTGCTGGCCTGGCTGACCGACCCGATGGACCTGCAGTTCCTGCAGATCCAGGGCTCCGGTCGCGTGCAACTGGAGAGCGGCCGCCAGCTGCGCCTGGGCTACGCCGACCAGAACGGCCACCCCTACCGACCGATCGGCCGCTGGCTGGTGGACCAGGGCCAGTTGAAGAAAGAAGACGTGACCATGGGCAGCATCCACGCCTGGGCCCAGGCCAACCCACAACGGGTGCCGGAGCTGCTGGCGAGCAACCCGAGCTATGTGTTCTTCGCCGCAGGCCCCGACAGCAACGAGGGCCC
>NZ_JAYFUI010000064.1:0-3483 GCF_034961125.1 Pseudomonas machongensis | reverse complement strand
CAAGGGTCACGGCGGCCTGACCTTCACTCTGTCGGATGGCACCAAGGTGACCGTTCCGGCTGGCAGCGCCACCGGCACCATCACCATCCACGCGCCGGACGACGTGTACGTTGGCGGCCAGCCAAGCATCGTGAACAAGCTGGAGTCCGTCACTGGCGCCGATAACTTCGAAAAACTGACCTTGGGTCAGGGCGAAGTGAAAACCGATGTCACCGATGAGCCGGGCACCGGCACTCCGGGCACCGGCAACGAAGGCGACAAAGTCTCCGTCACCATCGTCAGTAACGGCAACGTCACCGAAGATCAGCAACCGTCGTTCACCGTCAAAGTGAACCAACCGTTGGATCGTCCGCTGACCGTTACCCTGAGCAATGGCGACAAGGTCACCATCGCTGCGGGCCAGACCCAGGTTGAGTACAAGGCGCCAGCCCAAGGCGATGACGTCTTCAAAGACTCGGGCTCGCTCACCGTTGGGATCAGCGACGCCAGTGTTCCAGGTAAAACCTTCGAGAATCTGGAACTCGGCGGCTCGGCTACCGTTCAGATCGCCGATACCGAAAGTGAGGTTGTCGCGACCCTGACGGCCGATAAAACCACCGTATCTGAAGGCGGCGAGATCACTTACACCGTCACCCTGACTAACGCTCAAGGTCTGTCGGTTACTGGTCATAACGGCCTGGTATTCACGCTTAGCGACGGCACCAAAGTGACCGTTCCGGCGGGCAGCGCCACCGGCACCATCACCATCCATGCACCTGATGACGTCTACGTTGGCGGCCAGCCAGCGATCGTGAACAAGCTGGAAGGTGTTACCGGCGCCGATAACTTCGAGAAACTCACGCTGGGTGACGGTACCGTCACCACTACTGTGACTGACGAGCCGGGCACTGGTACTCCAGGCACCGGCAACGAAGGCGACAAGATTTCCGTCACCATCGTCAGCAACGGCAACGTCACCGAAGATCAGCAGCCGTCGTTCACCGTAAAAGTGAACCAGCCGCTGGATCGTCCGCTGACTGTCACCTTGAGCAACGGCGACAAGGTCACCATCGCGGCAGGTCAGACTCAGGTCGAGTACAAGGCTCCAGCCCAAGGCGATGACGTCTTCAAAGACTCGGGCTCACTGACCGTTGGTATTTCCGACGCTTCCGTACCAGGCAAGACTTTCGAAAACCTGGAGCTCGGCGGCTCGGCTACCGTTCAGATCGCCGACACCGAAAGCGAAGTGATCGCGACTCTGACCGCTGACAAGACCACTGTGTCCGAAGGCGGCGAGATCACCTATACCGTTACTCTGACCAACGCCCAGGGCCTGGACGTCAAAGGTCATGGCGGTTTGGTCTTCACGCTCAGCGACGGCAACAAAGTCACCGTGCCGGCGGGCAGCGCCACCGGGACCATCACCATCCATGCCCCGGACGACGTCTACGTTGGCGGCCAGCCAGCGATCGTGAACAAGTTGGAAGGTGTTACCGGCGCCGATAACTTCGAGAAGCTGACCCTCGGCGACAACTCCGTCACCACCACAGTGACAGACGAACCAGGTACTGGCACTCCGGGCACCGGCAACGAAGGCGACAAGGTTTCCGTCACCATCGTCAGCAACGGCAACGTCACCGAAGACCAGCAGCCGTCGTTCACTGTCAAAGTGAACCAACCACTGGATCGTCCGCTGACTATCACCCTGAGCAATGGCGACAAGGTCACCATTGCAGCGGGCCAGACCCAAGTTGAGTACAAAGCTCCAGCCCAAGGCGATGACGTCTTCAAGGATTCGGGCTCTCTGACTGTCGGCATCACCGATGCCACCGTTCCGGGCAAAACCTTCGAAAATCTCGAGCTGGGTGGCTCGGCCACTGTTCAGATCGCTGACACCGAAAGTGAGGTTGTCGCGACCCTGACTGCTGACAAAACCACCGTATCTGAAGGCGGTGAGATCACCTACACCGTTACGCTGACCAATGCCCAAGGTCTGTCGGTTACTGGCCATAACGGCCTGGTGTTCACCCTGAGCGACGGCACAAAAGTCACCGTTCCGGCGGGTAGCGCCACCGGGACTATCACCATCCATGCGCCTGATGACGTGTACGTTGGCGGTCAGCCATCGATCGTGAACAAGCTGGAGGCCGTCACTGGTGCCGATAACTTCGAAAAACTGACCTTGGGTCAGGACGAAGTGAAAACCGATGTCACCGATGAACCGGGCACTGGCACCCCGGGCACCGGCAACGAAGGCGACAAGGTTTCCGTCACCATCGTCAGCAACGGCAACGTCACTGAAGATCAGCAGCCGTCGTTCACCGTCAAAGTGAATCAGCCACTGGATCGTCCGCTGACCGTGACCTTGAGCAACGGCGACAAAGTCACCATCGCGGCGGGCCAGACCCAGGTCGAGTACAAGGCGCCAGCCCAGGGCGATGACGTCTTCAAGGATTCCGGTTCGCTCACTGTGGGCATCAGCGACGCCGCCGTTCCAGGCAAGACCTTCGAAAACCTCGAGCTCGGCGGTTCGGCCACCGTGCAGATCGCTGACACTATCAGCGAAGTAGTCGCTACCCTCAGCGCCGACAAGACCACTGTCAGCGAAGGCGGCCAGGTCACCTACACCGTCACCCTGACCAACGCCCAGGGCCTGTCGGTCACTGGCCACAACGGCCTGGTGTTCACCCTCAGCGATGGCACCAAAGTTACCGTGCCGGCGGGTAGCGCCACTGGCACCTTCACCATCACCGCCAAGGACGACGTTTACGTCGGCGGCCAGCCGAACATCGTTAACAAGATCGAGTCCGTCACCGGTGGCGACAACTTCGAGAAGCTGACCCTCGGCGACAACACCGTCACTACCACGGTGACAGACGAGCCAGGCACTGGCACTCCAGGCACCGGCAACGAAGGCGACAAGGTTTCCGTCACCATCGTCAGCAATGGCAATGTCACTGAAGACCAGCAACCATCGTTCACTGTCAAAGTGAACCAACCACTGGATCGTCCGCTGACCGTAACCTTGAGCAATGGCGACAAGGTCACCATTGCAGCGGGCCAGACCCAAGTTGAGTACAAAGCTCCAGCCCAAGGCGATGACGTCTTCAAGGATTCGGGCTCTCTGACTGTCGGCATCACCGATGCCACCGTTCCGGGCAAGACCTTCGAGAATCTCGAGCTGGGCGGTTCGGCAACGGTTCAGATCGCTGACACCGAAAGTGAAGTGGTCGCAACCCTGACTGCTGACAAAACGACCGTCAGCGAAGGCGGCGAGATCACTTACACCGTTACGCTGACCAACGCCCAAGGCCTGGACGTCAAGGGTCACGGCGGCCTGACCTTCACTCTGTCGGATGGCACCAAGGTGACCGTTCCGGCTGGCAGCGCCACCGGCACCATCACCATCCACGCGCCGGACGACGTGTACGTTGGCGGCCAGCCAAGCATCGTGAACAAGCTGGAGTCCGTCACTGGCGCCGATAACTTCGAAAAACTGACCTT
>NZ_JAYFUI010000063.1:0-13978 GCF_034961125.1 Pseudomonas machongensis | reverse complement strand
CCTTGACTTCCGGAGCCTCGATCAGCGCATCCACCGCTTCCTTGTCGCCGTGCACCACATTGAGGATGCCCTTGGGCAGGCCAGCCTCATGCAGCAATTGGGCGATGTACAGGGTCGAGCTCGGATCGCGCTCCGAGGGTTTGAGGATGAAGGCGTTGCCGCAGACGATGGCCAGCGGATACATCCACAACGGCACCATCGCCGGGAAGTTGAACGGCGTGATACCGGCCACCACGCCCAGCGGCTGGAAGTCGGACCAGGCGTCGATGTTCGGGCCGACGTTGCGGCTGTATTCACCCTTGAGAATCTCGGGCGCAGCACAGGCGAACTCGACGTTCTCGATACCGCGCTTCAACTCGCCGGCGGCATCCTCGAGGGTCTTGCCGTGCTCTTCGCTGATCATCTGCGCGATGCGCGCCTCGTTCTGCTCCAGCAGCTGTTTGAAGCGGAACATCACCTGGGCGCGCTTGGCCGGTGGCGTGTTACGCCAGGCCGGGAACGCGGCCTTGGCCGAATCGATGGCCGCCTGCACGGTGGCACGGTTGGCCAGTTCGAGTTGATGGATGACCTGGCCGGTGGCGGGGTTGAACACCTCGGCAGTGCGCCCGCCGCTGGCGACCGACTCGCCGTGGATCAGATGCTTGATCGTCGCCATGACCTTACTCCTTGACTGCGGCCTGAACGGCGATTTCAACGAGGATGTTCTCGGCGGCAAGGTTGGCCTCGACGGTAGCGCGGGCCGGCAGTGCATCCTTCGGCACCCAGGCGTCCCAGGCGGCGTTCATTTCGGCGAAGTCCTGAACCGCATGCTTGAGCCACACCTGGGCGAAGAGAATGTGCGACTTGTCGGAACCGGCCTCGGCCAGCAGCTCGTCGATGCGCGCCAGCACCTGGGCGGTCTGGCCACGCACGTCCTGGCTACGGTCGGCCGGGACTTGGCCGGTGACATAGACGATGCCGTTGTGCACGAGGGCGTGGCTGAGGCGGTTATTGTTGGGCTGGAAACGTTGGATGGACATGGTTGGCTCCTGGGGTTGGGCTGGTTTTTGGGCAAAACGGTGCCGTGCAGGAGCGGATTCACCGCTCCCACAGGGCTTCACAGGGTTTTTCAGGTCAAAGGGCGCAGGCTGCGCACGGCACTGGCAATCGAACGCGCGGTGTTGATCACCTTCGGCGCCAGGTCCTTCCTGGCTTCCTCCAGGCTCCAGCGCCCCAGCGGCACGGCGACGTTGACCGCGCCCAGCGGGTAGCCATCGGCATTGACCACCGCCGCCGCCACGCTGATGTCACCGACGTAGTACTGCTCGCTGGCGAAGGCATGGCCGTCCTTGCGCGCATTGGCGATGATCTCGCGCAGGCGCTCGCGGTCGGTCACGGTGCTGGAGGTGTGTGCGATCAGCTGCGAGGCATCGAGGATGGCCTCGCTTTCGCGCTCCGGCAGCGCCGCCAGGTAGGCACGGCCCGCGGCGGTGCAGTACATCGGCAGGTGACGGCCCAGTGGCACGTGGATCGGGATCTGCTTGTGGCTGGGGAAGCGCGCCACATAGAGCATGTCCATGCCGCAGGGCTCGAGCAGGTTGCAGCTCTCGCCGGTGTCGCGGTTGAGCTCGTGCAGGTAGGGGTTGGCGCGCTCGACCAGCTCGCTGGTCTGCAGGTAGCCCGAGCCCAGGTCGAGCGAGCGCGGGGTCAGGCGATAGCGCTTGGTCACGGCATCCTTGGCCAGATAGCCGAGGGTTTCGAGGGTGTACACCGAGCGCTGCACCGTGCTTTTGTTCAGACCCGTGGCTTCGGCCAGCTCGACCAGGTTCATGCTCGGCCGGCCACTGCGAAACGCAGTGACGACCGCCAGCCCCTTGGACAGGGCGGTGACGAACAGGGGCGATTCTTCAGCGGCGCTCATGGCGTTCGATCCTTTTTTGACAGCTCTGAGGGAGGCAACCCGGACGGCCGGCTCGGCCGCCGCGAAAGGATGCTCCCATTCACGGTTGTTCATTCGAAATGACTCAGCACGATGCCCGGCTCGACCACCGGACGCCCTTGTACGAAGCGCTCGACAGCGAAGGGTTTCATGCGTTCGTCCACCGTCCCTTCGACGATGGCCCTGGCCAGCAGCTCGCCGGCCGCCGGCGCCCCGGCATGGCCGTAGCACCAGCCGGCACTGACGAACAGCCCCGGCAAGGCGGGATGCGCCCCCAGTAATGGCCCGAAATCGGGCGAAATGTGGACCAGCCCGGCCCACTGGCGAAGGATACGCGCCTGGCCCAGTTGCGGGAACATCTCCATGTAGGCCTTGGCGGTCGCCGCCATCACCGGGACGTCGGCATTGAGGGTGTCCTGCGGGCGCTCGGCGACCTCGGCGCCGCCCACCACCTCGCCACGGGCGGTCTGGTGCATGTAGCAGAGCCGGTCGAGCAGGGCCACGGCCGGGCCGATCAGCGGGCGGGTCGGCTCCAGGGCCATGGCTTCGAGGCGCATCGGATAACCCTCCAGTGGCACGCCGGCCATCTGCGCCAGGGCATTGCTGTTGGCGCCACCGGCCAGCACCACGACGTCGGCATCGATGCGTTGCTCCCCTACCCGCACGCCGCTGACGCGGCCCGCGCTGCGGTCGATGGCCGCGACCGGCGTGCGATAGCGCAGGGTCACGCCCAGGCGCTCGCAGGCCTTGTGGTAGGCATGCATCGCCGCATGGTGCGGTGCCACGCCGCTGCCCGGCAGGTGCAGGGCGGCGCTGACCCGTTCGTGGGCCAGGGCCGGCAGCACCCTGCGCAACTGTGCCGGGTCGAGCAGCTGCGAATCGATGCCGCATTCGCGGTGCACTTCGCGGGTACGGTGCAGCAGTTCGGCGGTGGCCGTGCGCTCGCCGATCATGCTGTAGCCGCGCATCGAATACATGACGTTCTCGCCCAGGCGCCGCGACAGGCCATGCCAGAGCTGGTTGGAGTAGGCAAAGAAGCGCGTCCACTCCACCGAACTGAAGGCACCACGGATCAGGGTGCCGTTGCGCCCCGACGCACCGCCCTGCCAGTAGCCGGCATCCAGCACGAGGATGTCGCGCACACCGCGCTCGGCCAGGTTGAACGCGAGCGACAGGCCTTGGATGCCGGCACCGACGATGAGGATGCTGCAGCGCTTGGGCAGCGGGGCATTCAGGTTCATTGCAGAGGCTCCACGACGTCGCAAAGACCGGCGGCCTGGGCCACGGTCAGGGCCCGGCGCGGCGGGCGCAGGGTCGGTCGGGCCAGTTGCAGCACGGGCACGCCGAGGCGTCCGGCGACGTAGGCTCGCAGCGAGTCCCAGCACGGTTGGCCCTGGCACGGGCCCATGCCGCAGGAGGTCAGGCGCTTGATCACCTCCAGGTCGTCGATGCCTTGTTCCAGCAATTCATCGACCTCGCGCCCGGATACGTCGAAGCACGGACACAGCAACACGGCAGCATCCTGCGCGGGGGCCAGCGCCGGGTCCGGTTCGGCGGCGCTGCCTGCGCGGCGTAGCGAAGAACGCGCACCGACCAGTTGCAGCCGCCCACTGGCCGAGGCCTGGAAGCTCAGGCTGTCGTCGAACAGCCCGGGGCCGGCCAGCACCAGCGCATCGCAGGGCTGCAGGCGCTCGAGTTGTACAGCCCTGACCCGGTTGTGCCCCACGACCCGCTGCAGCTCACTGACCTGGGCCACGGCCACCACCTGCACCCCCAACTGGCGCAGGCGGTTGGCCAAGGCCTGCTGTTGCCCGTCGCCAAGCACGACTACCGATTTGCCCGGCGCAATGCGGCGGTCGCTGGCCAGTGCCAGGGCCGTGCGCGCATCCATCACGCCGGGCAGCCAGGCACCGGCGACCAAGGTCGGCACCACCCTGCGCCCGGTGGCCAGGACCACCTCGCCGGCCTCCAGCGCCACGGCGCCGCGTGCAGAATCGATCGGTGCGCCGAGCAGCAGGCGACCTTCACGGTAGGCACCGAACACCTCCACCCCGAACAGGCAGCGCACCCGCGGATCGAGCGTCGGCAGCGCAGCACCGGCTTGCCGGGCATAGCGCGCGGGCGACTCGCCACGGGACACCAGCAGCACCTCGCGCCCCTCCTGCACAGCCCGGTTGGCCGCTGCGCAGCCAGCAGGCCCGGCACCGATCACCAACACCTCGGCTTGCAGCCGCTGGCCTGGCGGAGGTGGGCCGGCGAAGCCTTGGTCGGCGGGCTCGGCCACCCCGGCCAGGAACGCCAGCAACGCCTCCCAGTGCTGGAACAGTCGGCCGCCACTGGGCACCAGGTTGCTCTGTTCGAAACCGCCCTTGATCCAGCCGGACGGCACCAGCCGCGCCAGGCGCAGCAGATCGAAGCGTGGGCTCGGCCAGCTGTTCTGCCGACTGACCTGCATGCCTTCGCGCACCAGGCACTGGTCCAGGCGTACGTTGGGTACACCATCGACACGCGCCAGCACGCCCGTGGTGTAGAGCCCCGAGAGGCCCATGGGCCGGTGCGCCTTGCGCGTCCAGGCCAGGCCGCGAATGCCGTTGGCCAGCAGTGCCTGGGCGACGCTGTCGCCAGCCAGGGCCTGCAGGCGGCGGCCGTTCCAGCTGAAGTTCAGCGGCGCGCCACTGGCGCCTGGCAGGCGCAGGCTCATGACTCGCTCCGGCGCTGGGCGCGACGCTGCGCAGTGAGGCTCACCGCCAGCATGATGATCGACAACAGCGTCATCAAGGTGGCGACCACGGCGATCAACGGATCGATCTCCGAACGCAGCGAGCTGAACATGCGCTTGGTCAGGGTGGCGCTGTCGCCGCCGCTGATGAACAGCGAGATCACCGCCTCATCCAGCGACACGGCGAACGCCAGCATGGCCGCAGACACCACCGAGAAGCGGATCTGCGGCAGGGTCACGTCAAAGAATGCACGCAGGCGGCTGGCGCCAAGAATGCAGGCGGCGTGTTCCTGGGTCATGTCGTAGCTCTTGAGCCCGGCGCCGACGTTGATGATCACGTAGGGCAGTGCCAACAACGTGTGCGCCAGCACCAGCCCCGGAATGCTGTTGTTCAGGTCGAGCCGCGCATAGACGAAGAACAGGCCGATAGCGATGAAGATCGACGGTACGATCATCGGCGCCATCATCAACCCGCGCAGCACACCCAGGTAGCGTTGCTGGCTGTTGTGCAGGGCGTAGGCCGCCGCGGTGCCCAGGGTGGTGGCCAGGATCATGGTCAGGGTCGCGGTGATCAGCGAGATGCGCGTTGCGCTCTGCCACTCGATCGAGGCGAAATAGCTGAAGAACGGCTGCAAGCTCAGCGACTTGGGCGGAAAGCTCAGGTAGCGCGCATCCGACAGCGACATCGGCAGCACGATCAGGGTTGGCGTCAGCAGGAACACCATGATCGCCAGCACCAGCAAGTACAGCCAGGCGCGGCGGGCGGCCAGGCCCAGCCAGTGGTTCAGGGGTCGGTTCATGGCTTCACTCGCTGCGCCGGCCCAGGCCGGCGATCTTCTTGACGATGAACAGGATCAGCAGGGTGGCCACCAGCAGCACCACGCCCAGCGACGAGGCAGCGCCCCAGTTGGCGTACATCGACACATCGCTCTCGATGCGCATCGACAGCATCTGCACCTTGCCGCCACCGAGCAGCGCCGGGGTCACGTAGAAGCCCAGGCTGAGCACGAACACCAAGGTCGCGCCCGCAGCCAGGCCCGGCAGCGACAGCGGCAGGAACACATCGCGAAACGCTCGCACCGGCGATGCGCCGAAGGTCGAGGCGGCCTGCAGGTACAGCGGGTTGATGCTCTTCATCGCCGCATACAGCGGCAGCACCATGTACGGCAGCATGATGTGGGTCATGCCGATCACCGTGCCGGTGAGGTTGTGCACCAGCGCCAGCGGCGCGTCGACGATGCCCAGCGAGGTCAACACGTCGTTGACCAGGCCGCGCCGCTGCAGCAGCACCAGCCAGGCGTAGGTGCGCACCAGCAGCGAGGTCCACAGCGAGATCAGCAGCAGCGCCATCGCCAGGCCCGCCAGGCGGCGCGGTGCGTGGACCATGAAGTAGGCGTAGGGATAGCCGAGCAACACGCAGACCACGGTGACGATCAGGGCGATCTTGAAGGTCTGGGTGAACGCCAGCACGTAGATCGGTTGCAGCAGGCGCGTGTAGTTTTCGGCGCTGAGGTTGCCGTCGGCATCGAACAGTGACAGGCCGAACAGCCAGCCGATCGGCAGCACGAAGGTCACCAGCACCAGCAGCAGCGCCGGCAGCATCGGCGAGAGCAGGAACCAGCCGTGGCGCTTGCCCGCACGTTGCAGGGCCTGGCCATGCAGCGCGCCTTGCAGGTTGAGCGCAGTCATGCCGAGTCCCCCACGATCAGGCTGTCCTGCGGGTGCAGGCCGAGCACCACGCGATCGCCCCGCGTTGGCAGGCGGTCACCGGAGGAGCTGCGCGAGGGGCGGCGGATCGACACCTGCGTGCCCTCGCCCAGGTCCACTTGCAGCAACTGGCTTTCGCCCTGGTAGATGACGTCGTGGACCTGCCCACGGAACAGGTTCAGGCCCTGCTGGCCGTCATCGACGAAGCGCAGTTTCTCGGGGCGCAGGAGGATGCTCGGGTTATTCAGGCAGCCTTCGCTGAACACCGCCTGCAACGGCTGGTCACGGAACCACGCCCTGCCCTCGCGCATGGCCACCGGCAGGAACGACGACTCGCCGACGAACTCGGCGATGAAGCGGTTGGCCGGGCGTTCATAGAGGCTCTCGGGGGTGTCGATCTGCTGGATCCGGCCCTGGCTCATCACCGCGATGCGGTCGGACATGGTCAGTGCCTCGCGCTGGTCATGGGTGACATACACCACGGTCATGCCCAGGCGCTCGTGCAGACGGCGGATCTCCAGCTGCATGGTTTCGCGCAGGCGTTTGTCCAGCGCCGACAGCGGCTCGTCCATCAGCAGGATCTTCGGCTCGAAGACGATCGCCCGGGCCAGGGCGATACGCTGGCGCTGGCCACCGGACATCTCGTCGATGCGCCGCCCGACCAGCTTGTCCAGCTCGACCATTTCCAGCGCCTCGCCGACCCGCTTGCGAATCTCGTCACGGCTGTAGCCGCGCAACTTCAGCGGGTAGGCGACGTTCTGGAACACGTTCATGTGCGGGAACAGTGCGTAGTTCTGGAACATCATGCCCAGGTCGCGCTTGTGCGGCGGCTCGAACACCATTTCCCGCCCGCCGAAGCGGATGCTGCCGGCGTCCGGGCGCACGAAGCCGGCCAGGGCCATCAGCAAGGTGGTCTTGCCCGAACCGGACGAGCCCAGCAGCGACAGGAACTCGCCGCTGCGAATGTTCAGGGAGACGTCATCGAGCGCGGCAAAACTGCCGTAGGTCTTGGTGACATGCTCGATGTCGATGGAGGTCGAGAGCTTCGTATCTTCAGACATGGTCAGACTCGGGGCCGCAAGCGGCACGGAACACGGGTTATGACGCGGGCCAGCACGGCCCGCCTCGTCCTAGTGGGCGATGAACAACTCGAAACGCTGCTGCACCGCCTGCTGGTTCTGCACCCACCAATGCGGGTCGATCTTCGCCACCTTGGCAATGTTCTGCGGCGAGGTCGGCAGACGGCTGGCCTGCTCGGCGCTGATCAGGCCGACCTCGTAGGCGCGGCTGTTGACCGGCGCGTAGGGGATCAAGGTCGCCAGCGTCGCCTGGCTGGTCGGCTGCATGATCTGGTTGATCACGCGCATGGCCAGGTCCTTGTTCTGCGCACCGCGCGGCACGATCAGGCAGTCGTAGCTGAGGATGGCGCCATCGAAACTGTAGTCGACCGCATCGTCGGACTTGGCCACCTCGGCCACGCGCCCGTTCCAGATCGCCAGGAAGTCCACCTCGCGGCTGCGCAGCAATTGCGCCGAATCGGCACCGGCGCTCCACCAGTTGACGACCTGCGGCTTGATCCGCTCCAGGGCCTTGAACGCGCGGTCGATGTCCAGGGGATACAGCTGCGCCGGGGCCACGCCATCGCCGATCAGCGCGGCCTCCAACGTTTGCCAGGGCTTGGTGTACATGGCCCGTGCGCCTTTGACGTTGGGGTCGAAGAACGCCTGCCAGGTCTGGGCCACCGGCTTGCCGGTGTCTTTGGCCCAGGCCACCACCGAGGCGTAGGCATGGCTGGCGATCCAGTTGTTGCCGACCACGGCCGGGTCGATGTCGCGGGTGTCGATCAGGCTTTTGTCCAGCGGTTCGGACAACCCTTCTTTCTCGGCCTGCACGCAGTCGGTGATGCCCAGCTCGACCAGGTCCCACTTCGGCTTGCCCGACATCACCTGGGCGCGTACGGCGGCCAGGCCGTTCATGTTGTCTTCGCGGATGGCAATGTTCAGCGCCTTGGCGGCAGGTTCCAGGTACGCCTTGCGCTCGGCGTCCTGCAGGGCGCCACCCCAGCCGGCGAAGGTGATACCGCCGTCGGCATGTGCGGTGGCAGCGAACAGTGCGCTGGCCAGCAGGCTGAACGCAGCGCCTTTGATCATGTGTTTGTGCATGTGCTTTTCTCCAGGTGCGCGCCCGTTCGCAGCGGGCGCGGAAAGGTCGATCAGTTCTGGATGAACAGGTCGAAACGTTGCTGGAGTTCGGCCTGGCGACCTTGCCACCAGGCCGGGTCGAAGAAGGCCACCTTGTCGACGTTGGCAGGTGCCGTGGGCAGCTTGCTGGCCAGCTCCGCCGGGATGATGCCGGTGTCGAAGGCTTTGCTGTTGACCGGCGGATTGGGGATCAGCGTGGCAAGCATGGCCTGGCTTTGCGGCGACATGATCTGCGCGATCAGCTTCATGGCCTGGGCCTTGTTCGGCGCGCCCTTGGGCACTACTACGCAGTCATAGTCGAGCAGCGCCTTGTCGTAGGTGTAGTCCACCGGCTGGCCGGCCTTCTTCAGGTCTTCGACACGCGAGGCCCAGATAGCCAGGAAATCCACCTCATGGCTGCGCAGCAGCTGCGCTGAGTCGGTGCCGCTGCTCCACCAGTTGACCACCTGCGGCTTGATCCGCTCGAGCACCTTGAAGGCGCGCTCGACGTCCAGCGGGTAAAGATCCTTGGGCGCCACGCCGTCGGCCAGCAGCGCCACTTCGAGCGTGGTGAACGGGTTGCGGTACAGGGCGCGCGGCCCCTTCACGGACGGATCGAAGAAATCTTTCCAGGTCTGGGCCTTGGCGGCACCGCCTTCGGTGCTCCAGGCCAGGACCGTCGAATAGGCGTGGCTGGCGATCCAGTTCTTGCCGTAGAACCTGGGATCGACGCCCTCGGTCTTGATGACCGAGAAGTCCAGCGGCTCGGTCAGGCCTTCCTTCTCGGCCACCATGCAGTCGTTGGAGGCCAGTTCAACCACATCCCACTTGGGCTTGCCGGACATCACCTGGGCGCGTACCGCCGCCAGGCCGTCCATGTTGTCTTCCTTGACGGCGATGCCCAGGTTCTTCGCCGCGGGCTCCAGGTAGGCCTTGCGTTCGGCGTCCTGCAAGGCGCCACCCCAGCCGGCGAAGGTCACGCTTTCGGCCGCGTGGGCCTGCCAGGTGCACAGCCCCAGCAATACCGCCACGGTGCCTGCACGCCATTCGAATCGTTTCATGTTCAACCCCTGCATTTGTTGTAGTTAGACAGTTGGCGAAACGTCTGGACATCCAGTCCTGCAGTCATCCCTGCTTGTTGTTGTGTTCTTGTGTTCTTGTGTAGTTGCCCGGCCTCAGCCGATGTCGATCATGATGTGCCGCACGCTGGTGTAATCCTCCAGACCGTACAGGCTCAGGTCCTTGCCGTAGCCCGACTGGCGCAGCCCGCCATGGGGCATCTCGGTGGCCAGTGTCATGTGCTGGTTGACCCAGACACAACCGTACTGCAGCTGGCTGGCGGTGCGCATGGCCTTCTTCACATCGCGCGTCCATACCGAGGCCGACAGGCCGTATTCGCTTTCGTTGGCCCAGGTGAGCACCTGCTCTTCATCGTCGAACGCCGTGACCGACACCACCGGCCCGAACACTTCCTTCTGCACGATCTCGTCGTCCTGGCGCACACCGGCGATGACGGTCGGCTGGAAGAAGAAACCCGGGCCATCGACAACCTTGCCGCCGACCAGCACTTCGCTGTGCGCCAGCGCCGTAGCACGCTCGACGAAGCCCTGCACGCGCTCTTGCTGGCGACGGCTGATCAGCGGGCCGAAGTCGCTGGCCGGATCTTCCGGGTGCCCGGTGTGCAGGGTCGAGACCTCGGCAGCCAGTTGTTCGAGGAATTGCTCGCGCACCGACTCAGCGACATACACGCGGCAGGCTGCGGTGCAGTCCTGCCCGGCGTTGTAGTAACCCCCGGTACGCATCATGCGCACTGCAGCCGGGATGTCGGCATCGGCGAACACCAGCACCGGCGCCTTGCCGCCCAGCTCCAGGTGGGTGCGCTTGAGGTTGCCGGCAGCGGCGCGGACCACGGCCTGCCCCGTGGCGATGTCGCCAGTGACCGAGACCATGCGCACCTTGGGATGGGCGCTGAGCTGCGCGCCGAGGGTGGCACCGCGCCCGGAGAGAATGTTGACCACGCCGCGCGGGAAGATCTCGGCACACAGCCGCGCCAGGTACAGGGCGCTCAGTGGCGTCAGCTCGGACGGTTTGAAAACCACGGTGTTGCCGGCGGCCAGGGCCGGGGCCAGCTTCCAGGCGGCCATCAGCAGCGGGTAGTTCCACGGCGCGATCAGCCCGACCACGCCGAGCGGGTCGCGACGGATCATGCTGGTGCTGCCGGCGACGTATTCACCGGCGGCGCTGCCCGGCAGGCAACGCGCAGCCCCGGCGAAGAAGCGGAACACATCGGCGACCGCCGGCACTTCGTGGCCAATCGCCTTTTGCAGCGGCTTGCCGCAGTTCTGGCTTTCCAGGGTGCCGAGCGCCTGGGCGTCGGCTTCGATGCGCTCGGCCAGCTTGAGCAGCAGGTAGCCGCGCTGGCGCGGTGGCGTGCGCGCCCAACCGGTGAAGGCACGCTCGGCGGCATCGACGGCGGCATCCAACTGGGCCGGCGAGGCATCGGCCAGCACATGCAGCACACGCTCGTCGGCTGGCGCCAGGATCGGCGACTCGTCGCCCTGCCCGCGCACCAGCTCACCGTCGATAAGGTACTCGCTATAGATCATGACGCTCTCCAGTTAGACGGACGCGCGCTCGGCGTCCTTGAAGCGATACCAGGCGTAGGCCATGCGCTGGCCGACACGCAGGAAGGATTGGAACGGGAACGGCTTGGGCGCCTGGTGCAGGAACGGCACCGGTGTGGGCCGGGCTTCACCGCAGGCCATCTGCGCCAGGCGTTTGCCGGTCTGCAGCGAGAATGACACGCCACTGCCGGCATAGCCGCCGCCGGTGTAGGCATTGGCCACGCCCTGGATCGGGTAGCAGTGCGGCAGCGAGTTGTTGGTCACCGCGACCCAGCCGCCCCAGTTGTAATCCACGTCGATGCCCTGCAGCGCGGGGAACTTGCGACACAGCGCAGCCAGCAGGCGTTCGCGGTGCAGCGGGTTTTCCGCGTCGCGGCCATTCACCGCGCTGCGACCGCCGAAGAGAATGCGATCGTCCGGCAGGCGGCGGTAATAGAACAGCAGGTTGCGGGTGTCGAACATGCAGTCGGCACCCGGCAGGCTGGCCTGCTTCTCTGCGGCGCTCATCGGCCGGGTGACGATGATCTGAGAATGCACCGGCAGGATCCGCCCGGTCAGTGCCGGGTGCAGTTGCCGCGAGGTGTAGCCGTTGGTGGCAACCACCACCTTGCGCGCGGTGATCACTCCGCCTGGCGTGACCAGGCGATGGCCCTGCGCGCTGCTGGTCCAGGCGGTCACCGGCGAGCCGGTGTGCACTCGCGCGCCAGCCTCGCGGGCCATGCGCTGTACGCCCCAGGCCAGTTTCAGCGGATGCATGCTGAAACCGTCGGGCATGTGCAGTGCACCGAACGACTCGGCACCCGCGTGTACCGCCTGCAGGTCGGCGGCTTCGACGAAGCGGGCCGGGTAGTCGAGCAGGTCGTTGTACAGGCCCATTTCGCGCTTGAGCGACTCGACGTGAATGGCCTTGCTGGCGACCTTGTACACGCCATCCGGCTGCGCGTCGCAGTCGATGTTGCCGTCGCGGATCAGGCCGCGGGTGGTGTCCAGCGCCTGGCGCATCTCGTTGAAGTACTGGCGCGCGGTGTCGGCGCCGTAGCGCTCGATCAGTGCAGCCAGCGGTACGCGGCCACCGGAAATGCGCGCGAAGCTGCCATTGCGTCCGCTGCAACCCCAGGCGGTCTGGTTCGCCTCCAGCACCACCGCTCGCACCCCGTGCTCGCGGGCCAGGTGCAGCGCGCAACTGAGGCCGGTGTAGCCGGCACCGATGATCGCCACTTCGACGTCCTCGTTGCCACGCACCGGGCCATCGTCGGCGACCGGCGAACCCGCGGTATCGGCCCAGTAGGACGGTGCATGGGGCTGGGCCCGGCCTGGGTTCGCATCAACCAATGGATCGTACAATTCAAGCCTCACGTATCGCTGTGCGATATTTATTGTTCGATTTAATGGTTAAGCTAATAGTGATTTTGATATTCGTCAATTGATTATTTGACGAATGGTGATAGCTCCGCCGCACTTGCAGGAGCGGGCTGCCCGCGAAAAAGACATCGCGCTGCCTGGCACGGGCTACGCTCGTGTTCGCGGGCAAGCCCGCTCCTACAACGGTTGGGCTGGGGTTTAGACAGGGTCGGTTTCGGGGGAGGGTCAGCGGGCGTCGAGGGCGTAGAACTCTTGCAGCTTGGCCTGCAGCAGCGCCTTGTCCGGCAGGCAGGTCTGGTACTCGGCGACGAGGGCCGGTGACAGGCTGCGGTTGAGCGCATACTCGACCACCTCGTCATGCTTGCTGGCGCACAGCAGTACGCCGATGGCGGGGTTTTCATGCGCCTTGCGCTCGTTGCGATCCAGCGCCTCGAGATAGAAATCCAACTTGCCCATGTACTCGGGCTCGAAGCGCCCGACCTTCAGCTCCACCGCGACCAGGCAGTTGAGCCCGCGATGGAACAGCACCAGATCCACGGCAAAGTCACGCCCACCGACCTGCAGTGGATACTCCGAGCCGACGAAGCAGAAGTCGCGACCAAGCTCCACGAGAAAGTCCTTCAAACGCTGCAGCAAGCCCTTGTGCAGATCGGCTTCGACATGCCCATGGGGCAGGTCGAGGAAGTCCAGCAGGTAGGCATCACGGAACACCGAGAGGGCTTGCGGGTGGGCCTGGGCAAGAGAGGCTGATGCCTTGAGCGGGTCGGCAACGCTGCGCTCGAACAGGGCGGCCTTCATCTGGCGCTCCAGTTCGCGCTTGGACCATCCCTCCTTGATGGCCATCCGTAGATAGAACTCTCGCTCCTCCACGCGTCGGCTCTGCCCGAGAATGATCATGTTGTGGGTCCACGGCAGTTGTCTCACCAGCGGTGAGACAACTTCGTCGTGACGATAGGCCTCGAAGAACTGGCGCATGCGGAACAGGTTCGGTCGTGTGAACCCACGCAACCCTGGCTGCGTGCGCGCTAGGTGGGCGGCCAGTTGGCTGACCACGGCGTCGCCCCATTCGGCATTCTCGATCTTGCGACTGATGTAGGCACCGACCTGCCAATACAGCTCGATGAGCTGCGTATTCACGGCTTGCATGCAACGTTGTCGTGCCGAGTGGATGAGGGTCACGACCTCATCGAAGCGCTCCTCCCTGGCGGGAGTGGCGGTGGTTGCGTCGTCATGTTGCTGTGGGTCTTTCATCGAAGGGCTCCTGGCATGATTCGAAGCCAGGAAGCCTATCCAGGGGTGCATCCTAAAGATGTCGGACCGCTCCGAGGTCGCTGTGGTAAACGACAGAGGGGCGCCTGGTAAAAGCGCCCCTCGTCATAAACTGTTACACGCGCCCTGCCTAGCCCATCGAGCGCACCGCTACCTTGCGGTCATGCCCGCGCGTGGTGACGATGCCGAGGAACGAGAT
>NZ_JAYFUI010000062.1:0-15195 GCF_034961125.1 Pseudomonas machongensis | reverse complement strand
GTTGAAGGGCCGTGCGCTCTGCGCAGCCAGCACCGCAGTCCATCCAGAATAGTCCAGCGCTTCAGATCAGGTGGTCTGACGAAAAGTTGCATAACCAAATGGTTATGTCTGGCGCGCATGTTTTCAGTTTTCGCGCTGCGCGACCTGCCGGAAACTGCAAGTCCGCCTGCCACGCACAGGTGGTTCGAACAATTCCAAGAGAGGAAAACGGCATGCCCGCTCAGGACACCAGCCGCTTCGTGATCCGTGATCGCAACTGGCACCCCAAGGCCCTTACGCCTGATTACAAGACATCCATCGCCCGCTCGCCGCGCCAGGCGCTGGTGAGCATTGCCCAGTCGGTCAGCGAAAGCACCGGCCCTGATTTTTCCCACCTGCGCTTCGGCGAGCATGACCATGACCTGTTGCTGAACTTCAACAACGGTGGCCTGCCGATCGGTGAGCGCATCATCGTTGCCGGGCGGGTCGTCGACCAGTACGGCAAGCCGGTGCCCAATACCCTGGTGGAGATGTGGCAGGCCAACGCCGGTGGTCGCTACCGCCACAAGAACGACCGCTACCTGGCCCCGCTCGATCCCAACTTCGGTGGCGTAGGTCGCTGCCTGACCGACCGTGACGGCTACTATAGCTTCCGCACCATCAAGCCCGGCCCCTATCCCTGGCGCAACGGCCCCAACGACTGGCGTCCGGCGCACATCCACTTCTCCATCAGCGGCCCATCGATTGCCACCAAGCTGATCACCCAACTGTATTTCGAAGGTGATCCGCTGATTCCGATGTGCCCGATCGTCAAGTCGATCGCCAACCCGGACGCGGTGCAGCGCCTGATCGCCCGGCTCGACATGAGCCGCGCCAACCCGATGGACTGTCTGGCCTATCGCTTCGACATCGTGCTGCGTGGCCAGCGCCAGACCCACTTCGAGAATCGCTGAGGAGACCCGTCATGCCTATCGAACTGCTGCCGGAGACCCCCTCGCAGACCGCCGGCCCCTATGTGCACATCGGCCTGGCCCTGGAAGCTGCCGGTAACCCGACCCGCGACCAGGAAATCTGGAACCGCCTGGCCCGCCCGGAGGCTCCGGGCGAGCACATCCTGCTGATCGGCCAGGTGTACGATGGCAATGGCCATCTGGTGCGTGATTCCTTCCTCGAGGTGTGGCAGGCCGACGCCAACGGCCACTACCAGGACATGTTCAACCTGGAGAACACCTTCAACAGCTTCGGCCGGACCGCCACCACCTTCGATGCAGGTGAATGGACCTTGCACACGGTCAAGCCAGGCGTGGTGAACAATGCTGCCGGGGTGCCGATGGCACCGCACATCAACATCAGCCTGTTCGCCCGGGGGATCAATATCCACCTGCATACCCGCTTGTATTTCGATGACGAGGCCGAGGCCAACGCCAAGTGCCCGGTGCTCAACCTGATCGAGCAGCCGCAGCGGCGCGAGACGCTGATCGCCAAGCGTTGCGAGGTGGACGGGAAGACGGCGTATCGCTTCGATATCCGTATTCAAGGGGAAGGGGAGACGGTGTTCTTCGACTTCTGAACGAATGCCGGGGCCTGTCAGGTGGCCCCGGCCATCCATCGATCAGCGCCGCACCAGCAGGACCCCGCTTTCCATGTGGTGGGTGTAGGGGAACTGATCGAACAGCGCGCAGCGTTCGATACGGTGGGTATCGTGCAATTGAGCGATGTTCTGCGCCAGCGTCTCGGGGTTGCAGGAGATGTACAGGATCCGCTCGAAACGCCGGGTCAGCTCGCAGGTGTCCGGGTCCATGCCGGCGCGTGGCGGGTCGACGAACACGGTGCCGAAGTCGTAGCTTTTCAGGTCGATGCCTTCCAGGCGACGGAATGGGCGGACCTCGTTCAGCGCCTCGGTCAGTTCCTCGGCCGACAGGCGTACCAGGCGCACGTTGTCGATGCCGTTTTCGTCGAGGTTGTGCAGGGCGGCGTTGACCGAGGTCTTGCTGATCTCGGTGGCCAGCACCTGGCGCGCGCGGGTGGCCAGGGGCAGGGTGAAGTTGCCGTTGCCGCAGTACAGCTCCAGCAGGTCGTCGCTGCGCTCGCCCATCGCCTCGCAGGCCCAGCCCAACATCTTCTGGTTCACTGCCCCGTTGGGCTGGGTGAAGGCGCCTTCAGGCTGGCGGTAGCTGAAGGTGCGGCCGGCGATGTCGAGTTTCTCCACGGCATAGTCACGGCCGATCACCACGCGCTTGCCTTTGGAACGACCGATCACGCTGACGCCCAGTTGTGCGGCCAGTTGCTGCGCGGCAGCTTCCCAGGCCTCGTCGAGCGGGCGGTGATAGCACAGGGTGACCATGGCATCGCCGGCCAGTGTGGTCAGGAACTCGACCTGGAACAGACGATTGCTCAGGTCTTCGTTGCCCTGCCAGGCGGCCTTGAGACGGGGCATCAGTTCATTGATGCGCTGGCTGGCGATGGGGAAGTCGTCGATCAGAATTGCCTTGTGCTTCTCGCCCGGGGCGAACATCGCGTAGTGGCGTTGACCCTCTTCGCGCCACAGACGGAACTCTGCGCGCAGGCGATAGTGCTCGCGCGGCGACTCGAACACGGCAGGTTGCGGTGCATCGAAGGGCGCCAGCAGCTCGCGCAGGCGCTCGACCTTGGCCTGCAGTTGGGTCGTGTATTGCGAAGGGTCGAAGACGGCACTCATGCGTTGAACCAGCCCAGCTTGATGACGAACAGAATGGACAGGATCACCAGGGCCGGGTTCAGGTCGCGATGACGACCGGAGATCAGCTTGATGGCGGTCCAGGCGATGAAGCCGAAGGCGATGCCGTTGGCGATCGAATAGGTCAATGGCATGGCCAGGGCGGTGACCACTACCGGCGCGGCCTCGGTGACGTCGTCCCAGTTGATCTCGGCCAGGCCCGAGGCCATCAGCACGGCAACGAACAGCAGTGCCGGCGCGGTGGCGTAGGCCGGCACGCTACCGGCCAGCGGCGCGAAGAACAGCGCGAGCAGGAACAGCACGGCTACCACGATGGCGGTCAGGCCGGTGCGTCCGCCGGCACTTACGCCGGCAGCCGATTCGATATAGCTGGTGGTGGTCGAGGTGCCCAGCAGCGAGCCGGCCATGGCTGCGGTGCTGTCGGCGATCAGCGCACGGCCCATCTTCGGCATATGGCCGTCCTTGCCCATCAGGCCGGCGCGCTTGGCCACGCCGATCAGGGTGCCGGAGTTGTCGAACAGGTCGACGAACAGGAAGGCGAAGATCACGCTGATCAGCCCGACGTCCAGCGCGCCCTTGATGTCCAGTTGCAGGAAGGTCGGGGCCAGCGACGGCGGCATGGAAACGATGCCGCCGAATTGGCTGGCACCCACCAGGATCGACACCACCGTCACGGCGAGGATGCCGATCAGCACGGCGCCGCGCACTTTCAGCGACTCGAGGCCGACGATGAGGAAGAAGCCGAGGGTGGCAAGGATCGGTGCAGGCTGCTTGAGGTCGCCCAGGCCGACCAGGGTGGCTGGGTTATCGACGACGATGCCCGCATTGTGCAGGGCGATGAGTGCCAGGAACAGGCCGATACCGGCGGCGATCGCCGAGCGCAGCGGCAGCGGGATGCTGTTCACGATCCATTCACGGATGCGGAAGATCGACAGCAGGAAGAACAGCACCGCCGAGAGGAATACCGCACCCAGTGCCACCTGCCAGGTGTGGCCCATGTGCAGGACCACGGTGTAGGTGAAGAAGGCGTTCAGGCCCATGCCCGGGGCGAGGGCGATCGGGTAGTTGGCGATCAGGCCCATGGTGACCGAGCCGATGGCGGCGGCAAGGCACGTGGCGACGAAGATCGCGCCCTTGTCCATGCCGGTTTCGCCGAGGATGCTCGGGTTGACGAACAGGATGTAGGCCATCGCCAGGAAGGTGGTGACGCCCGCGAGGATCTCGGTGCGCACGTTGGTGTTGTGTGCTTTTAGTTGAAACAGCCTTTCCAGCATGCCTGCTCCCATGGCGCCGCGGCGCCGTGAATGTATTCGACCCCATCAGCAAAGCACAGACCGTACCGGTTGCCGTGGTTTTGTGGGGGCGGAAAAAAGCCGCGCATCATACCAGCATGGGGGGCGGGGGCCTATGGCTGTTGGTCTTTGTGGCGTGGCGCCCGCTGTCGGCGCGGCCTGGTGCCGCGAAAGGGCTGCCAGGCAGCCCCATGAAGACTATTGCGGATTGTGCATGCGGTCGCGGTTGGCCAGGGTCGGGAACAGCTTCATCCACACGCCAGTGACCACCAGCGTGCCCACGCCACCCAGCACCACCGCCGGAACTGTGCCAAACCAGTGCGCAGTGACCCCGGATTCGAACTCGCCGAGCTGATTCGAGGCGCCGATGAACAGCCCGTTCACCGCGCTGACCCGGCCGCGCATTTCATCCGGTGTCTCCAGTTGCACGAAGGCGCTGCGGATGACCATGCTGATCATGTCTGCCGCGCCCAGTACCACCAGCACCGCCAGCGAGAACCAGAACGAGGTCGACAGGCCGAAGGCGATGGTCGCCACGCCGAACACGCCCACGGCGGTGAACATGGTCCGGCCGACCTTGCGTTCTACCGGGAAGCGCGCCAGCCACAGCGACATTAACAAGGCACCTACCGCCGGAGCCGAGCGCAGCAGACCCAGGCCCCAGGCGCCAGTGAGCAGGATATCCTTCGCGAACACCGGCAGCAGCGCCGTGGCACCGCCTAGCAGTACGGCGAACAGGTCCAGCGAGATGGCGCCGAGGATGTCCGGGCGACTGCGAATGAAGCGGATGCCGGCCAGCAGTGATTCCAGGCTGGCACGGCCGCGCTGGGGTGTCTGCTGGCGCGAGTCGAGGCTGAGCATCAGCAGGCAGGCAATGGCGTACAGCAATACCGTCGGGCCATACACCCAGATGCTGCCGAAAGCGTAGAGCAGGCCGCCGACCGCCGGGGCGACGATGGTCGCTGCCTGGGTCGCCGACGCCGACGCAGCGACGGCGCGCGGGAACAGCCCCGGCGGCACCACGTTGGGCAGCAGTGCCTGGGTCGCAGGCATCTCGAAGGAGCGGGTGGCACCGAGCAGGAACGCCAGCACGAAGATCAGTTCACGGGTGACGCTGTCGGTGGCACTGCCCAGCGCCAGGGCCAGGGCGATGAGCCCTTGCAGGCACTGGCACAGGGCGGCGACCTTGCGCCGGTCGTAGCGGTCGGCGACATGCCCGGTGTGCAGCATGAACAGCACCCGTGGGGCGAATTCGACCAGGCCGACCAGGCCCAGGTCCAGGACGTTGCCGGTGAGCTGGTAGAGGTGCCAGCCGATGGCCACGGTGAGCATCTGGAAGCCACTGGCGGTGAAGACCCGCGCAAGCCAGAACGCGATGAACGGACGGTGGTGACGCAACAGCAACGGTGCGGACTCAGACATCGGGGGCCAACGGCAGCGGAAGAAGGGGGCTGCAGGTTAGCATTTACTTGTAACAAATGGTTGCTAGCTGCTGGGTCAATCGCCTGGGTAGGCGCTCCATTGTAGGAGCGGGTTTACCCGCGAAAAAAACACCGCGCTGCCTGGCACGGGCTACGCCCGTGTTCGCGGGACAAGTCGGAGCGCCGAACCGCCGCTCCCGCAGGGGTTGGGCTGACCTAAATAGCTCGTGCGCGCGTCACCCGGTCCACCAGATAGACCAATCCGTGATAGTCGATACCACTATGGCTCGACAGCCCGATCTCGCAGGTACGGCTGGTGGAAATCCCTTCGCTGCAGTACTGCACCGCATCTTTCAGGCTGCGCAGGGAATGGGCATTGAGCTCTGGCGTGGTGAAGCCCTTGTCGCCAGCGAACCCACAGCAGTGGATACCCTCGGGAATCACCACCTGCTTGCTGCAACGCCGCGCGAGGTCGATCAGCGCCTGGCTTTCGCCCAGGTGCTGGGTGCTGCAGGTGACATGTACGGCCACAGGTTCCTCCTGTGGGGTGAACTCCAGCTTGTCGAGCAGATGCGTGCGGATGAAGCGCACCGGGTCGTAGAGGTCCAGCCGGGTTTCGCCCAGGTCCTGTACCAGGCGCAAGGTGCAGGGGCTGGTGTCGCAGTAGATCGGATCGAGGCCGCCGCGGCTGGCATGCAGCAGGGCGGCGATCAGTTCCTGGCGCTTGTGCTCGGCCTGTTCGGCATAGCCCTTGGAAGCAAATGGCTGGCCGCAGCAGAGGCTGTCGGCGTTGTCGGGGAAGATCACCTGGTAGCCGGCCTTTTCCAGCAGGGCCTGGGTCTTGTCCAGCAACGAGCGCTGCTCGCGATCGCCATAGGCCGGGCCCATGACACGCGACACGCAGGCCGCAAGGTAAACCACCCGTGGTCGTGCATCGTGGCTTGCCGGGCCGAAGTCGATCGGTTTGAGCGGTTGCGGCATGGCTGCTGTCCACTGCGGCAGGCGACCGTTGCTGACCTTGCGCAGGCCACTGCTGAGGCGCGCCAGGCGTGGGGCACCGAGCAGCTTGCGTGCGCCGTTGGCCGCGGCGAGGGTCAGGCGTGCGCCACTGAGGGCCGAGTGGAAGTGCTCGGCCAGCCAGTTGGCAGTCTTCAGGTGATCGGCGGCCTGGCCGCGCAGTTTCTTCACCAGTTCGCCGGTATTGATCCCCACCGGGCAACGCTGGGCGCACAGGCCGGTAGCGGCACAGGTATCGATGCCCTGGTATTGATAGGTCTGCAGCAGCTCGCGGGTGTCGAGGCCGGCACGACGCTTGGCCTGGATATCGCGCCACATGACGATGCGTTGGCGTGGGCTGAGGGTCAGCCCCTTGGACGGGCACACCGGCTCGCAGAAACCGCACTCGATGCATTTGTCGACGATCTCGTCGGCCGCCGGCAGTGGCTTGAGGTTTTTCAGGTGGATGTCCGGATCATTGCTGAGCACCACATCCGGGTTGAGGATGCCGTTGGGGTCGAGCAAGCGCTTGAGTGCCCACATCAACTGGTAGGCGTCCTTGCCCCATTCCAGCTCGACGAAGGGCGCCATGTTGCGTCCGGTGCCGTGCTCGGCCTTGAGCGAGCCGCCGAACTCCACCGCCACCAGTTGCGCGACGTCCTCCATGAAGGCCTGGTAACGCGCAACTTCCTCGGCGCTGTTGAAGCCCTGGGTGAAAACGAAGTGCAGGTTGCCTTCCAGTGCGTGGCCGAAAATGATCGCCTCGTCATAGCGATGCCTGTCGAACAGCTGGATCAGGCGGTTGACGCCCTCGGCCAGTTGCTCTACCGGGAAGGTCACGTCTTCGATGATCACCGTGGTGCCGGTCTGGCGTACGGCGCCGACGGCAGGGAAGGTGTCCTTGCGAATCTTCCACAGCAGGTTGTACACCGTCGGGTCTTCGCTGAACTCGACCTTCTGCTCGAGCGGGAATTCGGCGATTGACCCCATCACCAGCGCCAGTTGTTCGTGCAGCAGGCTCTGGCTGGCGGCGCGGGACTCGATCAGCAGGGCGCAGGCGTTGCTCGACAGGCCTTTCACCCAGGCCGGCATGCCTGGCATCTCCTGCACCGAGCGCAGGCTGCGGCGGTCGAGCAGCTCGACCGCCGACACGGGCTGGCGCTTGAGCACGGTCACTGCCCGGCAGCAGCTTTCGACAGTGGGAAACACCAGCAGGGCGCTGGCCTTGTGCGGGTGGTCAGGCACGGTGTCATAGGTGACTGCGCTGATGAAGCCCAGGGTGCCTTCGGAGCCGACCAGCAGGTGCTGGAGGATATCCAGTGGCTGGTCGTAGTCCACCAGTGCGTTGAGCGAGAGGCCGGTGGTGTTCTTCAGCCTGTACTTGTGGCGGATGCGGTCGGCCAGTTCGGTGTTGGCGCGGGTCTCACGGCCAAGGCGGGCAAGTTCGTCGAGCAGTGCGGCGTGGCTCTGTTCGAAGGCGGCGACGCTGGCCGGGTCTTCGCTGTCCAGACGAGTACCGTCGGCCAGTACCAGGCGCAGGCCAGCAAGGGTGTGGTAGGTGTTCTGCGCGGTACCGCAGCACATGCCGCTGGCATTGTTGGCGACGATGCCGCCGATCTTGCAGGCATTGATCGACGCCGGATCAGGTCCGATCTTGCGCCCGTAGGGGGCCAGCCAGGCATTGGCCTGGGCACCGATGACCCCGGGCTGCAGGCGGATCTGTTCGCCCTGGTTGCGAATCTCGCGGCCGTTCCAGTTGTCGCCCAGCACGATCAGCACCGAGTCGCTGATGGCCTGCCCGGAGAGGCTGGTGCCTGCAGCGCGGAAGGTTACCGGCACGCGCTCACGCTGGGCCAGGCGGATCAGCTCGACCACCTCGTCCTCGGATTCGACGCGCACCACCAGCTTGGGGATCAGCCGGTAGAAACTGGCGTCGGTGCCGAAGGCCAGGGTCGAGGTCGGGTCGTCGAAACGGCGTTCGGCAGGGATCAGGCGCTCGGCATCACGCAGGAACGCAGCGGGCAGGCTCATGCAATCTCCTCGCGGGGCCGGCGCGTCTGGCGCGCGACGTGCCCCGGACTATCAGGCGTTTGTTTCGTAAGGGCTCAGGCGCCCAACTCGCGTACCAGTGAATCGCGGCTGATCTCGCCGATCGACTTGGCGCCGGTCAGCACCATGGCCACGCGCATTTCTTTCTCGAACAGCTCCAGCAGGTTCTTCACCCCAGCCTGACCATGCACGGCCAGGGCCCAGAGGAAGGCGCGGCCGATCAGCACCGTGTCGGCGCCCAGGGCGATCATGCGCACCACGTCCAGGCCGCTGCGGATACCCGAGTCGGCGAGAATCTTCAAATCACCCTTGACCGCGTCGGCAATGGCCGGCAGGGCGCGGGCGCTGGACAGCACGCCGTCGAGCTGGCGGCCGCCATGGTTGGAGACGACGATGCCGTCGGCACCGAACCTCACGGCGTCACGGGCGTCATCGGCGTCGAGGATGCCCTTGATGATCATCGGGCCGTCCCAGAATTCGCGGATCCACTCCAGGTCCTTCCAGGAAATCGACGGGTCGAAATTGTTGCCCAGCCAGCCGATGTAGTCGGCAAGGCCGGTCGGGTTGCCGCGATAGGTGGAAATATTGCCCAGGTCGTGGGGGCGTCCCATCACGCCGACGTCCCAGGCCCATTCAGGGTGGGTCATGGCTTGCAACACACGACGCATCGGGCCGTTGGCGCCACTCATGCCGGAATGGGCGTCACGGTAGCGGGCGCCGGGCACGGGCATGTCGACGGTGAACACCAGCGTCTTCACCCCGGCGGCCTTGGCGCGCTCCAGGGCGTTGCGCATGAAGCCGCGGTCCTTGAGGACATACAGCTGGAACCACATGGGCCGGTCGATGGCAGGCGCCACTTCCTCGATCGGGCAGACCGACACCGTGGACAGGGTGAAGGGAATGCCGTGCGCCGCCGCCGCGCGCGCCGCTTGCACTTCGCCACGGCGCGCGTACATGCCGGTCAGGCCGACCGGGGCCAGGGCCACGGGCATGCTCAGGGTTTCGTCGAACAGCCGGGTCTGAAGGCTCAGCTCCGACATGTTTCTCAGCACACGCTGGCGCAGGGCGATGCTGGCCAGGTCCGAGACGTTGTGGCGCAGGGTGTGCTCGGCGTAGGCGCCGCCGTCGGCGTAGTGGAACAGGAAGGGGGGCAGCTTGCGCTGGGCCGCGGCGCGATAGTCGGTGGAGGCTGAAATGATCATGGATTCTCGCAGCGTGGGTTGTGGGAGCTGCCGGGCGCGTGAGGGCGCCCGGCCCCTGTCACTTTAGTGATGAACCAGCATACCGGTCAGCCAGTAGGCCTGGACCAGGGTGATCAGGCCGACGATGGTCGCGAAGAACAGGCTGTGCTTGACGGTGAAGCGGAACAGGTCCGACTCCTTGCCGACCAGGCCGGTAGCGGCGCAGGCCACGGCGATCGACTGCGGCGAGATCATCTTGCCGGTCACGCCGCCGCTGGTGTTGGCGGCGACCAGCAAGGTGTCGCTGACGCCGATCTGGTGCGCGGTGGTGGCCTGCAGCGAGCTGAACAGGGCGTTGGACGATGTGTCGGATCCGGTCAGGAACACGCCCAGCCAACCCAGGAACGGCGAGAAGAACGGGAAAGCCGCGCCGGTGCCGGCCAGGACCAGGGCCATGGTCGAGGACATGCCCGAGTAGTTGGTGACGAAGGCGAAGGCCAGCACCATGCCGATCGACAGGATCGGCCAGCGCAGTTCCCAGAAGGTCTCTTTGAAAGTGGTAAGACCAGTTTTGACATTGATCTTCAGGACCCACATCGAGATCAGTGCCGACAGGAAGATCGCGGTGCCGGTGGCGGAGATCGGGTCGAGCTTGAACACGGCCGGCATTGCGGTCGGCGCGGTGACAATCGGGGCAGTCTTGATCACCAGTTGATCGAGGTGCGGGATGGCGAAGTTGAACACGAAGTTGTACATCGCGCCGCCCGGCGCGAACGCAGCCTTGAAGGGCTTGAGGGTCCAGATGGTCACCAGCACGGTGAGAATCAGGAATGGCGACCAGGCCTTGAAGATCTCGCCGAAGCTGTACGGCGAAGGCTGGCTGCCGCCACTGCTGACCACGGCTGCACCGACGCTGCCCTTGGCCTCGGCGAACGCGCGCTTGGGCTGCCAGACTTTGAGGAACAGGGTCAGGGCGATCAGGCTGGCCAGGGCCGAGGTGATGTCCGGCAGTTCAGGACCGATGAAGTTGGACGTGAAGTACTGGGTCACGGCGAAGCTCAGGCCGGCGACCAGCGCGGCGGGCCAGGTCTCTTTCACGCCCCGCAGGCCATCCATCATGAACACCAGCCAGAACGGCACGAACAGCGACAGCAGCGGCAGCTGGCGGCCGGTCATGGCGCCAATGTGGAAGGCGTCGATACCGGTCACTTGCCCGGCGACGATGATCGGGATGCCCAGGGCGCCGAAGGCGACCGGCGCGGTGTTGGCGATCAGGCACAGGCCAGCGGCATACAGCGGGTTGAAGCCCAGACCCACCAGCAGTGCGGCGGTGATGGCCACGGGCGCGCCGAAGCCGGCTGCGCCTTCGAGGAAGGCACCGAAGCAGAAGCCGATCAGCAGCACCTGCAGGCGCTGGTCGTCGGTGATCGACAGTACCGAGCTGCGGATGACTTCGAACTGGCCGCTCTTGACCGTGAGTTTGTACAGGAACACCGCGGCAACGATGATCCAGGCAATCGGCCAGAGGCCATAGAGGAAGCCGTAGCCTGCTGCGGCAAGGGCCATGTCGACAGGCATCTGGAAGGCGAAGATCGCCACCAGGATCGACAGGCCGAGGGTAATGCTGCCTGCCACGTGGCCCTTGAGGCGGAACACGGCGAGGGCGAGGAAGAAGAACACGATGGGGATGACCGCCGCCAGTGCGGACAGGCCGAGACTACCAAGCGGTGTGTAGAGTTGTTGCCAGGTTTGCATATGGGGTGACCCCTAATTGTTGTTGGTCAGCACTGGCATTGGATAATTGGTAATACCAATTTACAATGACTGGTCGCTAGGTTAAAAGCCGGATACGGGGTGTGTCAATTTGTCCCAAGCAAAACTTTGGTCGAGTGCCGATGAGCGGAGGGCGAGATCGCGTCGGATCAATCGAGGAATATCTGTCGGGCTGCCGCGGATAGGCGCAGAATAGGTGCCCCGAAATCGGTGCCGGGGTTTGTGGAGAGCATGTGATGGTTTTTGATCAGGTCCGCCAACGGCGCCTGTCCGACGATATCGTCGATCGACTGGAAGGGATGATTCTCGAGGGGACGTTGACCTCAGGGCAGCGCCTGCCCGCCGAACGCGCCCTGGCCGAGCAGTTCGGCGTTTCCCGCCCGTCGTTGCGCGAGGCGATCCAGAAACTGGTGGCCAAGGGGCTGCTGGTCAGTCGCCAGGGGGGCGGCAACTATGTGGCCGAGTCGCTGGGATCGACGTTCAGTGATCCCTTGTTGCAGTTGCTCGAGCACAACCCTGAGGCTCAGCGCGACCTGCTGGAGTTTCGTCACACCCTTGAGGCCTCATGCGCCTTCTACGCAGCCCAGCGTGCTACCGAGCCGGATCGGGCGCGGTTGAAGGCCGCCTTCGATGCGCTGCAGGATTGCTATGCCCGCGTCGATGAGGTCAGTCGTGCAGAAGAAGGCGCAGCGGATGCCCGTTTTCATCTGGCGATTGCCGAGGCCAGCCACAATGCCGTGCTGCTGCATACCATTCGTGGTCTGTTCGACCTGCTCAAGCGCAATGTAGTGACCAACATCGGGGGTATGTACCAGCAGCGTACGGAAACGCGCGACATGCTGATCAGTCAGCATCGCGAACTGTACCAGGCGATCGTCGAGGGGCGTGCAGAAGATGCGCGGGAGGTGTCGAGCCGGCACATCCTGTACGTGCAGGAAGTGCTGGAAGAAGCGCAGCAGGAAGCCCAGCGCGTGGCGCGCGCTGAGCGACGCAGTGGGCGCTAGGCAGGTATCGCAGCTATCGCAGGCAAGAGGAAGATCTACTCTTCCTTGCCCTTGTTGCGCACCGCACGCTGCAGCTCGCGGTTGGAGTCGCGCTCGCGCATCGTGTCGCGCTTGTCGAACTCCTTCTTGCCCTTGCCGAGCGCGATTTCGCACTTGATCAGGTGCTTGCTCCAGTACAGCGCCAGGGCCACACAGGTGTAGCCTTTCTGCGCCACGGCAGCCTCCACGCGCTCGAGCTCGCGCTTGTTCAGCAGCAGCTTGCGGGTACGCATGGGGTCGGCGATGACGTGGGTGCTGGCGGTGTTCAGCGGGGTGATGTGGCTGCCGAACAGCCAGGCTTCGCCATCCTTGAGCAGCACGTAGCTGTCGGTCAGGTGCGCCTTGCCGGCCCGCAGGCTTTTTACTTCCCAACCGGACAGGACCAGCCCGGCCTCGAACTTGTGTTCGATGAAGTAATCGTGTCGCGCTTTCTTGTTCTGCGCGATGGTCCCGGTCGGATGTTTCTTTTGCTTAGCCATAGGGGCGGCATTATAGGCAGTCGCCACGTCCTCTGGCTATGGGGTTCGGTGCGCTTGAGCCAGCAGGATGAATCCCGGACAATGCAGGCCTCGTTCCGTTGTACGGAACCGTTCCGAAGCGCTGCGATGCGCTGCCGCCCAGCTTGGAAGTGATGCCTGGATGACTACCCATATTCAACGCTCCGCCCTGCTGCCATACCCTGCCCAGGCGCTCTACGACCTGGTCAACGACGTGGCCAGCTACCCTGAGTTTCTTCCCTGGTGCTCGGACTCGACGGTGCTCGAGGCGAGTGACACGCACATGCGGGCGAAGCTGGAGGTAGCCAAGGGTGGCATGAGCCAGCAGTTCGTCACGCGCAATGTGTTGGTCCCGGGGCAATCCATCGAGATGAACCTGGAAGAAGGGCCCTTCACCCAGTTGCATGGTGTGTGGGTGTTCAAGGCGTTGGGCGAGAAAGCCTGCAAGATCAGCCTCGACCTGTCGTTCGATTACGCCGGGCCGCTGGTGCGCGCCACCCTCGGGCCATTGTTCAACCAGGCAGCCAACACCCTCGTCGATGCCTTCTGCCAGCGAGCCAAGCAGCTGCATGGCTGAGACGCTGAGTATCGAGGTGGCTTACGCGACTGCTGCACGCCAGTGGTTGCTGGCGTGCCGGGTGCCGCAGGGTGTGACGCTGCGTGAGGCTTTGCGTTTGTCTGGTATCGCTGCGCAAGTGCCAGGGCTGGATATTGAAAGCTGCCCGGTGGGTGTGTTCGGCAAGGTCGTCGCTGATCCGCAGCAGCGTCAGGTAGAGGAGGGCGAGCGCCTGGAAATCTACCGGCCGCTGCTGGTCGACCCGAAGGCGATGCGCAGACAGCGAGCCGAAAAGGCCAAGGCCGCACGCGGGTAAGATTGTTGCTGTATGCGCTGCGCAATAAAAAGCCCGGACCATGTCCGGGCTTTTTCATGGGCCATGCCGTTATTGCGGCGAGGTCTCCAGGGGCGCCGGTGTGGGCACCGGTGTCGTCTCGATGGTGTCGATTTCACGCTGGATCGACTCTTCCGTCGAGCCGGCCTTGGCTGGCTTCTCTGGCTGTTGAGACGGCTGGTTGGCCGGGCTGACGGTCGTGGTGCTGCTGCCGCCCAGGATTTCCTGGTCGCGGCTCACGCCTGGCATGAAGTCGCCGGACAGGCTGACCAGTTGGTCGCTTTCGTTGAAGAAGATGCTCATGCGCTCCTGCTGGCGCTTACCGCCGCCAGGCTGGATGCTGTAGAGATAATCCCACCGATTGGTGTTGAAGGTGTCCTGCAGGAGCGGGTTGCCCATGATAAACCTTACTTGCCGTCGGGTCATTCCGGGGCGCAATTGGTCTATCATGTCCTGCGTGACGACATTGCCCTGCTGGATGTCGATTTTGTAAACCCCGGGAAACGAGCAACCGGCGAGTGCGAGCAGTCCCACGAGGGTGAGGCTGGTTAGCAAGAGCTTGGTGTTTTGCATCGGTGGGCGACTTCCACTATCTTGGCTGGACAACGTAAACCCCGATCATACCCGTATTAAGAGAAGCTGCGAAGCAGCATCGGCGAGAAAGCTGACCATGGTTGAAAATAGCGAATTGCGCAAAGCCGGTCTCAAGGTGACCCTGCCTCGAGTCAAGATCCTTCAGATGCTCGATTCGACCGAGCAGCGTCACATGAGCGCCGAGGATGTCTACAAGGCGCTGATGGAAGCAGGTGAGGATGTCGGTCTGGCGACCGTCTACCGTGTACTGACCCAGTTCGAAGCAGCGGGTCTGGTGGTTCGCCACAACTTCGATGGCGGCCACGCGGTGTTCGAGCTGGCCGATGGCGGCCACCACGACCATATGGTCAACGTGGATACCAGCGAAGTGATCGAATTCATGGATGCGGAGATCGAGCGCCGCCAGAAAGAGATCGTGGCTGAGCATGGCTACGAGCTCGTGGACCACAATCTGGTCCTGTATGTGCGTAAGAAAAAGTAACGATTTCGATCGTTATGAACAGCAAAGGCGACCTTCGGGTCGCCTTTGTGCTTTCTGCCACGGGTTTAGAAGTGTGCTGCCTCAGGTCTTGCCGCTAACCACCATCTTGCGCGCATGCGCCAGGGATTCCTTGGTCAGGTCTATCCCGCCCAGCATGCGTGCCACTTCTTCGACCCGCTCACGTTTGCCTAGGCTGGCCACGGCTGTATGGGTGGTGTCGCTGTTGCGCACCTTGTGTACGAACAGGTGGTGGTGCCCTTGCGCTGCAACCTGCGGCAGGTGG
>NZ_JAYFUI010000061.1:0-15295 GCF_034961125.1 Pseudomonas machongensis | reverse complement strand
GCAGCATCCAAGCAGCCCACCAGCTCGATGACAAAGCCCGGCTTGTATCCAGATGTAAACCGCGCAGCGTGTCTGTTTCAGATCAATGCCGTACGCTTGCAGACAACCCACTGCGCCCCCATCCAGCCACACTGTCATCCTGCCCGCACCCGGTACCCACCATGAGCCTGCTCAGACAAGCCCTGAACGACCAATCCTTCGTCTGCATCATGGAGTTCGTCCCCAAGCCTACTGCCCAGCGCTTCGCGGCGCTGGAGAGCATCATGGCGCGTGCGCAGTTGTGTGGTTGGCCACTGGCGGTGTCCATCGCCGACCGGGTCGGCAGTGCGCTCGACATGTCGCCGCTCGACGCCTGCCGCAGCTTCGATACACCGGTCCCGACCCTGCTGCATTTCTCCGGCAAGGACCGCGAGCGCCAGGACCTGCTCGCCCAGTTGCCGCGCATGGACGCCGCTGGCCTGGACCAGCTCCTGTTGCTGACCGGCGACCGCCTGCCCGGCCACACGCCGGGCCAGCGTCCGGTGCGTTACCTCGAATCCGTCGCAGCCCTGCAGATCGTGCGCCAGGCGCGCCCCGACTGGCTGCTCGGTGCAGCACTGAACCCGTTCAAATACCGCGAGGAAGAAGGCGGCGCGCAGTACTTCAAGGCCGAAAAGAAGCTCGCCGCCGGTGTCGACTTCTTCATCCTGCAACTGGGCTTCGACTTCCAGAAATACCGCGAGGCCATGCACTGGATGCAGCGCCAGCCCACGCCTCGGCCCATGCTCGCCTGCATCATGGGCCTGACCGATGGCCGCGCCGGCATGCTCGAGCATGTAGCGGGTGTCACCGTAAGCCCCGCGATGCGCGCGCTGCTCGCCGCCGAGGCAGCGGTGTCCAAGCCCCACGCCCGGCAGCGTGCCACCGAGCGCCTGGCCCTGCAGATCATCGGCCTGCGCCTGCTGGGTTACGCCGGGATCAACCTCTCTGGGGTGCACGAACTCGAACAGTTTCTCGAACTGGAACAAGCCCTGGAAGACTGGCTGCCACGCATCAACAGCCTCGAGCAGTGGCGCAGCGCATGGGACGCCGCCTGGCAGATGCCCGGCGTGGCACCGGTCACTTTCCACCCGCCCGGGTATCACTGGCAGCAGGGCCAGCGCCAGGTCCAGGCGTCGTTTACGGAAAAGGCTCGCTACCACTTGCTGTCGGCCATGCACCACCAGTTGTTCAGCCGCGAAACGCTGTTGAGCCAGGCATTCGGCTGGAGCGTGCGCCGCGCGCTGTGGTCGACACCGGCAGCGGCGCGGGTGCTGCACGGCGTGGAGCGCAGCCTCACGCGGCCGCTGGTCGGTTGCGACACCTGCGGGCAATGCCGGCTCGAAGACACCTTGTACATCTGCCCGGAAACCTGCCCCAAGGGCCTGGCCAACGGGCCCTGCGGCGGCACGCAACTGAACCGCTGCGAGTTCGGCGACCGTGAATGCATCCACAGCCGCAAATACCGCACGGCGGTGTCGGTCGGGCAGACGCACGTGCTCAGCGAAAAGCTGATCCCCTGCGTCGAGGTCAGTGGGCGCCAGCAAAGCTCCTGGCCGCGCTGGTTCGCCGAGCCCACCCCAGTGCAACCCGCAGCGCGTGCCAAGCGCCCACAACCCGAGATCGCGGACCTGTAGGCGCGACCCGGCAAGCCCTGGCACAGGGGGCCCGACAGCCTCTATCCTGAGCGGCCATCGCCCCATACTCGCCCACAGGACCGCCGCGTGACCCGAGAGCAACTTGAAACCCAGCAGATCCCCCTCTACTTCGCTGCCGTGGTCCTGGCCATCGCCGCAGGCCTGCTCGCCCCCGACACCGCCAGCCACCTGCAAGCGCTGGTGACCCCGGCGATTGCCGTGCTGATGTACGCGATGTTCCTGCAGATCCCCTTTCTCGACCTGCGTCAGGGCCTGGGCAACCGCCGCTTCATGGGCGCGCTGTTGCTTGCCAACTTCGTGCTGGTACCGATGCTGGTGTGGGCGGCCACGCGCGGCCTGGTCGAGCATCCGGCGATCCTGATCGGTGCACTGCTGGTGCTGCTCACGCCCTGCATCGACTATGTGGTGGTGTTTACCCATATCGGCAAAGGCGACTCGCGCCTGATCCTCGCCGCCACGCCAGTGCTGTTGCTGGTGCAACTGGCGCTGCTGCCGCTGTACCTGGCCCTGATGCTCGGTGCGCACAACCCGGTGGCACTGTCCATCGAGCCGTTCGTGGAAGCCTTCGTGCTGCTGATTGCCCTGCCGATGCTGCTGGCCGTACTCACCAGCGCCGGCGCACGCCGCTCGCAGGCCATCGCCCGCTGGAACGACGCCTGGGCGTGGATGCCGGTACCGGCCATGGCCCTGGTGCTGATTGCCGTGATCGGCTCGCAGATCGCCGTGGTGCTGGGCGACTTCCAGCGTTTGTTGCCGATAATTCCGGTGTACGTCGGGTTCGCGCTGCTGGCACCGCTGCTGGGGCTGCTCTCGGCGCGGCTGTTCCGACTGCAGGCGCGCGAAGCACGAGCGGTGACGTTCAGCGCCGCGACCCGCAATTCGCTGGTGGTACTGCCGCTGGCGCTGGCCTTGCCGGAAGACTTGCGGGTGCTGGCGGCAGCGGCGGTGATTACCCAGACACTGGTAGAGCTGGTGAGCGAATTGATCTACGTGCGGGTGGTGCCGGCAGTGGTACGAACCTGACGGGTGCCGCCCACCTCACACAATCACGAAACCCACTTCGATATTGCCCCGCGTCGCCTTGGAGTACGGGCAGATCTGGTGCGCCTCAGCCACCATCTTCTGCTTGTCCTCCTGGGCAAGCCCGGGCAAGTGCACCGTCAACTGAGCGGCCAGTGCAAAGCCGCCATCGGCGGTATTGCCCAGCGCCACATCAGCCTCTACCGCCACGCCCTCGGGCAGGCGGATGTCGAACTTCTGCCCCGCACGACGCAATGCGCCGATGAAGCAGGCCGACCAGCCGATGGCAAACAATTGCTCGGGGTTGGTGCCTGGACGTCCGGAGCCGGGCGGACTCAGCGGCAGGTCCAGCGCACCATCACTGGAGCGGCCGCGACCGTCGCGGCCGCCGCTGGTGTGAGTACGGGCGGTGTAGAGCGTGGTTGTCAGAGGGGTAATCACGGTGCATCTCCTTCTGGGCGATCAGGACGTTGCGCACGGCCCTCCCCGACCAAGGGTGCGGGAAGGGCGCGAATGGCCGTTACTGCTTGGCCTGGCTCAGGCGGCTGTAAAGGTCGGATGGGAACGGCTTGCCGTTGGCGTCGAACTGATGCTTGCGGAACTGATACACCTCCGCCTCGGACAGGTAACCATCGTGGTTGGCATCGATCGCATCGAATTCGGCGTTGGCCTTCGGCGCCACGGCCAGCAGCTCGGCACGCGAAACGCGGCCATCGTGGTCGGTGTCGGTGCGGGCGAAGGAGGCATCGCCGCACTTGCCTTCACCACACTTGCCCTCGGCACCAGTGGCTTTCGCCTGGCCACCGCACTTGCCCTCACCACACTTGCCTTCGGCCTTCGTGGCCTTGCCCTGGGCACCGCACTTGCCTTCGCCACACTTGCCTTCCGGGGCCTTCTCGTTGGCCGCAAGCTGATAGCCCTGCGGCAGTGCTTCAACAGCGAAAGCGGAACTGGTGACGTTGATACCGCCTGCCAGGGCGATGGCGAACAGGCCGATGCGAGCCTTGCTGGAAATCGGGGTATGGGACATGGCATTTCTCCGGATGTCAGTGCGGTCGTACCGCTGGGTTCATTGCCCCTAGGGCGAGAGCCGATGAACCGGGCCGCCTGGCCCCGTTCGTTCGGGTGGAGCCATTTGAACGGCAGCGTGTATCGGGGGCGTATCCGGGGAGGGAGGGATTTGTATGCAAGTACGCAGGATCAGGGATGAGATACAGGGCGATACAATCGCGGCCAATCGCGGGACAAGCCCACACAGATACGTGCGCTGAATCCAGTGTCAGCGCACGTATCTGTGGGAGCGGGCTTGTCCCGCGATTGGGCCGCAAAGCGGCCCCAACGATCTCAACCGTCGAAGCTCACCGCCCGCAACGGCGCGGTATTGACCTTCAGCTCGAACACATCCGGCCGCGCATAATGGCCCACCACATCGAAGTCGAGGTTGCCCTGGCTCAACTGGCTCATGTCCAGATCGGCGTAGAGTTCGGTCTCGCAATCGAACACCGGCCCCGCCAGTACTTCACCCAGCGGGCTGACGATCATGCTCCCTCCGCGCATCACGTAGTCGTCGTCGGCGAAGTCCAGCCCGAACGCCTCGCGGTGCTGCTGCGGATACTCGCCCAGGCGAATCGCCTGGCAGGCAGAGAGCACGAACACTCGGCCCTCCAGCGCCACATGCACCATGGAACTGGCCCACGACGGTCGATCGTCGGCAGTCGGTGCGCAGTACAGTTGCACCCCTTGTGCATACATGGCCTGGCGCAGCGCCGGCATGTAGTTCTCCCAGCAGATCACGCTGCCGAGCACACCGAAGTCGGTCTGCACCGGCTCAATGGTCGAGCCATCGCCGAAGCCCCAGATCAGGCGCTCCTGCCCGGTCGGCATGAGCTTGCGGTGATAACCGGCGATGCCACGGCCCGGCACAAAGGTGACAGCAGTGCAGTACAGGGTACGGCCGTATTGCTCGATGATGCCGACCACGGCAGTCACGCCGGTCTGCTCGACGCTTTCGGCAAACGCCGCAAGCTCCGGGCCGTCCAGGGCCACCGCACCCTCGACGTAGCGCTGGTACAGCGCGCGCCCGGCAGCACTGCGATTGCCCACCACGCTGCCGAACGCCGCGCCCTTGGGATAACCGCCAATGAACGCCTCGGGGAACACCGCAAGTTGTGCGCCCTGCTCCGCCACCCGCCGCAGGATGCCGGCGGCCTTCTCGACACTGGCCATCGCGTCATAAGGAACGGAAGCGGCCTGGATGATTGCTACACGGGTCATGATGACTCCTGTCTCTGGTTAGAAACGGCTGATGTCGTTGTCACGGGTTTCCGGCAAGGTCTTGCACAGCACCAGCAGGCACAGCAGCGAGACCCCGGCGAGGTAGGCAGCGGGCAGGTTGGCGTCGCCGGTCATGCGGATCAGCGCCGCGGCGATGAACGGCCCCGGGCCTGCCAGGATCGCCAGCGCCAGGTTGTGGCCCAGCGCCGCGCCAGTGGACCGGATCGAAGCCGGGAAGACTTCCACCAGCAGCACCACGTCCATCACCGCAGTGACCGCCACCAGCACACCCAGGATGATCAAGCCGAGCAGGATCGCCGCGCTGTTGCCGCTGTTGATCAACAGGAAAATCGGAAACGCCAGCACCGTCAGCGCCGCCGCGGCGCCCAGCAACAGCTTGCGTCGACCGATGCGGTCACTGAGCCGACCAATCAGCGGGTTGACGATCACGTACACCACCAGCGCGATGCTGCACAGCCACAGCGCCGTGCTGCGCGGCAGCCCCACGGTGGTGACCAGGTGGTTGTTGGCGTAGGTGACGAAGTAATACAGCGACACCCCGAACAATGCCGAAAAGGCAAAGGTGGTGATGAACGCCCGGCGCCGCACGGCCTTGCTCGGGGCCTGCGCCGAATCGCGCTGGCGCACCATCTCTTCGTACACCGGGGTATCGCCCAGCTTGCGGCGGATGAAGATGGCGATGCCGGTCATGACGATCGAGGCCACGAACGGCAGGCGCCAGCCCCAGGCCGTCAGTTGCGCGTCGCTGAGCGTGGTGGTGATGGTCGCGGCGACGAAGGTGCCGAACAGGAACGCCAGCCCGGCAGTCCCGGTGATCACACTGGCCGCCGTGGCGCGGCGATTCGCCGGCGCGCTCTCGACGATGTAGATGCCTGCGCTCGACCACTCGCCGCCGACCATCATCCCCTGCACGAAGCGCATGGCGATCAACAGCACGGGCGCGGCGATACCAATCGCCTCGTAGGTGGGTAACAACCCGATGATCGTGGTACACACGCCCATGCCGAACACTGTGATGATCAGCACCGCCCGCCGGCCGAAACGGTCACCGATCGGCCCCAGGATCAGCGCCCCAAAAGGCCGCGAGAGAAAGCCCACCGCGAATACCGCCAGCGACGACAGCAGCGACACGCCAGGCGCGCTGGACGGGAAGAACAGCATCCCGATCACCGCCGCGAAATAGCCGTACACCGCGAAGTCGAACCACTCCATGAAGTTGCCGATCCCCACCGCGATGGCGCGCTTGCGGATATCCACCTGCCCACCCCTGGTATGGGTATTGCTTTCAACCACGCTATGCGAAATCGTGCTCACCGGATCCACCTATGTGTTGTTATCTGTTGTGGGCACCAGACTAGAAACACCACCGACCACGGGGCAAACGATTAGGAAATATGAGCCGGATTAACGTACGTAATATTTCTCGGATCGACCTGAACCTGCTGCTGACCTTTCACTGCCTGATGACCGAACGCAGCGCCACCCGCGCCTCGGCCATGCTGCACGTGACCCAGGGCGCGGTGAGCTCGGCCCTGCGCCGCCTGCGCGAGCACTTTGGCGACGAGCTGTTCATCCGCACCGCCTCGGGCATGCAGCCCACGCGCAAGGCCATGGAACTGGCGCCGAAGATCACCGAGGCGCTTACTTCCATATCCGGACTTTTAGGTGCAGAACCCGACTTTTCGCCGCATGATTCCAGCTATGTCTTCAATATCGGCCTGTCTGACGATATCGAGGCCTGCCTTGCGCCGCGTATCGTCAACGCAGCAGCAGCCGAAGGCCTGGGCGTGACCTTCGCCTTCCACCAGAGCAACAGCTCGCTGTGGAAACAGTCGCTGCAAGATCCCGACATGGATCTGGTGATCTGCGCCGAACCCAAGGACTTCAACACCAGCTTTTCCTCACAGGTGCTGTTTTCCTCGTCCTACGCCTGCCTCTACCGCCCACGCAATGGCGCGGCAAACGAACCCATCGCACTGGAAGACTATTTCGCCGCCAATCATGTGCGAATTTCCTACGATGGCCGCCGCGGCTTCATCGACGACATGTTCGAGGCGGCAGGCTATGCGCGGCATGTCACCGCCTCGTTCACCCATTTCAGCGGTGCACTGAGCACTTTGATGAACAGCGAAGTGATCGCCACGATCCCCAGCTTCGCCGCCGAGAGCTATGCCGCCATGACCGACCTGACCGTGAGCCCGGTGCCCTTCCCGGTGCCGTCGTTCCGCTGCTTCATGGTCTGGGACATTGCCCGGCACAACAAATCGCATCATGAATGGTTGCGGCAGTTCATCGGCAACCTGGCCCAAGTCGTGCGGTAGCCTCCGGACCGACGGCTTTCGCCAATACCGCCGGCAGGATTACTATCCTGCCTTCAGCCTGACGTCCCTCGGTGTAGCCGATGCGCGAGATCTACAGCGTCTTCAATTCCAACGGGGCCTACGAAACCGGGGCGCACGAGCATGACGAGTTCATGCTCATGGTGCCCGAGCATGGGCTGCTGCGCTTCAAGGACGAACAGACTGGCCGCACCACCTCGGTGGTCGATCGCCAGTTCGTGCTGGTGCCGCCGCAGTGGAGCCACTCGTCGTCGTCGCTGACGGCAAGCCAGGGCCATGTGGCGTTCTATGTCGACCCGGACTACATGAACTTCGCCCTGCGCGATCTCTCAGGCGACGCCAATCGCCTGCTGCGCCTGCCCACGCTTGGCATCTGGCACGCCTCGGCGCCGCTGCATCACCTGCTGCTGACGAAAAAAGCCTTCAGCCAGCCCGATCCCTACATCGACCGCCGCCGGCAGATCACCCAGACCGACCACCTGCTGCTGCTCGAATGCCTGGCGATCTCGCTGAGCCAACCCAGCCTGCAACGCTCCTCCACCGAGCGCCACGGCGCGGCGCTGGTGCGTGATGTGCAGCGCTACCTGAACGGCAACCTCGACCAGGCCAACAGCCTCGACGAACTCGCCGCCGCCTTCCACATTTCCCGCCGCCACCTGACCCGCCTGTTCGCCCAGCACACCGGACTGTCAGTGCTGGCCTACCTGCAACAGCTACGCCTGGAGCGAGCGGGCAACCTGCTGCTGCACACGCGCCTTTCGGTACTGGAGATCGCCAACAGCGTCGGGCTCGAATCGCCCTCGCACCTGGCGCACCTGTTCCGCCGTGCGCACGGCTGCGCGCCAGACGAATTTCGCCGCCAGGCCCAGCACTGACGCCCTGAAACCGATGGCCCGATCACGCGCATGATCGGGCCTGATCGCGTGCGCCGCGATTTCCATTGCCCTGCATCCTGCCTCCCGTACACAACAACAAGAGGACGGGGCCGTGAGGCGAGAACCCTTCATCAGCTTTGCCGGAGTGCAGAAGCGCTTCAAAGTGAACGGACGCGAATTCGTGGCGGTGCACAGCGTGTCGCTGGACATCCAGCGCGGCGAAATCATCACCTTGGTCGGCCCATCCGGGTGCGGCAAATCCACCTTGCTGAACATGACCGCCGGCCTGTTCGGTCCCAGCGAGGGGCGCGTGCACTACGACGGCGCCGAAGTCAAAGGCGTGAACACCCGCGTCGGCTACATGACCCAGGCCGACCACCTGCTGCCATGGCGCAGCGTCGCCGGCAACATTGCCGTGCCGCTGCAGATTCGTCGCCAGCCCAAGCGCGACATCGAACGACGCGTCGAGGAACTGCTGGCACTGGTAGGCCTGAGCGGCTTTGGCGCCAGCTACCCCAACCAGCTCTCCGGCGGCATGCGCAAGCGTGCGGCGATGGCCCGCCTGCTGGCCAGCGACCCGGAAACCCTGCTGATGGACGAGCCGTTCGGCGCGCTCGATGCGCAGATGCGCCTGTCGTTGCAGACCGAACTGCTGCGCCTGTGCAAGCAACTGAACAAGACCGTGCTGTTCGTCACCCATGACGTCGATGAAGCCATCGCCCTCGCCGACCGCTGCGTGGTGTTCGCCGGGCGCCCCGGCACCATCGACCACGTCATCGACGTGCCACTGGCGCAGCCGCGCAACCTCGTGCACCTGCGCAGCGACCCGCACTACGTCGAACTGTGCGCCGACCTCTGGCAACGCCTTGCCCCCGAGATCGCCGGCGCTGCCGATCCTTCCTCGCTGACCCACGCCCTGGAGGCCCCATGATTCAGGTCTATCGCTTGCTGTTTCTGATCGCATTGCTGGTGTTGTGGGAAGGCATCTCCCGCGCGCTGGGCGTCGAGTTCTTCATCAGCCGGCCAAGCGCCGTGGCCGCCAGCCTGTGGAAGATCCTGCTCAACGGGGTGTTCTTCTACCATGCCGGCATCACCACCCTCGAAGCACTGCTGGGGTTCTTCTTCGGCGCCCTCGCCGGGCTGCTGGCCGGGCTGGCACTGGGCCGGGCAAAACTGCTGGCCGATATCCTCGACCCGTTCCTGACCGCCTTCTACAGCCTGCCGAAAGTTGCCCTGGCGCCGCTGTTCATCCTGTGGTTCGGCATCGGCCTGCCGATGAAAGTCATCCTCACCGCTGCGGTGGTGTTCTTCCTGGTGTTCCTCAACACCTACAGCGGCGTGCGCAACGTCTCACGCGAGCAGTTGACCATCCTGCGCCTGATGGGCGCCGGCGAGCGCGACCTGCTGAGCATGGTGGTGATCCCCTCGGCGTTCACCTGGGTGTTCACCGGCCTGCGCCTGTCGGTGCCCTACGCGCTGATCGGCGCGCTGGTGGGTGAAATCATCGCCGCCAACCGCGGCCTCGGTTACCTGCTCTCGGACGCCGCCTCGCAGTTCGACACCGCCGGAGTATTCGCAGCGCTGGTGGGCATCGTCGCCCTGGCATTGATCCTCAACACCCTGGTCAAGCTGGCCGAGCGCCGCTTGATGCCCTGGAAAGCCAACGACGCCGACCGCGAAGTCGCGGTCTGAGCCTGCCCACCTTATCGGAGAACCCTCATGTTCAAACGACTGCTCAAGACCGCGCTGCTCGCAGGCACCGCGCTGTGCGTCCTGGCTACCAGTGCGGCCGAAACCACCAAGGTGCGCCTGGCCTTCCCCAGCGAAGGCTTCCTGTATGTGCCGATCTACGTCGCGCAGCGCTCGGGCTATTTCGCCGACGAAGACCTGGACGTGGAAACCATCGTCTTCCAGAAAGGCGGCTCGGCAGCGCTCACCGCCGTGCTCGGGCGCGATGCCGACATCTATGTCGGCCTGCCGGCAGTGGCCATCCGCGCCCGCAGCAAAGGCCAGAAGGTCCAGGCCTTCGCCTCGGTGCAGACCCAGTTCGGCACCACGGTGGTGATCGACCAGGCCAGCGCCAACGCCGCCGGAGTGACGGCGGCCTCGCCGGTCGCCGACCGTGCCCGGGCGCTCAAGGGCCTGAAGATCGGCGTGACCGGCCCCGGCAGCACCACCGACATGCTGGTGCGCTACCTCGCCAAGGATGCCGGCCTGCGTCCCGACCAGGACATGACCCTGATGCCGGTCGGCGGAGCACCGAACATGCTCGCGGCGTTCTCTCAGGGCAGTATCAACGGCTTCTCGCTGTCGCCACCGACTGTCACCACGGCGGCGCAACAGGGCGGGTTCGTGCTGATGGACCTGGCCAAAGGCGAATACCCGCCGTTGGACGGCTTCCTGTTCACCGCTATGATCGCCCGTGAAGACTGGCTCAGTGGCAACGCCGACACCGCCCGCAAAATGGTTCGGGCCCTGTGGCGCGCCGAGCAACTGATCGCCAACGCCCCGGACCAGGCCCGCGAAGCCGTGCGCCCATACTTCGCCCACACCAGCGCGACGATCTTCGATGCCGCCTGGGCCGCCTCGCTGCCCTCCTATCCCGCCACACCCGCAGTGGAACGCGCCGGCATCGACAAGAACATCCACTTCATGAATGCCGTCGAAGCCGAGCCGGTCAGCGTCGACCCGCAGTCGGTCTTCACCAACGCGATCGTCGAGGCGGTAGCCCCCGAACTGTCACAGGCGCGAGGAGCGCAACAATGACCCCCGAAGTCCACCTGATCAACGTGTTCCCCGCCGCCAGCAACGGCGGCAACCCCGCCCCCACCGTCGCCCGCGCCGACGGCATGAGCGACGCCGACATGCAGGCCGTGGCCCGCGCCTACGGCCACGAGTGCGGCTTTGTCTGCAGCCCGCCGCCAGGTTCGGACTACGATTACGCCCTGCGCTTCTGGGTGCCCAACCACGAAATGGAAATGTGCGGCCACGCCACCGTCGGCGCCATCTGGCTGCTGGAACACCTGGGCTTGCTGAGCAAACGACAGCTCGAACTGTGGACCCTGAGCGGTCGCGTGCAGGCCCAGGTCAGCCACACGCCCGACGGCGCCATCCAGGTCGAGATCACCCAGCCCAAGGGCCAGGTCGAGCCGCTGACAGCGCCGGACATCGAAGCCGAGATCCTCTCCGTGCTCGGCATCAGCGCCAACGAACTCGCCCCGCTACCGATCCAGAACGCCGCCACCAGCCGCGTGAAAACGCTGGTCCCGCTCAAGAGCGTCGCCGTGCTCGACAGCCTCAAGCCAGACTACCGGCGCATCGAGCAACTGTGCGAACGCATCGGCTCGACCGGGCTGTACCCCTACGCCGTCCACGACCTCGCCGCCCGCCAGTTCGACGCCAGGCAATTCCCCAAGTCCTCGGGCTACCCCGAAGACGCCGCCACCGGCATCGCTGCCGCCGCCCTAGCGTTCGGCCTGCTGGAAAACGGCCTGGTAAGCGCCGATGACCGCCCTCTGCAGGTGCGTCAGGGCCGCGCCATGGGGCGCCCGTCGCAGATTGCCCTGCGCTTTCGCCGCGATGAGCAGGCGCAGGTGCAAGGGCTCTGGCTCGGCGGCCCGGTGAGCCTGGCGCAGGAGGTCGCATGAGCCCGCGCGAAAAGCTGCACAGCCTGGGCCTGAGCCTGCCCGAAGCGCCCGCGCCCAAGGGTGACTACGTGCCGGTCGTGGTGCACCAGCACGTGGCCTATGTCAGCGGCCAGGTGTGCCGCCTGGAGCGAGACGTCATCACCGGCCCCGCCCGTGCCGACACTCCCGACCAGACCCTCGCATTGGCCGCGAACACCTGCGTACTGCGCGCACTCAGCGCGCTGGAACAGGCTATCGGCGACCTGGGCAAGGTCGAGCGCGTGCTGTTCATGCGTGGGTTCGTCTATGCCGAAGATGGGTACGAGCAGTACTCGAAGGTGCTCGACCACGGCTCGCGCCTGCTGATCGAGGTGTTTGGCGAACGCGGCCGGCATGCGCGCTCGGCGCTGGGGGTGGCGGGGTTGCCGAGCAGCGGTTTGCTGGAAGTGGAATTGGTAGTGGCTGTACGCGGGTGAAGACTGCCGCTTCCGGGGCCATCCGCCGGAAGCGGCATCAAGCACAGACTGACCTGCCCCATATGGATGATTTGCACACCTGCAGGAGCGGGCCAGCACGCCCCTGACAGCCCTCAGCCGACAGATATCTCGGAACGGTCTGACATACTCCCCAATGCCGCCTTCTTATGCTCGCGGGTCCCTCAATCGCGGGCTAGCGGCTGACCCAACGGTCTCTCCTGACGCCCCGCTCAGGACCCGTCATGCCTCGCCCGCCCATCACGGAAATAGGTGGCAACCCGTTCAAGCCTTTCGCCCGAGAGCGGATCGAAAGTTCGATCGATCTTCCCAAACTGTATGCCGCAATCGACCGCGATCCCGCCATCGTTGGGGCGGGGGTGGTTTATGTCGATGTTCATTACAACGCGGTTACCTTGCGGGCGTTTCAGCCTGTTTGCAGTGTGCTGCCGAAGAGGGTGCTGCTGCAGGAACTGCCTAGGCCGGTTACGGCTGAACAGTATCTTGAGCAACAGGTGAAGGATCCGCGGCAGTCCCGGTTGTTTTCGGATATTTGGGATGCGGGGTTGGCGTGTACGGGGGCGATCATTGGGGTGGTACTGATGGTGTCAGGCGGTGCGGTGAGTGTTTTCACTGGTGGCATTGGGGTTGTGATAACTGTAACTGGTCGTGCAGCTGTAGTTGCTTCGGGTTTCCAGTGTGCGATAGGTGCATCTCGAGTTTATCTGGAGCTGCAACAACCAAAAGACAATGATGAACTAGACGGTCAAACATGGTTCAAGATTGTTTCTCCTCTTCTCGACACTATAGCCCTGCTTGGAATTGCCGGTTCCTCTTTAAATACGATCAAATATCTCCAAGTTCGCAAGCGAGCGTCTGGCCTGGGATGGTTTGCTTCGAGCAGAAGCCTGAGCCGCCAGCAACGCAAAAATTTGATGACTGAGATACTTTCCATTCGTCATCCATCATTAACGAGCAAGCAGCTTAAGCTCCAGCAGCGCCTTGGTGTTTTGCCCAAGCGCTATACACCCGTACAGATGCAGAAAGCGACCACAGAGCTTATTAGAGAATCCATCAATAACGGTATTGGCCTTGCCAGCAGTGAGAAAATTCGGAACCTGGCGATATTATTGGTTGAGGGGATAATGGAATGATGTTTCTCACAATCCCATGGGGAAAGTTTATAAAGCGCTTTTTTCTTATTAAAGCTTTAGGTGCGCTCCTTACGATGATCGCCATCGCATTCGCGTGTGGAGTGACAGCCGATCTCTGCTTTCGCAGGCACCCCAACCAAATTGAATACATGTTCGCTTTGATGATGGTGTGTTCAATTGTCCTGGGAAATGCTCAATATTCCGTGGCCCGTGGTAGATCAAGGGGCACTTGCTGGATCATGGGAATGCTGGTGATGTGCCTCGTAGCTAGCGGAATAGGTTACTTCGAACATGGTATGAGACTCGTTTCGCTAACAGGCATGCTCTCAGCAGCATTAGCCCTTGCCTGCTACAACAGCCGTCGCTATCGCCAAATGTGCAAAAGGCTTCAAGTAATACGGCGAATGCGCGAGGAATGGATCGCCTATGAAAAGCTCCGTCGGTAGCTCAAACCCAATCCGTGTAGGAGCGGCCTCGTGTCGCGAAAGGGCCGCAAAGCGGCCCCGGCAATTCCAAAGCAGATAAAAAGACTCTCGGAGGTAATCACGATGCAGGCCAGTGGCATCCGGAATTGGCTGCGCCAAGTTCGCAGAAGCAATGCCTGGACATTCCTACTTGTGGCAATCCTACTGGTAGTAAAAGCTTGGGCCGGCTACCAGAGCTTTCTCCATGGGGCCGAATTACGAGCCCGCGCAGCAGCCAAAGCCAAGGCGGCCCAAGTGACACCGGTAGCACCACCGCGAAGTCCACCGAGAATCGAAGTCACCTCCCCCAAGGGCATCAGACCCGAAACGATCAAAGCCATAGAGCAGGCAATCCGTCGCTGATAGTGAGAAACAGTCAGCGCTTTAGCCTGGGTAGACGCTTGTACCAATCGACCACCTCCTTGCAGAACGATCTGAAATGTCCACCGCTGCTGAATGCTTATGATCGCGAGCCTCTCAACCACGGGCTATCGGCTGACTCCACAACCTCTCGTTAAGCCCCATAAACATCATGTTGAACGGAATGGTCAAAATCTTGTAACAACGCAAATCAAAGAGGGCAGCGAATGGTGTTTCTCACATTTCCCTGGAGAAAATTTTTCAAACGCTTTTTCCCAATCAATGCACTAGGCGCGCTTCTGACGATGTTGACCGTCCCGATAGCGTGTGGAGTATTTACCGATATCTATTTCCCTAAGCACCCCCACTACCTTGAATATATTGTCGCCATGCTTGGACTGTGTGGCGTTGTGCAGGGCAGTGCTCAGTACTCCGTTATTCGCGGTAGAACAGGAGCGACATGGTGGATCGTGGGGATGCTAGCCATATGTCTTATTGCCAGCGGTAGAGGATATTTCGAACCTGGCATGAAGTTGATATCGCTGACTGGCATGCTCTTCGCCACCTCGGCCCTCGCCTGCTACAACAGCCGCCGCTACCGCCAAATGTGCAAAAGACTTCAAGTAATCCGACGAATGCGCGAGGAATGGATCGCCTATGAAAAGCTCCGTCGGTAGTTCAAACCCAATCCGTGTGGGAGCAACTGTCTTGCTCAACATCTAAAGACCAGCCCAATCCCTGTGGGAGCGGGCTTGTCCCGCGAACACGGGCGTAGCCCGTGCCAGGCAGCGCGGTGTCTTTTTCGCGGGTAAACCCGCTCCCACACGTACGGCGTTCGAATTTACGCCGGTGTTGCGCTCTTGCATTGAGGCAAGTCCACATCCTGCCAGGGGGTACCCGTTCTTAGCATCGCATTGAGTCGTACGATGAAAACTCTCATGCAGGCCACAAGCGCGACCTTGGCTGCCTTGCCCCTTTCACGCAGTGCTTGGTACTTCGCCTTGAGCGAGGGG
>NZ_JAYFUI010000060.1:0-11756 GCF_034961125.1 Pseudomonas machongensis | reverse complement strand
CTGGTGGTGCGCTTCGACTACGAGCTGACTGCCGGGCTCTTCACCACCAGCCCGACCGAGCGCACCTGCTACCTGACCGTGCGCTTCGACAACTTCAAGGCCGGCGAACGCTATCGCCTCGAAGCCCGGGCCCCGGCGATGCAGCCGCAGGTATACCTGTACGACGCCAATCGCCAGGTGCTGGTAGACGAGCCAAGCAACATCTTCTGCATTCCATGAACAACGGGGTCGCACTGCGACCCCGCTGCAACGACCGCTATTGGTCGTTCTTCTGGTAGATGATCTTCTTGGTCCCGCCATCGCAGCTGCCAACGACCATGTTCTGATCACTGACTTCGCTGTTCGGTACGATTTCCAGGGTGTAGGAAGGCACCCCAGCCGCCTGGATCTTCGCCTCGATCTCGGTCTTGAGCTCCTCGCACGGCTTGACTGCCGCCAGCGCGGAGGTGGCCAGCAACGAAGCCAGCACGGCGAATGCTACGCGGATCATGGAACGGCTCCTCAAAGGGCAGGCATGCTGCCGACCCTTCCAGACTACAGCAAGCAACGCCTCACCTACGAGAGCAGCGTCGCATCCAGGCTGATCGTCGCGTTGAGTACCTTGGACACCGGGCATCCCGCCTTGGCCTTGTTGGCGATCTCCTGGAACTGCGCCTCACTGGCACCGGGCACCTTGGCCTTGAGGGTGAGGTGCACGGCGGTGATGGCAAAGCCATCGGCCTGCTTGTCGAGGCTGACTTCAGCGATGGTGTCGATGCGTTCAGGCGTCAGCCCGGCCTCACCCAGCATCATCGATAGCGCCATCGAGAAGCAGCCCGCATGGGCCGCGCCGATCAGCTCCTCGGGGTTGGTCCCAGGCGATCCCTCGAAGCGGGTATTGAAGCCATAGGGGTTCTGCTTGAGGGCGCCACTCTCGGTGGACAGCAGGCCCTTGCCATCCTTGAGCCCTCCCTGCCAGATCGCCGATGCTGTCTTTTTCATGATGCCTCCTGGATGTTCAGTGGGTGTCACTACGGATTCTGAGGACACTGCCTACAGCAAGTTCAGATCAATCCATAGCCAACCATTGAATCCATCGCCGGGTGCCCATACAGAGTCACAAAGGCCCTTGGCCAATCACTTTCCTGCGGAGGCTCCGATGACGCAGCTGCGCGACCTGAAGATATCCACCCTCGACCTGGTGCCCGTGCGCGCCGATGCCGGCCCAGCCCAGTCGCTACGCAACTCGCTGGACCTGGCGCAGCATGTGGAGCGTTTGGGCTACAACCGATTCTGGGTGGCCGAGCATCACAACATGGACGGCATTGCCAGCTCGGCGACCTCGGTGCTGATGGGCTATCTCGCCGGCGGGACCTCGCGCATCCGCATCGGCTCGGGCGGGGTGATGCTGCCCAACCATGCGCCGCTGGTGATCGCCGAGCAGTTCGGCACCCTGGCCAGCCTCTACCCCGGTCGTATCGACCTGGGCCTGGGCCGCGCGCCCGGCTCCGACCAGATGACCGCCCGCGCCCTGCGCCGCGAGCGCTCTGGCAGCGCCGACGACTTCCCCGATGATGTCGATGAACTGTCGCGCTACCTCGGCCCGCGCACCGACGATCAGAAGGTCATCGCCGTGCCCGGCCACGACACCGAAGTACCGATGTGGCTGCTGGGTTCGAGCCTGTTCAGCGCGCAACTGGCCGGCATGCGCGGCATGCCCTACGCCTTCGCCTCGCATTTTGCGCCGCGCTACATGCATGAGGCGATCCGCATCTATCGCGACCATTTCAAGCCATCGACGACGCTGGACAAACCCTACGTGATGCTGGGTATCCCGATGGTGGTGGCGGACAGCGACGAGAAGGCCGAATACCTGGCGACCTCGGTCTACCAGCGCATCCTCGCGCTGATCCGCGGCCAGAGCCTGATGCAGCGCCCACCCGTGCAAAGCATGGACGGGCTGTGGCTACCCCATGAGCGTGATGCGGTGGGGAGCTTCCTCGGGCTGGCGATGATCGGTAGCCCGCAGAAGGTGCGGGCGAAGGTGGAGGTGCTGCTGGAGCAGACCGGCGCAGATGAGCTGATCTTTACCTGCGACCTGTATGAACATGCGGACCGGCTACGCTCGTACGAGCTGCTGGCGCAGGCGTTGAAGGGCGAGTAAATGCCACCTGTGGGAGGGCGTGCGCCGCGAAAAAAAACGTGTGGCCTGTACAAGGCAACGCGGTGTCTTTTTCGCGGGTAAACCCGCTCCCACACTTACAGCGTTCGGTTGAGGTCAGCGTCGCCTCACCCCCGGCGATAGACGATTTCCTTGGTCCCGGCCTCGCAACTGCCAATCACCTTGCCGGCCGGCGTGCCCTTGTCGACGATCTCCAGCGTATATCCCTGGACTCCCTTGGCATCGAGCTTGGCTGCAATTTCGCTCTTGAGCTCCTCGCACGGCTTGCCTGCCGCCATGGCACCACCGGCCAGCATCATCAGGCCCATTGCCAAAAACACTTTCTTCATCGTCATCGTTCCTTATGCGGATCAAAAAAGCAGGATAGGGCACCGGCGTGTGCCGGTGCCCCTGGAAGTCATACGCCATAAAGCAGGAACAGGCTATCCCCGCACTGTTTCAACTGTTGGCGATGCGGAACCCGACCTTGAGCGTGACCTGGAAATGCGCGGCCTTGTTGTCACGGATGTGACCACGAGTTTCGACCACCTCGAACCACTCCAGGTGCTTGATGCTCTTGCCGGCTTCGGCGAGGGCATTGTTGATCGCATCTTCGATACTCGTGGGCGAGGAACCGACGAGTTCAATCTTCTTGTAGGTGTGATGATCGGACATGAGCGCTCTCCTTGGATGATGTGCTGGATTGAGCCTAGCAGCGCAGGCCCGGTTTACCTGCGAGCCATCGCCTCGGGTGAAAGTTCGATCGCACTTTCGCCACATCGCGCAGTCGCACTCTTTACACCCTACTCAGCGAAGGAGAGTCCACATGGCCCGTAACGCACTGCGCAAGACCTCACTGGAAAGCATGGAAGCTGAGATCGAAAGCCTGCTCAAGACGCTGGAAGACCTCAAAGGCGATGCTTCGGAAGAAACGCAGAAAACCATGAAGGCGCTGCGCGGCAACGCCCAGAACGCTCTCAAGCATTCGCGCAGCCTGCTGACCGACGCCTACGAAGAAGTGAAGACCCGCACCCGGGAAACCGGCATCGCAACCCGTGACTACGCCCAGGAACACCCTTGGACCACGGCTGGCGTGGCCGTTGGCGCGTTGGGCCTGCTCGCCGCCTACCTGCTGTGCCGTCGCAACTAACCCTGCGCCTGCAACTCCCGGCGCAACCACTGCGCCAGCTGCTCGGCGCGCCCATCTGCGGCGCGCCGCGGCACCCATAGCGCCAACGCCGCCGGCGTCGGCGAAAAACCCCACGGCGCCGCCAGGCGCCCCGCTCGCAGGTCGTCCGCCACCAGCGGTTGCGGCGCGATCGCCACCCCCAAGCCGGCCACCGCTGCCTCCAGCAGGTAGTACAGGTGCTCGAATGCCTGCCCAAAGGTCAGCGCACTGGCATCCAGCCCTTGCTGTGCAGCCCAGGTAGGCCACGCCTGTGGGCGCGAGGTGGTGTGCAGCAAGGCCTCACCCAACAGGGCACCCGCAGGGGCCTGGTGCAGGCGCTCGAAGCCGGGAAAGTGCGGGCTGAGCACCGGCCCGATACGTTCCTCGGCCAACACATGCACCTGCATGTCGGCGGGCCACGGCGGCTCGGCATACACCAGCAATGCATCCAACCCTGGGCGGCGCGGATCGAGATCCCCCTCTCCGGCCGACAAGTGCAGGCGCAGCTCAGGCAGATCGGCCTTCAAACGCCCGAGGCGAGGAATGAACCACCGCGCCAACAGGCTGCCGGAGCACCCCAGTACGAAGGGCGCATCGCTGACATCGCGGCTGAGTTCGGCGCACACACTGCGCAGGCGATCGAAGGCATCGAAGCTGGCATCACGCAGGCGAGCCCCGGCATCTGTGAGTTTGACGCCACGCCCATCCTTGACGAACAGAGCAACGCCCAAATGCTCCTCGAGCACCTTGATCTGCCGGCTCACCGCGCCATGTGTCACGTGCAGCTGTTCGGCGGCCTGGCTGACGCTGTTCAGCCGGGCAGTGGCCTCGAAGGCGCGCAGGGCATTGAGGGGTGGGAGGTCCTGGAGCATTTGACTTGTGAGTTTTCCTGACGAGTTGTCGCAATCTTATCGGTTTTCAGGGGACGTTGCGCTGGGTAGAGTAGGCCCATCGATCAGTGGTGGCCTCTTCGCGGGCAAGCCCGCTCCCACAAGTGCAATGCTGTATTGAGCATCACACCGTTTCTGTGGGAGCGGGCTTGCCCGCGAAGAAGGCAACACGATATCCAATCCAGACCCCTATGGAGCGCCCCATGTCCCAGTCCCAATACCGCCCCGGCCCTGACGCCAATGGCCTGTTCGGCTCGTTTGGCGGCCGCTACGTAGCCGAAACCCTGATGCCCCTGGTCCTGGACCTGGCCCGCGAATATGAAGCGGCCAAGGCCGACCCCGAGTTCCTCGAGCAACTCGCCTACTTCCAGCGCGACTACATCGGCCGCCCCAACCCGCTGTACTTCGCCGAGCGCCTGACCGAGCACTGCGGCGGCGCAAAGATCTTCTTCAAGCGTGAAGAACTCAACCACACCGGCGCGCACAAGGTGAACAACTGCATCGGCCAAGTGTTGCTGGCCAAGCGCATGGGCAAGAAGCGCCTGATCGCCGAGACCGGCGCCGGCATGCACGGCGTGGCCACCGCCACCGTCGCTGCGCGCTTCGGCCTGCCTTGCGTGATCTACATGGGCGCCACCGACATCGAGCGCCAGCAGGCCAACGTGTTCCGCATGAAGCTGCTGGGCGCCGAGATCGTTCCGGTCACCGCCGGCACCGGTACCCTGAAAGACGCCATGAACGAGGCCCTGCGCGACTGGGTCACCAACGTCGAAGACACCTTCTACCTGATCGGCACCGTGGCCGGCCCGCACCCTTACCCGGCGATGGTTCGCGACTTCCAGTCGATCATCGGCAAGGAAACCCGCGCCCAGTTGCACGAGAAGGAAGGCCGCCTGCCGGACAGCCTGGTCGCCTGCGTCGGCGGCGGCTCCAACGCCATGGGCCTGTTCCACAACTTCCTCGAAGACGAAAGCGTGCAGATCATCGGCGTCGAAGCCGGTGGCCATGGCGTGCACACCGACAAGCACGCAGCCAGCCTCAATGGTGGAGTCCCTGGCGTACTGCACGGCAACCGCACCTACCTGCTGCAGGACGACGATGGCCAGATCACCGATGCCCACTCGATCTCCGCAGGCCTGGACTACCCCGGCATCGGCCCCGAGCACGCCTACCTGCACGAAGTGAAGCGGGTCGAATACGTCAGCATCACCGACGACGAGGCCCTGGACGCCTTCCACGCCACCTGCCGCCTCGAAGGCATCATCCCGGCGCTGGAGAGCTCCCACGCCCTGGCCGAGGCGATCAAGCGCGCCCCGAGCCTGCCCAAGGATCACTTGATGGTCGTGTGCCTGTCCGGCCGCGGCGACAAAGACATGCAAACCGTGATGAACTACATGGCTGCCCAGGAGAAACAGGCATGAGCCGTCTTGAACAACGTTTCGCCGACCTGAAGGCCGAAGGCCGCTCGGCGCTGGTCACCTTCATCACCGCAGGCGACCCTGGCTACCAGGCCTCGCTGGAAATCCTCAAGGGTCTGCCCGACGCCGGCGCCGATGTGATCGAGCTGGGCATGCCCTTCACCGACCCGATGGCCGACGGCGTGGCGATCCAGCTCGCCACCCTGCGCGCCCTGGAAGCCGGCCAGACCCTGGCGAAAACCCTGGAGATGGTCCGCGAATTCCGCGTCGGCAACCAGACCACGCCGATCGTGCTGATGGGCTACTACAACCCGATCCACCGCTTTGGCGTGGAACAGTTCGTCGCCGAGGCGAAGGCCGTTGGCGTCGATGGCCTGATCATCGTCGACCTGCCGCCAGAGCACGACGCCGAGCTGGCAACCCCGGCCCAGGCTGCGGGCATCGACTTCATCCGCCTGACCACCCCGACTACCGACGACGTGCGTCTGCCACGTGTGCTCGAGCGCAGCTCGGGTTTCGTCTACTACGTGTCGGTGGCGGGTGTAACCGGTGCAGGCTCGGCGACCACCGAGCACGTCAAGGAGGCCATCGCCCGCCTGCGTCGCCATACCGACCTGCCGATCAGCGTCGGTTTCGGCATCCGCACGCCGGAGCAAGCTGCAGCGATCGCCAAGCTGTCCGATGGCGTGGTGGTGGGCTCGGCACTGGTCGACAAGATCGCCCAGGCCAAGTCACCCGAGCAGGCTGTGAGCGATGTACTGAGCCTGTGCTCGGCGCTGGCTGAAGGGGTGCGCGGCGCCCGGGGCTGAGGGGGAACTGGCGTACGAGAGTTCCATGCACATGCATTCGGCTACCTGATAATTTTGCTAGTTGTGTAAGGCCTTCAGAGATCGCAAGCTGAAAGCTCACTAACTTGCTGAAGGAATAGCCGATATGCGTGTACTCTCAACCGCGCTTCTTGCTCTGTTTATGTCAGGCACTGCACTTGCTGCAACCTGCCCAGAGCCCAAGGACATCAAGGAAGCCTCGACACAATCCACCGAGGATGGCTTCAGTGGCTATCACTACACTGCGGCAGACGGCAAATGGAAAGGCTTTGCGCCAAATGCAGATGACAAGGGCACCAAAGAAGTTGAGCTGGCCTCGTTGAAGCTTGTCAACTCCCAGGAAGGTTCGATCTCCGTCATTTGTCGCTACACGGACGCCAAAGGCGGAGGCCTGAGTCTTTCAAGCAAGAAATAACAAAAGGGCGCGTAACGCGCCCTTCTTTCGCGTATTTCTTGGCTCAATCCGTAGCAACAGATGTATTCGAGAGGCTGAGCTCAAGCTCCAGCCACTCCACGAACCGTTCGATCAACGCCCCACGCCGCTTGCGCGGGGGCAACACCACGTAATACCCACGCGACGAACGCAGACTCCCTTCCACCGGCCGGCACAGCAATCCCTGCTCGACCAGCCCATCGACCAGATGCCCCCAGCCAATCCCGACACCTTGCCCGGCGATTGCCGCCTGGATCAGCAGGGTGTAGTTGTCGAACCGCAGCTGCCCCGGTGGCGGCGGGCTGGCTAGGCCAAAGCCACGAAACACTCCGGCCCAATCGAACCAGCGGCTGGCCTGCTCACCGCGCAAATGCAACAACGGCAAGCGTTGCAAAGCCACGGCTGACAAGGGTTTGCCATCAGTCAGCCGAGGGCTGCAGACCGGAAACACCTCTTCATCGAACAACCAGCGGCTTTCGCCCTGATGAAAGCGCCCGTCGCCAAACAGTACGGCCACATCGATATCGGGGCGCAGCATCCCCTGGCTGCGCTCGCCGGTCACCAGGCTCACGTCCACCTGTGGATAAGCCTCGTGAAAACGCTGCAGCCGGGGCATCAGCCAGAAAGCGGCAAAGGCGAAGTCGGTGGCCACCTGCAGCACCTCGCGCTGCCCACGACCGCTGGCCTCGGCAATGCCTTCATCCATCGCCTGCAAACCCTGGTGGACCTGCTCGAACAGCGACTGGCCCGCATCCGTAAGCGCGATACCCCGGTAGATCCGGTCGAACAGGCGCGTGCCCAACTGCGCCTCAAGCCGCTTGACCTGCTGGCTCACAGCCGGCTGAGTGGTGCCCAGCTCCAGTGCCGCCGCCGTAAAACCGCGCAGACGCGCCGCCGCCTCGAACACACGCAAGCTTTCCAGTGACATGCCCGCAAGGTGCTCAAACATAAGCTCAGCTAATCCCAGTCATTGCCCGCCATGGGCTTTACCCATGTTATCCACAGTCGCATCCTCGATCGCAAGCAATTCACATAACGTTCGACGATGGAAGGGCACCCCATGAAGCAACCCAATATCCTGTTCATCATGGCCGACCAGATGGCCGCGCCCATGCTGCCGATCTACAACCCCTCGCCGATCAGGATGCCCAACCTCGCCCGCCTCGCCGAACAGGCAGTGGTCTTCGATTCGGCCTACTGCAACAGCCCGCTGTGCGCGCCGTCGCGCTTCACACTGGTCAGCGGCCAGTTGCCCAGCCGTATCGGCGCCTACGACAACGCCGCCGACTTTCCCGCCGACATCCCCACCTACGCCCACTACCTGCGCCGCCTCGGCTACCGCACCGCGCTGTCGGGCAAGATGCACTTCTGCGGCCCTGACCAGTTGCACGGCTATGAAGAGCGCCTGACCAGCGACATCTATCCCGCCGATTACGGCTGGGCGGTGAACTGGGACGCCCCCGACGTGCGCCCGAGCTGGTACCACAACATGTCCTCGGTGCTGCAGGCCGGGCCGTGCGTGCGCACCAACCAGCTGGATTTCGACGAGGAAGTGGTGTTCAAGGCGCAGCAGTACCTGTACGACCACGTTCGCGAGGATGACGGTCGGCCATTCTGCCTGACGGTATCGATGACCCACCCGCACGACCCCTACACCATCCCCCGGCGCTACTGGGATCTCTACGAGTCTGTGGATATCCCCCTGCCGCGCGACGAAATCGCCCAAGACCAGCAAGACCCTCACTCGCAGCGCCTGCTAAAGGTCTACGACCTGTGGAACAAGCCGCTGCCTGTGGACAAGATCCGCGACGCGCGACGCGCCTACTTCGGAGCCTGCAGCTACATCGACGACAACATCGGCAGGCTGCTGCAGACCCTCGAGGATTGCGGCCTGGCCGACGACACGCTGATCGTGTTCTCCGGCGATCATGGCGACATGCTTGGCGAGCGCGGGCTCTGGTACAAGATGCACTGGTTCGAGATGTCGGCGCGGGTGCCATTGCTCGTCCATGCGCCCAAGCGTTTCGCCGCGGCGCGGGTCAGTGCCAGCGTGTCCACCTGTGACCTGCTGCCGACCCTGGTCGAGCTGGCGGGCGGGGCTGTGGATAACAGCCTGCACCTGGACGGCCGCTCGCTGCTCGGCCACCTGCAAGGGCAGGGCGGGCACGACGAGGTGATTGGCGAATACATGGCCGAGGGTACGGTCGGGCCGCTGATGATGATTCGGCGTGGCGCGTACAAGTTCGTGTACAGCGAAGACGACCCGTGCCTACTCTACGACCTGAGCCGCGACCCGCACGAGCGGGAGAACCTCACCGGCAGCCCGGATCACCAGGGCTTGCTGCAGGCATTTGTCGATGAAGCCCGGCAGCGCTGGGACGTTTCCAGCCTGCGCCAGCAGGTGCTGGCCAGCCAACGCCGCCGCCGTCTGGTGGCCGAGGCCCTGGCCATCGGCAAACTGAAAAGCTGGGATCACCAACCCTTGGTCGACGCCAGCCAACAGTACATGCGCAACCATATCGATCTCGATGACCTCGAGCGCAAGGCACGTTATCCACAGCCCGCACCTATGGATTGAGAAGAGAGGCCGCCATGCAGAAGTTCTCCACCGCCGTGATCGCCCTGGCCCTGGGCCTGAGCATCTTGACCGCCCAAGCGGCCGACAGCGACACGCAATGCAGTACCGTCAAACTGGCTGATCCCGGCTGGAGCGATATCGCCTCCACCAACGCCATCACCCGCCTGTTGCTCGAAAGCCTGGGTTACCAGGTGAAGATCGACAGCCTCGCTGTACCGATCATCTACGGCGGCCTGAAAGACGGCCGCGTGGACGCCTTCCTCGGCAACTGGATGCCAGCGCAGCAGGGCTTTCATGACAAATTCATCGCCACCGGCGACGTGAAACAATTGTCGCGCAACCTCGAAGGCACCCAGTTCACCCTGGCAGTGCCCGACTACGTGTGGAATGCCGGTATCAAGGACTTCGCCGACCTGCAGAAACACGCCGAGCAGTTCGACAAGAAGCTCTACGGCATCGGCTCCGGCGCGCCGGCCAACCTGTCGCTCAAGGAAATCATCGACAAGAATGAGTTCAACCTCGGGCAGTGGAAGCTGATCGAGTCCAGCGAGCAGGCGATGCTGGCACAGGTCGACCGCGCCGTGAAGAAGAACCAGTTCATCACCTTCCTCGGCTGGACACCGCACCCGATGAACGTGAAGCTGAAGATGCACTACCTCACCGGTGGCGAGAAATGGTTCGGCAGCAAGGGCGAGGTGTTCACCCTGGTGCGCAACGGTTATCCACAGGCGTGCCCGAATGCCGCGAAGCTGCTGGGCAACCTGGCATTTACCCTGGATATGGAGAACGCCATCATGGCCGAGGTTGTGGACAAGAAGGTCAGTTTCGACCAGGCAGCCAAGGCGTGGGTGAAGGCGCATCCACAAGTCCTGGAGGCGTGGCTCGCCGGCGTGAGCAGCAAGGCTGGCGGTGATGCACTAGAGGCCGTCAAGGCCAAACTCTGATTGCCCGCTGCCGCGGTGGGTATGAATCCGCTCCAGAAAGGGGCAAAACTCAGGACTGTGAATAACCCATGCCCCGCCTGACCCAGCTGCTGCCCTTCCTGACCTGGCTTCCCCGGCAATCGCGCCGCAGCCTGCGCCAGGACCTGCTGGTGGGTCTGAGCGGCGCGATCCTCGCCCTGCCGCAGTCCATCGCCTATGCGTTGATTGCCGGCCTGCCCGCCGAATACGGCCTGTATGCGGCCATCGTGCCGGTACTGATCGCCTGCCTGTGGGGGTCGTCCTGGCACCTGATCTGCGGTCCCACCGCCGCCATCTCCATCGTCCTCTACGCCAGCATCAGCCCGCTGGCCGTGGCCGGCAGCAGCGACTACGTGACCCTCGTCCTGCTGCTGACCTTTCTTGGCGGGGTGTTCCAGCTGCTGCTCGGGCTGCTGCGCTTCGGCACGCTGGTCAACTTCGTCTCCCATTCCGTGGTGCTCGGCTTCACCCTGGGCGCCGCCATCGTCATTGCCCTCGGCCAGTTGCCGAACCTGATGGGCATCGACTTGCCCAGTCAGGCCACGGCACTCAAGACGGCCCAGGACCTGTTCGCCCATGCCCGCGAAGTGGACGTGCCCTCGCTGGGGCTGGGCCTGGCCACCTTGCTGATCGGCATCGCCATCAAGCTCTTGCGCCCGCGCTGGCCGGCGCTGTTGATAAGCCTGGTACTGGTGAGCCTGGTGGCGTGGCTGCTGCCCGGATACTTCGCTCACGTGCCCCGCGTTCCCGCATTCAGCGGCCATCTGCCGCCCCTGAGCCCGCTGCCGTTGCTCGACCTGGACCTGATCCTGCGCCTGCTGCCCAGCGCCGTGGCGGTGGGCATGCTCGGGCTGGTCACCAGCCTATCGATCGCTCGCTCGTTGTCAGCCCGTTCCGAACAACTGATCGACGCCGACCAGGAGATTCGCGCCCAGGGTGTTTCCAACATGGTCGGGGCGTTTTTCTCGGGTTACCTGTCGTCTGGTTCGTTCACCCGCTCCGGACTGAGCTTCGAGGCGGGCGCCCGCTCCCCTATGGCCGGGGTGTTCTCGGCGCTGTGGGTGGCGCTGTTCGCCGTGGCCGGTGCCGGGCTCATCGCTCACCTGCCGATCCCGGCGATGGCCGGCAGCATCCTGCTGATTTGTTGGGGGCTGGTGGATCACAAGGCGATTCGCGCGCTGTTCCGCGTCAGTCGTTCGGAGTTCCTGGTGATGGCGCTGACCGCTGCGGCGACTCTATTGCTGGAGCTGCAGACGGCGATCTATGCGGGAGTGCTGGCGTCGCTGTTCTTCTACCTCAAGCGCACCTCGCGGCCACGGGTGCAGCAGAGCCGTGAAGGG
>NZ_JAYFUI010000059.1:0-23284 GCF_034961125.1 Pseudomonas machongensis | reverse complement strand
GGTTGAGGTTCAGACCGCTGGTTTCGAGGTCCAGTACAACCCAGCGCTGCTCGCGCAGAGGCTGCACGCCGTACGCTGCCGGGCCTGGCAGCGCGGCCAGGCGCTGGCGCAGTTCATCGTCGAGCGCCGGTGCGCTGGAGCGTAGCCAGGCGAACAGCTTCATAGCTGGTACCGCTGCGCCAGGCTGCTTTGCAGGCGCTGGGCCTGGCGCAGCGATTCACGCAGGATGCGGCGGTCCAGATGGTTGAGGCTGTCCGGGTCGACGCGGTTGGAGTAGGCCAGGTTATCGCGACTCTGGCGCTGGTGCTGTTGCATGCGGGTCTGCTGGATGAAGTGATAGGCCTCTTCGAAGGCGGCGCCATCGAGGGCATCGATGACGCCCTTGGCCACCAGCTGGCGCAAGCGTTCCAGTGTGTTGTTGGCACCGATGCCGTTGGCCAGGGCGAGCAGGCGGGCGCCATCGACGAAGGGTGTCAGGCCCTGGACCTTGAGGTCGAGGGTGGCGGCCTTGTCGTTGCCCTGACGGGTCAGCACGAACTCGCGCAGACGCCCGACCGGCGGGCGTTGGCGCAGGGCGTTGTCAGCCATCATGCGCTGGAAGATACGGTTGTCGGCAACCTGGGCGAGGATGCCCTGGCGAAGCACTTCGCAGCCTTGCTCATCGCCCCAGACCACGCGCAGGTCGAAGTAGATGCTCGAACCCAGCAGGTTTTCCGGGCTGGCTTCGCGGATGAAACCGGCAAAGCGCCGCGCCCATTCGGCACGCGACAGGCATAGCTCGGGGTTGCCGGCCATGACATTGCCCTTGCACAGGGTGAAGCCACACTGGGCCAGGTTGTGGTTGATGTACTGCGCCAGTGGCAACAGGCGTGCGCGAATGGCGTCGGCTTCGGCGCTGTCGCGGGCCTCGAAGAGAATGCCATTGTCCTGGTCGGTATGCAGGGTCTGCTCGCGGCGTCCCTCGCTGCCGAAGCACAGCCAGCTGAACGCCACGCCGGGGTCGCCGCGTTCGGCCAGCGCCAGCTCGATCACCCGGCAAACGGTATGGTCGTTGAGCAAGGTGATGATCTGGGTGATCTGCGTCGAGGAAGCACCATGGGCGAGCATGCGCTCGACCAGTTGGCCGATCTCGCCGCGCAATGCCACCAGCACTTCCAGGCGCGGCGCGTGACGGATGGTGCGTGCCAGATGCACCAGGTCGACCCGCTGGAGGGAGAACAGGTCGCGCTCGGATACCACCCCGCACAGGCGACCGTTGTCCACCAGGCAGACATGCGCGATATGCCGTTCGGTCATCGCCATGGCGGCATCGAAGGCGCTGGCCTGGGGGCTGAGGTAGAACGGTGCGACGGTCATGTGCCGGTCGATCGGTGCGCTGAGCTCGGCGCTGGCGTCGGCGACCACCTGACGCAGGTCGCGCAGGGTGAAGATACCGATGGGGAAGCGCTGCTCATCGACGATGGCAATGCTCCCCACCTGTTGTTCGTGCATCGACCGTACGGCGTCGCGCAGCGGCGTGTCGGGCGTGCACACCACCGGATGACGCATGGCCAGCTCGCCCAGCGGTGTATTGAGCGAATACTGCGTGCCCAGGGTTTCCACGGCGCGCTGGCGCACCTGCTGGTTGACCTGGTCGAGCAGGCTGCTGACGCCGCGCAGGGCGAAGTCGCGAAATACGCCGGACAACGAGAACACGCGGATGAACGCCGCCTTGTTCAGTTGCAGGCAGAAGGTGTCTTCGCCGGCCAGGTGTTCGGTGCGCGTGGCCCGTTCGCCAAGCAGTGCGGCCAGGGGGAAGCATTCGCCGCTGGCGATCTCGAAGGTGGTTTCCACACCGGGGCCGGTGACATGTTGGCGTTCGCCCACCACCCGGCCCTGCTTGACGATGTAGAAGTGTTCCACGGGCCCGTCGGCGGGCTTGATGATGCTTTCGCCGCTGGCATAGAAGCGCAGTTGGCACTGCTCGACCAGATACGCGAGGTGACCCTGTTCCATCTGGTTGAACGGCGGGAAGCGCTGCAGAAACTGCAGCGTACCTTGGATGTTCTGCAGCACCGCTGTCCTGCCGGCCTGGGTGTAGGCGTCCTTTTTGCTCATGAAGCTGACCGTATCGCTACGCCGAACTATATATATCTATCTATAGGTATCGGCTTTGTTATTTTCGGCCTCCATGGTCGGCTGGCTGCCCGTGGATGCCCATTGGACGTAAGTCTATCGGTGAGAGTCGCTGTCAAGGATCCGACGAAAGGTGGGTAGGCTACGCCGGTTTTCGCGGTCCTAAACCTAGCACGAGATTTTTTTGACGAGATGACCATGGCTGAGCATGACGAAATACTGAGTGACGCCGAGCGCGAGGCGTTGGCCGTGGTGAGCGCGCCAGTGGCGCCCAGGCCGGTAGTGCTGGTGGTGGACGACAACCCGGTGAACAGCGAGGCCCTGAGCCTGTACCTGAAAAGCCGTGGCATCGACTGCATGATGGCCGATGGTGCGCAGGAGGCGATGTTCAAGCTGCACTACGAACCGCGCATCGCGCTGATGATCACCGATCTGCGCATGGAGCCCAAGGATGGCCTGGAGCTGATTCGGCAGATTCGCGAGTCGGAGCGGGCGGCGTTGTCGATCATCGTGGTGTCGGGTGACACCGATGTGAAGGAGGCGGTGGACGTGATGCACCTGGGGGTGGTGGATTTTCTGCTTAAACCGGTGGATCTGGGGAAATTGCTGGGGCTGGTGAAAAGAGAATTGAAGATCGAGTAATGCAGGACTAGGGCTGCTTCGCAGCCCAATCGCGGCACAAGGCCGCTCCCACAGGTACGGCGCAAGCTTCGAACCGTGCACTGTACCTGTGGGAGCGGCCTTGTGCCGCGATTGGGCCGCGAAGCGACCCCCGTCGTAGATCTAACTTACAGCCCGTTACGCGCCTTGAACTCGCGACGGCGGCGATGCAGTACCGGCTCGGTATAGCCGTTCGGCTGCTTCGCACCTTCGACGACCAGCTCGACCGCGGCCTGGAACGCGATGTTGTCATCGAAGTTCGGCGCCATCGGGCGGTACTGGGCGTCGCCGGCGTTCTGCTTGTCGACCACCGCTGCCATGCGCTTGAGGCTTTCCAGCACCTGCTCCTGGGTGACGACGCCATGACGCAGCCAGTTGGCCAGCAGCTGGGCGGAAATGCGCAGGGTGGCGCGGTCTTCCATCAGCCCGACGTTATTGATGTCCGGCACCTTCGAGCAGCCCACACCGTGGTCGATCCAGCGTACGACGTAGCCGAGGATGCCCTGGGCGTTGTTGTCCAGCTCGTTGCGGATCTCGTCGGCAGACCAGTGGGTGTTGGCCGCCAGCGGAATGGTCAGGATGTCGTCCACCGAGGCCGGGGTGCGCGAGGCCAGCTCGCGCTGGCGCGCCTGGACGTCGACCTTGTGGTAGTGCAGCGCGTGCAGGGTCGCGGCGGTCGGCGAAGGGACCCAGGCGGTGTTGGCGCCGGACAGCGGGTGGGCGATCTTCTGTTCGAGCATCGCCGCCATCAGGTCAGGCATGGCCCACATGCCCTTGCCGATCTGGGCGCGGCCTTGCAGGCCAGTCGCCAGGCCGATGTCGACGTTGTTGTTTTCGTACGCGCCGATCCATTTCTCGCTCTTCATGGCGCCCTTGCGCACCATGGCGCCGGCTTCCATCGAGGTGTGGATCTCATCGCCAGTGCGGTCGAGGAAACCGGTGTTGATGAACACCACGCGCTCGGCTGCCGACTTGATGCAGGCCTTGAGGTTGACCGTGGTGCGGCGCTCCTCGTCCATGATGCCCACTTTGACGGTGTTGCGCGGCATGCCCAGCAGGTCTTCGACGCGGCTGAAGATCTCGGCGGCGAACGCCACTTCCTCAGGGCCGTGCATCTTCGGCTTGACGATGTACACGCTGCCGCTACGGGTGTTCTTGCGGCTGGTGTTGCCGTTGAGGTTGTGCAGCGCGATGAGGTTGGTGAACAGGGCGTCCTGGATACCTTCGGGAATTTCGTTGCCCTGGGCATCGAGGATCGCCGGGTTGGTCATCAGGTGACCGACGTTACGCACGAACAGCAACGAACGACCGTGCAGGGTCACGCTGCCACCATTGGGCGCTGCGTACTCGCGGTCGGGGTTCATGGTGCGGGTGAAGGTCTTGCCACCCTTGGTCACGCTTTCGGCCAGGTCGCCCTTCATCAGGCCCAGCCAGTTGCGGTAGACGACGACCTTGTCGTCGGCATCGACGGCGGCGACAGAGTCTTCGCAGTCCATGATGGTGGTCAGTGCCGATTCCATCAGGATGTCTTTCACGCCGGCGGCGTCGGTGCTGCCGACCGGGGTGCTGGCGTCGACCTGGATCTCGAAGTGCAGGCCATTGTGCTTGAGCAGCACGGCCGTCGGCGCTGCGGCGTCGCCACGGAAACCAATCAGCTGGGCGTCGTCGCGCAGGCCGCTGTTGCTGCCGCCCTTGAGGGCGACGACCAGCTTGCCGGCGTCGATGCGATAGCCGGTGGAGTCGACATGGGAGCCGGCAGCCAGGGGCGCGGCCTCATCGAGGAAGGCGCGGGCGAAGGCGATGACCTTGTCGCCGCGTACCTTGTTGTAGCCTTGGCCTTTTTCGGCGCCGCCTTCTTCGCTGATGGCGTCGGTGCCATACAGTGCGTCATACAGCGAACCCCAGCGGGCGTTGGCGGCGTTCAGGGCGAAGCGCGCGTTCATCACCGGCACCACCAGCTGCGGGCCGGCCATGTGGGCGATTTCTTCGTCGACGTTTTGCGTGGTGGCCTGGAAATCGTCGGCTTGTGGCAGCAGGTAGCCGATTTCCTGGAGGAATGCTTTGTAGGTCGCGGCGTCGTGGGCCTGACCCTGGCGTGCCTGGTGCCAGGCATCGATCTTGGCTTGCAGCTCGTCGCGCTTGGCGAGCAGGGCTTTGTTCTTTGGAGCGAGGTCGTTGATGATCTTCTCTGCACCGGCCCAGAACTGCTCGGCGACGATGCCGGTCCCCGCAATGGCTTCGTCGTTGACGAAGTCGTACAGGACCTTGGCGACCTGAAGGCCACCGACTTGAACGTATCCAGTCATTGCTTGCCTCACTCTGCTCAGCTATTTCGCTCTTCTGTATTAAGCCTGTAGCGCTTCTCTAAACACGCGGCCAGTACATGCCCTCGTCATGCAGCCCGAGCGCGGCTGGGTGCGGCCTGCCAGACAGGCTGGCGGGCGATTCGCGTATTTTCACAGGCGCCTTGGCAGACATCCAAACGACGTTTTGTAGTCCGCGCTGGCGCATACTACATGATGCAGTAGGCGAGTGAACATCAGACTAAAAGCGTCGTTGTGCGACCCGTTGGTCGCATGGGGTCACGCTGGGAGACAGTATGTTCGCAAAAAACGTGTGGATTGTTCCAGATAAATCTCTAAACGGTACACGATTTGTTGCTCGGTCTGCCCTGCGGCAGGTTGCCGCGCCTTGCCTATACTGATTCGATGCCCTTGTAAGAGCAGGTAGAGGAGTGGCCCGTGGATCATCTTGTACTCACCGTGATCGCCCCTGACAAGGCCGGACAGGTCGAACGCATCGCCCAGTGCATCTCCGATCACAGCGGTAACTGGCTGGAAAGCCGCATGTCGCGCATGGCCGGGCAGTTCGCCGGGATCCTGCGGGTGGCGGTGCCGGCGGAAAACTATGACGAGCTGGTCGAGTCACTGCAGAAGCTGGGCGACCATGGGATCCGCGTGCTGATTGCCGAGAGCGGCATCGAACCGTCCTGCACCTGGAAACCGATCGCGATGGAGCTGGTGGGCAATGACCGCCCCGGGATCGTTCGTGATATCACCCGGTTGCTGGCGGAGCAGGGGGTCAACCTCGAGCGCTTGAGCACCGAAGTACGCCCGGCACCGATGAGCAGCGAGCCACTGTTCCACGCCGATGCCTTACTGGCATTGCCGCTGACCTTGTCGCTGGATGACCTGCAGCAGAAGCTCGAAAGCCTCGCCGATGACCTGATGGTGGAGTTGAAGCTCAGGCCGGAGGAATAGCGGGTTATCCCGATTTAACGGGGAAGCCCCTGTGGATAACCTGAGGGTACTCCAGGCCAGCCCCGATAGATCGCGGGCTGCAGCGGATTGTGCAAAAAATGTCCATATTTCAGGGGCTTGTGCACAAAGCGCGGGGATCAGGGTGTGGATAACCTCTGGAGACCTTGCCACAGGCCACGTGATACGTGGCCTGTAGAAGTTTGACTGTTTTTTGATCAGGCGCGTTTGCGCAGGCTCAGCCAGGCATCGACGCTGTAGATCGCCAGGCCAGCCCAGATGAACATGAAGGCGATCAGGGTACTCGAGGACAGGTGCTCGTCGAACAGCAGCACCGCCTGCAACAGCACCAGGGTCGGCGCCAGGTATTGCAGGAAGCCCAGGGTGGTGTAGGGCAGGTGGCGCGCGGCGGCGTTGAAGCACACCAGCGGCACCAGCGTGACCGGCCCCGCAGCCATCAACCACAACGCTTCGCTGCTGCTGAAGAACGCGAGGTTGGCGCTGTTGGCTTGCGGGTGCAGCAGCAGCCAGCCCAGTGCCAACGGCACCAGCATCCAGGTCTCCACCACCAACCCCGGCAGCGCCGCCACCGGCGCCTGCTTGCGGATCAGGCCATAGAAACCGAACGACAGCGCCAGCCCCAGCGATACCCAGGGCAGGCCACCGACCTGCCACACCTGTTGCGCCACCCCCGCTGCGGCCAACCCGACCGCCAGCCATTGCAGGCGGCGCAGGCGTTCGCCCAGCAGAAGCATGCCCAGCAGCACGTTGACCAGTGGGTTGATGTAGTAACCCAGGCTGGCCTCGAGCATGCGACCGTTGTTCACGGCCCACACGTAGGTCAGCCAGTTGCCTGCGATCAGTGTGCCGCTCAGGGCCAGAATCGCCAGGCGCCGCGGGTTGTCGCGCAGCTCGCGCCACCAGCCTGGGTGCTTCCACACCAGTAGCAGCAACGAGCCGAACAGTGCCGACCAGAGCACCCGGTGGACGATGATCTCCACCGCCGGGACGCTCTGGATGGCTTTGAAGTAGAGGGGGAACAGCCCCCAGATGATGTAGGCGCTGAGGCCCAGGATGTACCCGCGCTGCGGGTTTGCGGCGTGCATGCAGATTCCTTGCTTTGGCAGCTGATATCGCGGCGCCTATTGTAGACAGCTGGCGCCCTGCAACTAGAACAATTTGAGTGGCGCTTCATCCAGTGCGGCCATCTGCTCGCGCAGGGCCAGGATCTGGTCGCCCCAGTAACGCGGCTGGCCGAACCAAGGGAAGCTGCGCGGGAACGCGGGGTCGTCCCAGCGCCGTGCCAGCCAGGCGCTGTGATGCAACTGGCGCAAGGCGCGCAGCGGCTCGATCAGCGCCAGTTGGCGCGGGTCGAAATCGTGGAACTCGTTGTATCCGTCGATCAGTTCGGCCAACTGCGTCAGGCGCTCTTCGCGGCTGCCGGCCAGCATCATCCACAGGTCCTGCACTGCCGGCCCCATGCGGCAGTCGTCGAGATCGACGACGTGGTAGACGTCGTCGCGGTGCATCAGGTTGCCAGCGTGACAGTCGCCATGCAGGCGGATCGCCTCGAAGGGCGTGCGTTGGTAGATATCCTCGACCCGCTTGAGCAGGTCGCGGGCCACGGATTCGAACGCCGGCAGCAACTCGCGCGGGACGAAGTCGCCGTCGAGCAGGGTCTTGAGCGAGGCATGGCCAAAGTTGTCCACAGCCAGCGTTTCGCGATGCTCGAAGGGGCGCGTGGCGCCGACGGCATGCAGGCGTCCGAGCAATTGCCCCAGGCGATACAGCTGATCGAGGTTGCCAGGTTCGGGCGCATGGCCGCCGCGGCGGGGGAACAAGGTGAAGCGAAAGCCCTGGTGCTCGAACAGGCTGCGACCTTCATGCTGAAGCGGGGCGACGACCGGCACCTCGTGCTCGGCCAGTTCGAAGCTGAAGCTGTGTTCCTCGAGGATGGCTGCATCGCTCCAGCGCCCGGGGCGGTAGAACTTGGCGATCAGCGGTTGTTCACCTTCGATACCCACCTGATAGACGCGGTTCTCATAACTGTTGAGCGCCAGCACCCGGGCATCGCTGAGAAAGCCCAGGCTTTCGACAGCGTCCAGGACCAGGTCGGGGGTGAGGGTATCGAAGGGGTGGGACATGGGAGCTCCGGCAGGGGAATGCATGCGCGGCATGGTAACGCATTCCATGGCGGCTTCAGGTGCCAAAGCTCCCAGCATTCCTGTGGGAGCGGGCTCGTCCCGCGATTGGGCGCGAAGCAGCCGTCAACCAGCCACTACAATGCTCCAGGCCCATCACGTCGCCTGCCAGGTAGCCGCTTCGGGTGATCGCGGTGTGAGCCCGCTCTAACGCATTGCGCTACACCGGCACCCCCAGCAGCACGAACGAAGGATGAAACTGCGCTCGCACCTTGCTGCCTGCCGCGACTGCCTGCTGCTGCAGCCATTGCGGTTCGGCAAAGGCGCACAGCGTCTGTCCGTTCTCCAGCGCCAGCCGCATTTCACTGCTGCCGCCTTCATTGGCCAGTACTTCTTCTACCTGGGCGTGCAGGCAATTGCTCTCGGCGTCCGGCTGATCACCGTCAGCCAGCACTTTCACCCATCCGGCCTTGAGCAGGGCCACCACCGTGCTTCCCAGCGCCAGCTCCAGCCGTTCGGTACTGTCCGGTGTGATCAGCGCATCGATTTCCAGCCCGCTGCCCAGTGCCAGGCTGACCCTGTCGTAACGCCCCTCGCGGCGCAGCCCGCTGATCTGCCCGCGCAACTGATTGCGAGCGCTGGTGCGCAGCATCAGGCGGCCGAGCAGGTCGAGGTCGCTGTGTTCTTCGGTGGATTCGAGGATTTCGCTCTGCAACGCTTGGATGCGCTGATACAGGCGCAAGACCCTTGCGCCCTCCGTCGACAGCTTGGCACCGCCACCGCCACGCCCGCCGGCACTGCGCTCGACCAACGGCTGCGCGGCGAGGTTGTTGAGCTCGTCGATGGCATCCCAGGCGCTCTTGTAGCTGATCCCTGCCGCCTTGGCGGCGCGGGTGATCGAGCCTTGTTCAGCGATGTGCTGCAGCAGGGCGATGCGCTGCGGACGACGGAAGATGTGCTGGGCAAGCAGGGTGGGCAAGGACATTGGGCAGGTTACCGGCGGTGTGATGCGGCGAAAGTGCCTTCGAGACCGAGTCTAGTCAACCCTGCCCAGGCCTGGGCGTGCGTGCCAGGCAATACACATCGACCCGGCGCGCCCCGGCCTTGCGCAGCAGGCTCGCCAGCGCTCGGGCAGTGGCACCGGTGGTCAGCACGTCGTCGACCAGGGCCACATGGCGCCCGTCGAGCGTGGCGTGCGGTGCGACGGTGAAGGCCTGGCGCAAGTTGCGCCAGCGCGCTTTGGCGTCGAGAGTCTGCTGCGCCGCGGTGTCCCGTGGGCGCAGCAGCACGCGCTCGTCGCAGGGGATGTGCAACTGGCTCGACAGCCAGCGTGCGAGCATGGCGGCCTGGTTGAAGCCGCGTTGGCGCAGTCGACGTGCAGCCAGTGGCACGGGCAACAGCTGGTCGGGTTTTGTCAGGCCTTCGTCATAGCGGTGCTGCAGGGCCTGCGCCAACAGATCTGCTAGCAACCGCCCCAACGGCCACTGGCTGCGGTGCTTGAAGCGGCTGATCGCAGCGTCCAGCGGATACCCGTAATGCCACGGCGCAATGACCCGTTCGAACGGCGGTGGCCTGCGGCTGCACTGGCCACAGGTCAATGCCCGCATCGGCAAGGGCAGCGCACAGCGCGTGCACTGGTCGTCGAGCCACGGCAACTCATGCTCGCAGGCCGGGCACAAGGGGTATGCCTGTTGCGCAGGCTCATCGCAGAGCAAACAGGTCTGTTTAATATTTAGCCAGTTGTAAACCAGTGTTTTTATGTTTGGTTGACAGTGCATGGGCCTTCCCTGACTATGCGAGCTATCCGTGAAGCGCTGGCGGGCTTTCCTGTCCCGGCGCCTGTCAGAGCCTAGATAAGGAAACGCCGATGAGCGCCAGCACAAATGCAACAACACGTCACGACTGGTCCCTGGCCGAGGTCAGGGCGCTGTTCGAGCAGCCATTCAACGACCTGTTGTTCCAGGCGCAGACCGTGCATCGCGCGCACTTCGACCCGAACCGCGTGCAGGTCTCGACGCTGCTGTCGATCAAGACCGGTGCCTGCCCCGAAGATTGCAAATATTGTCCGCAGTCCGGCCACTACAACACCGGGCTGGAAAAACAGAAGTTGATGGAAGTGCAGAAGGTGCTGGAAGAGGCTGCCCGGGCCAAGGCCATCGGCTCGACTCGCTTCTGCATGGGCGCCGCCTGGAAGCACCCCTCCGCCAAGGATATGCCCTACGTGCTGGAGATGGTCAAAGGGGTCAAGGCCATGGGCCTGGAAACCTGCATGACCCTCGGCAAGCTCGATCAGGACCAGACCCAGGCACTCGCCCAGGCGGGTCTGGACTACTACAACCACAACCTCGATACCTCGCCGGACTTCTACACCAGCATCATCACCACCCGCACCTACAGCGAGCGCCTGCAGACCCTTGCCTACGTACGCGATGCCGGGATGAAGATCTGCTCCGGCGGCATTCTCGGCATGGGCGAGTCGCTGGACGACCGCGCAGGCCTGCTGATCCAGCTCGCCAACCTGCCCGAGCACCCGGAGTCGGTGCCGATCAACATGCTGGTGAAGGTTGCCGGTACGCCGCTGGCCAACGCAGAAGACGTCGATCCGTTCGATTTCATCCGCATGCTCGCGGTCGCGCGGATCCTCATGCCCAAGTCGCACGTGCGCCTGTCTGCTGGTCGTGAACAGATGAACGAGCAGATGCAGGCCCTGGCCTTCATGGCTGGCGCCAACTCGATCTTCTACGGCGAGAAACTGCTGACCACCGCCAACCCGCAGGCAGACAAGGACATGCAGCTGTTCGCGCGTCTGGGCATCAAGCCCGAAGAGCGTGAGGAGCACGCCGACGAAGTGCACCAGGCGGCCATCGAGCAGGCGCTGGTCGAGCAGCGCAGCAGCGAAATGTTCTACGACGCCGCTTCGGTCTGATCATGGCCTTCGATCTGGCGGCGCGCCTGGCCGAACGGCGCGCCGCGGACCTGTATCGGCGCCGCCCCCTGTTGCAAAGCCCGCAAGGCCCGGAGGTGGTGGTCGACGGGCAGCGTCTGCTGGCGTTCTGCAGCAACGACTATCTCGGGCTGGCCAATCACCCGGAAGTGATCGCCGCCTGGCGTGCCGGTGCCGAGCGCTGGGGTGTCGGTGGCGGTGCCTCGCACCTGGTGGTCGGCCACAGTACTGCGCACCACGAGGTCGAAGAGGCCATCGCCGAGTTGACCGGACGCCCGCGTGCGCTGCTGTTCACCACCGGCTACATGGCCAACCTCGGCGCCATCACCGCGCTGGTGGGGCAGGGCGATACGGTGCTGCAGGATCGTCTCAACCATGCCTCGTTGCTCGACGGCGGGCTGCTCAGCGGCGCCCGCTTCAGCCGCTACCTGCACAACGATCCGGCCAGCCTGGCGAGTCGCCTGGATAAAGCGGTCGGTGACACGCTGGTGGTCACCGATGGCGTGTTCAGCATGGACGGTGATCTTGCCGACCTGCCCGCCCTGGCGACGGTGGCGCGTCCACACGGCGCCTGGCTGATGGTCGACGATGCCCATGGTTTCGGCACGCTGGGCGCCAATGGTGGCGGTATCGTCGAGCACTTCGGGTTGGGCATCGATCAGGTGCCGGTGCTGATCGGCACGCTCGGCAAGGCCTGCGGTACTGCCGGCGCGTTCGTCGCGGGCAGCGATGACCTGATCGAGGCGCTGGTGCAGTTCGCCCGTCCTTATATCTACACCACCAGTCAGCCGCCGGCACTGGCCTGTGCAACGCTGAAAAGCCTGCAACTGCTGCGTGACGAACGCTGGCGGCGCGAGCACCTTGGCGCATTGATCCGCCAGTTCCGCCAGGGCGCGCAGCAGATCGGCCTGGCGTTGATGGACAGCCCGACCGCGATCCAGCCGATCCTGGTCGGCGATGCGGCGCGGGCATTGACGCTGTCGAAGATGCTGCGCGCGCGGGGTCTGCTGGTCACCGCGATCCGCCCACCAACCGTACCGGTCGGCAGTGCGCGCCTGCGCGTAACCTTGAGCGCCGCGCACAGCGAGGCGCAGGTCCAGCTATTGTTGAATGCATTGGCCGAGTGTCATGCACAGCTGGAGTCCGCCGATGCGTAACCGACTGATCCTTTTGCCCGGCTGGGGGCTGGGCACCGCTTCACTGGAACCCCTGGCTGCCAGCCTGCGGGCGCAGGATCCACGCCTGCAGGTCGACCTGGCAGCGTTGCCGGAGCTGCCTGATGCTGACGTCCAGGCCTGGGTTGATCACCTCGACCGCAAGCTGCCGACGGATGTCTGGCTGGGTGGCTGGTCGTTGGGCGGCATGCTTGCCAGCGCCTTGGCGCACAAGCGTGGCGACCATTGCTGCGGCCTGCTGACGCTGGCCAGCAATCCGAGTTTCGTGGCCCGCCCCGACTGGCCCCACGGCATGGCAGAAGACACTTTCGGCACCTTTCTCGATGGTTGTCGCAGCCACACCCAGGTCACCCTCAAGCGATTTCGCACGTTGTGCAGCGACGGCGCGCAGCAACCCCGCACCTTGCTGCGCCAGCTCGGCGTAGGCGTGCCGGACACCGATCCCTTGTACCTGGCCACCGGCCTGCAGGTGCTGGCCAAGCTGGATACCCGCCAGGCGCTCGAGCAGTACGGCGGCCCACAGTTGCACCTGTTCGCTGGCAGCGATGCACTGGTGCCGGCGGATGCGGCCAAGGCCCTCAGCGAGCTGCTGCCGGATGTTGAAGTCGGCCTGGTCGAAGACAGTTCCCACGCGTTCCTGCTGGAGTACCCACAGGAGCTGGCGGCGGGTATCAAGAGTTTCTTGCATGAGAGTGGTGATGACTGATCTTTCCCGCCCGATCCTGCCCGGCGCCCTGCCGGACAAGCGCCAGGTGGCGGCCTCGTTCTCCCGCGCGGCGGCCAGCTATGACAGCGTCGCAGCCCTGCAGCGCGCGGTGGGTGACGCTTTGCTCGCGCGCTTGCCGGCGTCGATGGCGCCGACCCGCTGGCTCGACCTGGGCAGCGGCACAGGCCATTTCAGTCGCGCCCTGGCTGCGCGCTTCGAGGCTGCCCATGGCGTGGCGGTGGACATCGCCGAAGGCATGTTGAGCCATGCCCGCGAGCAGGGTGGGGCGCATCATCATGTGGCCGGTGATGCCGAGCGCCTGCCGCTGCGCGATGGTGCCTTCGACCTGGTGTTCTCCAGCCTGGCAGTGCAATGGTGCGACCAGTTCTCCAGCGTGCTGGCCGAAGCCCGGCGCGTGTTGCGACCGGGCGGAGTGCTGGCGTTCAGCAGCCTGTGTGTCGGCACGCTGGAGGAGTTGCGTGCCAGCTGGCAGGCAGTGGATGGGCTGGTGCATGTCAATCGTTTCCGGGGTTTCGAGGATTACCAGCGCCTGTGCGCCGACAGCGGCCTGACCCTGCTCGGGCTGGAGCGCCTGCCCCACGTACTGCACTACCCGGATGTGCGCAGCCTGACCCACGAACTCAAGGCGCTGGGTGCGCACAACCTGAATCCCGGGCGCCCGTCGGGCCTGACCGGGCGTGCACGCATGCAGGGGCTGCTGCAGGCCTATGAGCAGTTCCGTGACGACCAAGGTCTGCCTGCCACCTATCAGGTGGTCTATGGGGTGTTGCGCAGAGGCGAAGAGGAGTGACATGAGCCAGGCCTATTTCATCGCCGGTACCGACACCGATGTCGGCAAGACCACCATCGCCACCGGGCTGTTGCGTGCAGCACATAACCTTGGGCGTAGCACGCTGGCTGCCAAGCCTGTGGCGTCCGGATGCACGGTCAGCCCCAAGGGGCTGCGCAACAGTGATGCGCTGGCGCTGATCGACGAAAGCTCGATCAAGCTGCCCTATGAGCAGGTCAATCCCTTCGCCTTCGAACCGGCCATCGCCCCGCATGTGGCCGCGCGAGAGGCCGGCGTGGCATTGAGCGTGCCGACACTGCGTGACGCCATGCAGCAGATACTGGCGCACGGCGCCGACTTCACCCTGATCGAGGGGGCGGGTGGCTGGCGGGTGCCGTTGTCCGATCATGCCAACCTGTCCGACCTGGCGGTTGCCTTGAAGCTGCCGGTGATCCTGGTGGTAGGGGTGCGCCTGGGTTGCATCAATCATGCACTGCTCAGTGCCGAGGCCATCGCCCGCGATGGGCTGCAACTGGCGGGGTGGGTGGCCAATATCGTCGATCCACGGACTTCGCGGCTTGAGGAGAACCTGGCAAGCCTCGCCGAGCGTCTACCGGCGCCATGCCTGGGGCGGGTGCCGTGGTTGAAGCCTGCCGGAGCCGAGGCGGTGGCCGGGCATCTGGACCTGGACTTGCTTGAATGACCGCGTGGTGAACATCCGGTTACGAAAAATGCCCTGATTCTATTAGCTGGCACTGGGCCATTAAGGATTTAAACGGGTAATTTTCCTTGCGGGCTGTTTTAATTGAGCTCTCTTCCCTCACCCAGTCTTGTGGAGTCCTGATATGGAAATCACCGGCAGCTCTGCTTTCTACGCAGGCCTCGGCGCCATCCAGAACGGGCAGAACCGCGTCGACCAGGCCGCCAGCCAGATCGCCAGCAATGGCGTCGAGCGTGCAGGCGCCAGCCAGTCCACCAGCTATCAGGCCGAGCGCCTGCGGGGTGTAGACCGCAGCCAGCAGCAAGACCTGGCCACCAGTACCGTGCAGCTCGCCCTGGGCAAGCACGAAGTCGAACTGGGCGGGAAAGTCGCCAAGGCCTCCGACGAAATGCTCGGTCGGTTCATCGATACCTACGCCTGACTGCATAACCGTCGGCCAAGTACCTGTGGGAGCGGGTTTACCCGCGAATCAACCAAGCCACGCAAGTGTGCCTGGTTTGTTCGCGGGTAAACCCGCTCCCACAGGCGCATTGGGCCGATGAATCAAGCGCTGGCAGAAACGCCGTCGTTCGCGACCGAATTGGCACTATCGTCCCTTCTTGACATTGCCCTGAGCTAAACGTAAGTTTCAAACAACTGTTTGACCGAAAGCCGCCAAGAGCTGGTCGGTACCTGCGGTCTCCCCAACGAACTCAGCCCAGAGGTTCATCGCCATGCCTGAATACAAAGCCCCCTTGCGTGATATTCGCTTCGTCCGTGACGAGCTGCTCGGCTATGAAGCGCACTATCAGAGCCTGCCGGGTTGCCAGGATGCTACACCGGACATGGTCGATGCGATCCTCGAGGAAGGTGCCAAGTTCTGTGAGCAGGTGCTGGCCCCGCTGAACCGTGTCGGCGACCTGGAAGGCTGCACCTGGAGCGAGTCGGGCGTGAAGACCCCGACCGGCTTCAAGGAAGCCTACAAGCAGTTCGTCGAAGGCGGCTGGCCGAGCCTGGCCCATGACGTCGAGCACGGCGGCCAAGGCCTGCCAGAGTCGCTGGGCCTGACCCTGAGCGAGATGGTCGGCGAGTCGAACTGGTCCTGGGGCATGTACCCAGGCCTGTCCCACGGCGCGATGAACACCATCTCCGAGCACGGGACCCCCGAGCAACAGGAAACCTACCTGACCAAGCTGGTGTCCGGCGAATGGACCGGCACCATGTGCCTGACCGAGCCGCACTGCGGCACCGACCTGGGCATGCTGCGCACCAAGGCCGAGCCGCAGGCCGACGGCAGCTACAAGGTATCCGGCACCAAGATCTTCATCTCGGCCGGTGAGCACGACATGGCCGACAACATCGTCCACATCGTGCTGGCGCGCCTGCCCGATGCTCCGGCCGGCACCAAGGGCATCTCGCTGTTCATCGTGCCCAAGTTCCTGCCGAACGCCGAAGGCGGTGTAGGCGAGCGCAACGGCGTGAGCTGCGGTTCCCTCGAGCACAAGATGGGCATCCATGGTAACGCCACCTGCGTGATGAACTTCGACGCGGCCACCGGCTACCTGATCGGCCCGGCCAACAAGGGCCTGAACTGCATGTTCACCTTCATGAACACCGCGCGCCTGGGGACAGCACTGCAAGGCCTGGCTCACGCCGAAGTGGCCTTCCAGGGTGGCCTGAAATATGCCCGCGATCGTCTGCAGATGCGCTCCCTGACCGGCCCGAAAGCACCGGACAAGGCCGCTGACCCGATCATCGTCCACCCGGACGTGCGCCGCATGCTGCTGACCATGAAAGCCTTCGCCGAAGGCAATCGCGCAATGGTTTACTTCACCGCCAAGCAGGTGGACATCGTCAAGTACAGCCAGGACGAGGAGGAGCGCAAGAAGGCCGATGCACTGCTGGCTTTCCTGACCCCGATCGCCAAGGCATTCATGACCGAAGTCGGTTTCGAGGCCGCCAACCATGGCGTGCAGATCTACGGTGGCCACGGTTTCATTGCCGAGTGGGGCATGGAGCAGAACGTGCGCGACAGCCGCATCTCGATGCTGTACGAAGGCACCACCGGCATCCAGGCCCTCGACCTGTTGGGCCGCAAGGTGCTGATGACCCAGGGCGAGGCGCTCAAGGGCTTCACCAAGATCGTCCACAAGTTCTGCCAAGGTCAGGAAGGCAACGAAGCCACCAAGGAATTCGTCGAGCCGCTGGCTGCGCTGAACAAGGAGTGGGGCGAGCTGACCATGAAGATCGGCATGGCCGCCATGAAAGACCGTGAGGAAGTCGGTGCCGCGTCCGTGGACTACCTGATGTACTCCGGCTACGCGTGCCTGGCCTACTTCTGGGCCGACATCGCCCGCCTGGCTGCCGAGAAGCTGGCGGCCGGCACCGCTGAAGAGGCGTTCTACACTGCCAAGCTGCAGACCGCGCGCTTCTACTTCCAGCGCATCCTGCCGCGTACTCGCACGCATGTGGCGGCCATCCTGTCGGGTGCCAACAACCTGATGGCGATGAAAGAAGAAGACTTCGGTCTGTCGATCTGACCCCCGACGCTGTACGGAAAAACGCCTGCCATTATCGGCAGGCGTTTTTTTTGCCTGCTCTCGTTGCATCCGGTAACGAGAAAACCTCAAGACTCGCCCCCCGCCTGCCGTTAAACCCTTCGTTGTATTCATCTATTCATGTGCGCTGCCGATGAAGTAGGGGCACAATGCCATTATTGATCTGCCGGGTCGGAGATTGCCCTTGTTTCGTCTATCCGCTGTTCGCGCCAGCCACTTTCTGCCTTCGATCCTGCTGCTGGTGTCGGGGCTTGCGGCGGCGTATGTCAGGGACCTGAGCGTGTTCTTCACGTCCCTGTTCAACGTATTACCTACCCTGGTGCTGCTGCTCGGCGGTGCCTACTGTGCGGTGTACCGCCGCCAGCGCGAATTGTTCCTGATGGTCACGGTGTACATCGCCTACTTCCTGCTCGATACCCAGACCGATTACTACCGCGATCATGGCAAGGTCCGCGAAGACGCTGCAGTGGTGTTCCACCTCGTGTGCCTGCTGCTGCCAGCACTGTTCGGCCTGTTCGGCGCCTGGCAGGAACGCACCCACCTGGCCCAGGACATGCTTGCCCGCTTCGCCGTGCTGTTCGCGGTTGGCAGCGTGACCCTGGCGCTGGAGCAGAGTTACCCACAGACGTTGCTGACGTGGCTGGCAGAGATCCGCTGGCCGTCGCTGCATGGGCAGTGGATGAGCCTGATTCAGCTGGCCTACCCATTATTCCTGGGTGTATTCATCCTGCTGGTGGTGCAGTACCTGCGCGAGCCCCGGCCGTTGCACGCCGCGCAGATCACCGGCCTGGTGGGGATCTTCTGGATGCTGCCGCAGACGTTCATCCTGCCCTTCACCCTGAACATCATGTGCAGCCAGGTGATGCTGATGATCGCCGCAGCCGTCTCCCACGAGGCGTACCAGATGGCGTTTCGCGACGAACTGACCGGCCTTCCTGGCCGCCGCGCGCTGAACGAACGCATGCAGCGCCTGGGCCGCAGTTATGTGATCGCCATGACCGACGTGGATCACTTCAAGAAATTCAATGACACCCATGGCCACGATGTCGGCGACCAAGTGTTGCGCCTGGTCGCCAGCCGCCTGTCGAAGGTGACCGGGGGCGGGCGCGCCTATCGCTATGGTGGTGAGGAGTTCGCCCTGGTATTCGCCGGGCAGACCGCCGAAGAATGCCTGCCGCACCTGGAAGCGGTGCGCGAGATGATCGCCAACTACGCCATCCAGCTACGCGACCAGAACAGCCGCCCACAGGATGATTCCACCGGGCGTCAGCGCCGTGCAGGTTCGGCGGGCAACACAGTGTCGGTGACCATCAGTATCGGCGTCGCCGAGCGCCTACCGGAGCACCGAAACCCGGAAGAAGTGCTCAAATCCGCTGACCAGGCGCTCTACAGCGCCAAGGCTGCGGGTCGTAACTGCGTCATGCAGCAGGGGCAAACTGCACGGCGCGGGGCAGTTCGCACGGCGTGACTATAGTTGACCATATGGTCGCGTGATGACCCTATGTCTCGTAAAAGTTGTTCGGTTACACTGCTTCCAACCCAGTGTGCGGCCCATGGCGGCCGCCCCCGACTCTGCTAGCGAGAGGTTGTCATGGCCGACTATAAAGCGCCCCTGCGCGATATGCGCTTCGTACTCAATGAAGTCTTCAAGGTTGCCGATCTCTGGTCCCAGTTGCCGGGGCTGGCTGAGGTTGTCGACGCCGAAACTGCCCTGGCCGTGCTGGAAGAGGCAGGCAAGGTCACCAGCAAGAGCATTGCGCCCCTGAGCCGCGCCGCGGATGAAGAAGGCTGCCACTGGGACAACGGCGCGGTCCGCACCCCGGCCGGGTTCATCGAGGCTTACCAGACCTACGCCGAAGGCGGCTGGGTCGGTGTCGGCGGGGATCCGCTGTTTGGTGGCATGGGCATGCCCAAGGCCATCTCGGCCCAGGTCGAGGAAATGGTCAACGCTTCGAGCCTGTCGTTCGGGCTGTATCCGATGCTCACCGCAGGTGCCTGCCTGTCGATCAACGCCCACGCCAGCGAAGCGTTGAAGGAAAAGTATCTGCCGAACATGTACGCCGGCGTCTGGGCCGGCTCCATGTGCCTCACCGAGCCCCATGCCGGCACCGACCTGGGCATCATCCGCACCAAGGCCGAGCCGCAGGCCGACGGCAGCTACAAGGTCAGCGGCACCAAGATCTTCATCACCGGTGGCGAGCACGACCTGACCGAAAACATCATCCACCTCGTGCTGGCCAAGCTGCCGGACGCGCCGGCTGGTCCGAAAGGCATCTCGCTGTTCCTGGTGCCCAAGTTCCTGGTCAACGACGATGGCAGCCTGGGTGCGCGCAACCCGGCCACCTGTGGCTCGATCGAACACAAGATGGGCATCCAGGCTTCGGCCACCTGCGTGATGAACTTCGACGAGGCAATCGGCTATATCGTCGGTGAGCCGAACAAAGGCCTGGCGGCGATGTTCACCATGATGAACTACGAGCGTCTGGGTGTCGGTATCCAAGGCCTGGCGTCGGCCGAGCGCTCCTACCAGAATGCCGTCGAATACGCCCGCGACCGCTTGCAGAGCCGTGCACCGACGGGCCCGCAAGCCAAGGACAAGGTCGCCGACCCGATCATCGTCCACCCCGACGTGCGCCGCATGCTGCTTACCATGAAAGCGTTGATCGAAGGCGGTCGGGCGTTTTCCACCTATGTCGCCATGCAACTGGACAGCGCCAAGTTCAGCGAAGACGCCGCTACCCGCAAACGCAGCGAGGAACTGGTGGCCTTGCTGACGCCGGTGGCCAAGGCCTTCCTCACCGACCTCGGCCTGGAGTGCACCGTACATGGCCAGCAGGTGTTCGGTGGACACGGCTACATTCGCGAATGGGGCCAGGAGCAGTTGGTGCGCGATGTGCGCATCACGCAGATCTACGAGGGAACCAATGGCATCCAGGCCCTGGACCTGATGGGGCGCAAGGTGGTAGCCAGCGGCGGCGCGTACTACCGTCTGTTCGCTGACGAGATCCGCCAGTTCCTCGGCGCTGCCGACGACGAGTTCACGCGGCCGCTGGGTGCTGCGCTGGATCAGCTCGACGGCTTGACCGAGTGGGTGCTGGAGCAGGCGAAAGGCAACCCCAACGAAATTGGGGCCGCCTCGGTCGAGTACCTGCATGCGTTCGGTTACGTGGCCTATGGCTACATGTGGGCACTGATGGCCCGTGCTGCGCAGGTGGGCGAGGGCGACGAGGCCTTCTATGGTGCGAAGCTCGGGACGGCGCGCTTCTACTTCGCCCGCCTGCTGCCAAGGCTGGATTCGTTGGTGGCATCGGTGAAGGCGGGCAGCGAATCGTTGTACCTGCTGGATGCCGCGCAATTCTGATCGAGGGGCCGGGGTTTTCGAGTGCAAACAGGACGTTCTGAAAACCTCGGCCTTGTAAGCTTTTTCCTACATTACGTGGTGACTTTTCTCCTCTTTCCTAAGATTGGATCCACGGTTAATCTTTCTTACATGGACGGAGCGCAGGAAGCGCAAAGGACAGAACAGGGACACGTAGGATTTCCCGCCAGGATGGTGGGACGATAAGGATGTCAGGGAAACAGTCTGGAGAACCCCGCCTCGGCGGGGTTTTCTTTGCCTGGCGTTTTTATGCGCCGCGCCCATCCCGTGTCGGCACGCCAGCCTGGCGGGGATCGCTCTCCTCCTCAAGCAGGGTGCGCAGCAATTCCACCGACGCCTGCTGGCGCTGGGCATCGCGAAACACCAGGCCCACCTTGAGCGGGACCCGCGGCTCGCTCAGGGGTTTCCACAGCAGTGCCTGATCGTCTTCGGCCGCTTCCTTGGCCCGCCCCGGAAGGATGGTCGCCAGGGCGGTATTGGCCAGGCTGTCGAGAATCCCCCCCATGTTGTTCATCTCTGCCTGCACCTGCGGCCTGCGCCCGAGGTTGGCCAGTTGGGCCTTCCAGATCTGCCGGATCTGAAATTCCTCCCCCAGCATCAGCAGCGGCAGTTCGGCGGCTTGTCTGATCGAGACCTTCTTGAAGTCTTTCAATGGATGCGTATTGGGGATGACAAGCTGCAGTTCATCTTCGTACAACAACAGCCCGTGCAGCCCAGGCTGACGTGGCGGCAGGTAGCTGATGCCGATATCCAGGCTGCCATTGAGTAGCCGCCGCTCGATTTCCAGCCCTGACAGTTCGTAGATCTGCACGACCAGGTGTGGCTGGGCCTTGCGCAGTTTCTCCAGCAGCCGCGGCACCAGGCTCGGGCGTACGGTCTGCAGCACACCGATGGCCAAGGTACGCAAGGACTGGCCCTTGAACCCCTGCATGGCTTCCTGGGCGCGCTGCAGCCCGTCGAGCAGGGGCAATGCATGGTTGTAGAGGGTGTGCGCGGCGAGGGTTGGTAGCAGGCGTTTGTTGCTGCGCTCGAACAGGTTCAGGTCAAGGCTGTGCTCAAGCTGGCGAATCTGTTGCGACAGTGCCGGTTGCGACAGTGACAGACGCTCTGCAGCCCGCCCCACATGACCTTCTTCATAGACCGCGACGAAATAACGCAGTTGGCGAAAATCCATAAGAAATACTTATCGAAAAAGCTGAAAAATCGAAATGGCCGCGAAGCGCCGGTACGCCTAGTCTATCGCCGTATTCCGGAGGGCTGAAGCGATCCGCCCGGTTCATTGTTGCCCCGGATGAGAAACACTTTTGATAGGCAAGGCAAAATATCCGACCTCAGGCGAAGACCGGGGCGCCTTGCCGTCCCCGTGATTGCCTTGGAGTCATCATGAACCTGTTCAAGCTGCGTCGTTCGGCTGCGGCCGTTGCCGGGCCCGTGCAGAGCCCGACGCATGAGGCGCGGCCCTCGCCGTTGTCCCGCGAGTGGCTGATGCCTGGCCGCGAGCGCGCACCTCAGGTGTTCGTGCGGGGCCAGGGTTCGTGGTTGTGGGACGACCAGGGGCATGCGTACCTGGACTTCACCCAGGGCTGCGCGGTCAACAGCCTCGGGCACAGCCCTGAAGTGCTGGCCAGGGCCCTCGGCAGCCAGGCGCAGGCCCTGATCAATCCGGGCGCGGGCTTTCACAGCTCGGCGCTGCTGGCGTTGGCCGGGCGCTTGTGCCAAAGCACCGGCAGCGACCAGGCGTACCTGCTCAACAGTGGCGCCGAGGCTTGCGAGGGCGCAATCAAGCTTGCTCGCAAATGGGGCCAGCTGCATCGCGGCGGTGCCTATCACATCATCACGGCCAGCCAGGCCTGCCATGGCCGCAGCCTTGGCGCGCTGTCGGCGTCCGACCCGCTGCCGTGCAACCGCTGCGAACCGGGATTGCCAGGCTTCAGCAAGGTGCCGTTCAACGACCTGGCTGCGCTGCATGCCGAGGTCGACTCGCGCACCGTGGCGATCATGCTTGAGCCGATCCAGGGCGAAGCCGGCGTGATTCCGGCGACACGTGAATACCTGCAGGGAGTCGAAAAGCTCTGCCGCGAGCTGGGCATCCTGTTGATTCTCGACGAAGTGCAGACCGGTATCGGCCGTTGTGGCGCGCTGCTGGCCGAACAGACCTACGGCGTGCGTGCCGACATCCTCACCTTGGGCAAGGGCCTGGGCGGTGGGGTGCCGTTGGCGGCCCTGCTGGCCCGCGGTAGGGCCTGCTGCGCCGCGCCGGGCGAGCTCGAGGGCAGCCACCACGGCAACGCCCTGATGAGCGCGGCGGGCCTGGCGGTGCTGGATACCGTGCTGGCGCCGGGTTTTCTCGAGAAGGTGCAGGACAGCGGCCGGCACCTGCGCGAGGGTCTTAGCCGTCTGGCGGGGCGCTACGGGCAGGGCGAGGTGCGGGGCCAGGGTTTGTTATGGGCGTTGCAGTTGCGTGAAGCGCTGGCCCAGGAACTGGTCGAGGCAGCACTGCACGAAGGCCTGCTGCTCAATGCCCCGCAAGCGGATGTAGTGCGCTTCTCGCCGGCGCTGACCGTTAGCCGGGGCAATATCGACGAAATGCTGCAGCGGTTATCCCGTGCCTTCGCCCGCTTGCATTCCCACCAACAGGTTCGCCGCGAAGCGACGGCCTGACCACCGAATTTCAACGAACCGTCTCGCGTTCCTGCGCATCGCCCTTGGCCAGCTGTATTTGGCCCGGGGCGTTTTTTTTCAGACGTGATATCAGTGTGGAACCTCGAGCGAAGCGCACTAGTCTGTGTTGAGAACCATCCCAGGAGAGCTTCACATGGACTTCATTCGTATCATCATCGCTATTCTTCTGCCGCCTTT
>NZ_JAYFUI010000058.1:0-13940 GCF_034961125.1 Pseudomonas machongensis | reverse complement strand
CAGCTCGAAGGCTGCATCCCAGGCAATCGGCTGGTAACGGTCGCTGGCCGGGTCATAGACCATCGGCTCTGTCAGGCGGCCCTGGTACTCGAGCCAGTAGTCGCTCTGCTCGAGCAGGGCACTGACGCTGTAGCGGGCGAAGAAAGCGGCGTCGACGCGACGCTTGGTGGCCTCCCAGTTGACGGCCTTGGCGCCGTTCTCGCAGAACTTGACCATGCCGCTCTCGGGCGAGTCGCCCCAGGCGCAGCCAGGGCAGTCGAAGCCGCCGTTCTGGTTGGTCTTGAGAAGTGCACGCAGGTTCTTCAGCGCGTTGTCGCTGCCGACCCAGGCCTTGGCCACGCTGCGCAGTGCGCCCCAGCCGCCGGCTGGGCCGTGGTAGGGCTTGTAGCGTGGGGTGGAAGCGGGGGCGTTGTCTGGAAGTTTCTCGAAGGAGGTCACGGCTTTTACGACTCCGCCGCTGGGCTGAATACCCGCGGTGCACTGTGTTTGGGCAGATGGATGAGGTTGAGGTTGTGCTTGCGTGCCCATTGCAGGGCAAGGCCGGTCGGTGCCGACAGGCTGACCAGGGTCTGGATGCCGGCACGCAGGACTTTCTGGATCAGCTCCAGGCTGCAGCGGCTGGTGACGATGGCCAGGCCGCCGTGGGTGTCGATGCGCTGGCGCAGCAGGGCACCGATCAGCTTGTCGAGGGCGTTGTGCCGGCCGATGTCTTCGCGGCCCAGCAGCAGTTCGCCGTGGCGGTCCATGAACAGCGCCGCATGAACAGCGCCGCAGTGCTGGCCCAGGGGCTGGAAGGCGTCGATGCGTTGGCGCAGGTCCTTGAGCCATTCCACCGGCGGCAGGGGCGCGCCGGGCAGAGCCTCGAGTTCGGGCAACGCCTGCTCCAGGGCCTCGACGCCACACAGGCCGCAGCCGCTGGTACCGGCCAACTGGCGGCGCTGGTCCTTGAGGTTCCAGAACGCACGGCTGGAGATCTCGAGGTCGGCATACAGCGCCGAACCGCTGCCGGAGAGCTTCAGGTCGTAGATGTCTTCAGTGCTGGAGACGATGCCGCTGCCAATGCTGAAGCCAACGGCGAAATCTTCCAGATCGGTCGGGCTGACCAGCATCACCGCCTGGTTGAGGCCGTTGTAGACGATCGCCAGGGCGACTTCTTCGGCCAGGGGCGTACTGTCGCTCGCCTGGTCGGAGAGTTGCACGTAGTCGTAGATGTTGCTGGCGGCAGGCAGTGACAGAGGCGTTGATGCCGCACAGACCGGAGGCTTGCTGTTCATCGGGGCGGATCACCGGCGGCTTTTTACTTGCACAAGCCTAGGCTTGTGGGCGCGCCGCGTCTAATCGCTAGGGTCGATGCCCTGATAGACCGCGTCGATTGGTCGCAGTGGAGCGGGGTAAGGATTCCTGGCCTAGACTCTCAGGTTCCGAGGAATCATCAACAAGGAGCGCGTCATGAGCCTGTTCAGTTTCGTGAAGGAAGCCGGCGAGAAGTTGATCGATCTGCTGACCCCCGGCAATGCCAATGCCGAGGAACAGTTGAAGAAGCACGTGGAGAGCGTGGGCCTGGGCAATCCGAACATTTCGGCCACCGTAGAGGGTGACAAGGTCATCCTCAAGGGCGAGGTGGCGAGTCAGGAGGAGAAGGAGAAGATCATCCTGGCGGCAGGCAACATCGCCGGGGTGGCTTCGGTGGATGACCAGATCACCGTCACCGGGCCGGTGGCGCAGGCGGCCCGGTTCGTCACGGTGAAGAAGGGCGACACCCTGAGTGCGATCGCCAAGGCCGAGTATGGCGATGCCAGCAAATACCAGAAGATCTTCGAGGCCAACAAGCCGTTGTTGTCACATCCGGACAAGATCTATCCGGGGCAGGTGCTGCGCATTCCAGACTGAGGATCTGCGTTGCGCTCATCGCGGGCTTGTTCCGCGATGAGGCCCTCAAAGCCCCAGCAACAACTCCCGGTAATCCTCGACCGCTGCAAATTCCTGCGTATCGCGCACATCCGCCCGGCTATCGGGCTGGCGCACTGCCAGCAGATGCCCCACCCCGAACCGCTGCGCACTGCGCAGGATCGCCAGGGTGTCGTCGATGAACAGGCTGCGCGCGGGCTCGAAGCCGATATCGGCGCGCAGGGCATCCCAGAACTGCGGGCTCTCTTTCGGGTAGCCGTAGTCGTGCGAGCTGATCAGCCGTTCGAAATACGGCGCAAGCTGCACCTTCTCGAGCTTCAGCGACAGTGAGTCGCGGTGGGCGTTGGTGATCATCACCACGCGCTTGCCAGCCTTGCCGATGGCGGCAAGAAAGGTGTCGGCGTCCGGACGCAGGGCAATCAGGTCGGCGATCTCGCGCTTGAGTTCGCGGATCGGCAGGCGCAGTTCGCGGCTCCAGAAGTCCAGGCAATACCAGTTCAGGGTGCCAGCATGGCGCTCGAACAGCGGTCGCAGCTCCAGTTCGGCCATCGCGCGGCTTACGCCATGCAGCTCGGCGTAGCGCTGGGGCAGGTGTTCGAGCCAGAAGCGGTTGTCGTAGTGCAGGTCGAGCAGGGTGCCGTCCATGTCCAGCAGGACGGTATCGATGGTGGACCAGGGCAGAACAGGCATTGGAAATTCTCGATCGGTCGGCAAGCCACGGTATAGTAACCCGTTCACGCCAAGGAGCCGCACCCATGCGCCAGAAACCCACCGTCCTCAGTCGCGAGATCGTCGCCAGCAGCCGCCTGTTCCGGGTCGAAGCGGTGCAGTTGCGCTTCTCCAATGGCAACGAGCGCACCTACGAGCGCCTGGTCGGTCGAGGCAACGGTTATGGGGCGGTGATGATCGTGGCAATGCTCGACGCCGAGCATGCGGTGCTGGTCGAGGAGTACTGCGGTGGCACCGACGAATACGAGCTGTCGCTGCCCAAGGGCCTGATCGAGCCGGGCGAGGACGTGCTGGCCGCCGCTGATCGTGAGCTCAAGGAAGAAGCCGGTTTCGGTGCCCGGCAACTGGAGCACCTCACCGAGCTGTCGCTGTCACCCGGCTACATGAGCCAGAAGATCCAGGTGGTGCTGGCCAGCGACCTTTACGAAGAGCGCCTGGAAGGCGATGAGCCCGAGCCGATGCGCGTCGACAAGGTCAACCTGCGCGAACTATCGGCCCTGGCCATGCACCCGCAATTCAGCGAAGGGCGAGCGCTGGCAGCGTTGTACCTGGCCCGTGACCTGCTGATCCAGCGGGGGCTGCTGAGCGCATGAACGACCTGCAACTGATGCACGAAGTGGTGAAACTGGCGCAACTGGCGGGCGAGGCGATCCTGCCGTTCTGGCGCTCTGGCGTCGCAGTCACCAACAAGGCCGATGACTCGCCGGTGACCGCTGCCGACCTGGCCGCCCACCGGATCATCGCCGACGGCCTGCAGGTGCTGGCACCGCAGATTCCGGTGTTGTCCGAGGAAGACTGCAACATCCCGCTGGCCACCCGCGAGGGTTGGTCGCGTTGGTGGCTGGTCGATCCGCTTGATGGCACCAAGGAGTTCATCGCCGGCAGCGAGGAATTCACCGTCAACATCGCCCTGATCGAGAACGGCGAGGTGGTGTTCGGCGCGGTGTCGATGCCGACCAATGGTCGCTGTTACTTCGGTGGTCGTGATCTGGGAGCATGGCGTGCAGAGCCACAGGCAGAGCCCCGGTCGATTCACGTGCGCAACGCGCCACCTGCCGATGGCCGTTTCACCGTGGTTGCCAGCCGCCGCCATACCAGCCCCGAGCAGGAAGCCTTGCTGGCTGGGCTCGGTGCCGAGGTTGGCGCGTTGGAACTGGCCAATATCGGCAGCTCGCTGAAGTTCTGCTTGCTGGCCGAGGGCGCTGCCGATTTCTACCCGCGCCTGGCGCCGACCTCGCAGTGGGATACCGCGGCGGCGCAGGGGGTAGTCGAAGGCGCGGGGGGCGAGGTGATCGGGTTGGATGGCCAGGCGTTCCGCTACCCGGCGCGGGAGTCGCTGCTCAATCCGTTCTTCCTGGCGCTGCCGGCCAAGGCGCCCTGGCGGCAAAACGTCATTGCAGCGGCTATCGGGCAGTAACTACCGAAGCCGCCTCGCTCCTCGCCTGATCAGCGGTGCAGCACATACTGCCCGCTGAATCTCACTGCAGCCTCTTCACTCCCCCCATTGCTCACCATCGTCTCCAGGGTCAGGCGCGCCCGGCCGCGGCGCTGGTACATCGTCAGGAAGCGCTCCCAGGCCTTTTCGTCCGGTGCCGGACAGCGTGCTACCGCTACACCGGTCACGGGCAACGGGTAGCTGATCTGCCCCTCCTGAATGACGATATGCCCGTCATCGATCCCCAGCTCGCGCAGACGCAGGTGCAGCCAGCCCCAGCCGACCAGTACGGCGGCGCAGTAGAGGCTGCCGCCGAACATGGTGCTCTTGTGGTTGACGTTGGGCGCCAGCGGCAATTGCAGACGCAGGCACTGCTCGCGCCAGTCGATGACTTGCATGCCCATTTCCCGTGTCAGCGGTATATCGCTGTGCAGGACTGCCTGCAGGTACTGGCTGTCGGTGGTCATGGCCGCGGCTCCTCGTGATCGTCATGGCTGTTGCCGTCGGCGAAGCTCAGGCCGTGCTTGCGCAACTTGTCGTGCAACGTTTTACGCGGGATGCCGAGGGCCTCGGCCAGGCTGCGCATGGAGCTGTGCGGCTGGTTCAACTCGGCGGCGATCAGCGAACGCTCGAACTGCTCGACCTGCTCGCTGAGGTTGCCGACACGTGCCGGTTCGGCGCTGTCGGTGGCAGAGGGCGCCTGGCCGTCCAGGGCCAGCTCCAGGCCAAGGGCGAAGCGCTCTGCCGCGTTCTGCAGCTCGCGTACGTTGCCTGGCCATTCGTGACGCAACAGCATGGCCCGCTGCGCCGGTTGCAGGGTATGCGGTGCCAGGCCGTGACGTTGGCTGGCGGCATCGGCGAAGTGCTGGAACAGCACCAGGATGTCGTCACCGCGTTCGCGCAGCGCCGGGATGCGCAGCGGTGCGACGTTCAGGCGGTAGTAGAGGTCGGCGCGGAAACGCCCTTGATCGGCCGACTGACGCAGGTCTTCCTTGGTCGCGGCGATCACGCGGATGTCCAGCGGTATCAGTTGGTTGCCGCCCAGGCGCTCGACCACGCGCTCCTGCAGCAGGCGCAGCAGCTTGACCTGCACGTCCAGGCTCATGCTCTCGATTTCGTCGAGGAACAGCGTGCCACCGTTGGCGAACTCGAACTTGCCGATACGGCGCTTCTGCGCGCCGGTGAAGGCGCCGGGTTCGTGGCCGAACAGCTCGCTCTCGACCACTGACTCGGCCAGGGCGCCGGCGTTGATGGCCACGAACGGGCCGTCGCGACGGCTCGACAGGTCGTGCAGGGCACGCGCGACCACCTCCTTGCCAGCGCCGGTCTCGCCGAGGATCAGCACGTCGGCACGGGTGCCTGCCAAGGCGCCGATCTGTTCGCGCAGGCGCTGCATCAAGGGTGAATGGCCGACCAGCCGTGTCGACAACTGCTGGCGATCGCTCAGGGCCAGGCGCAGGCTGCGGTTGTCCAGCACCAGGCGACGCAGTGCCAGGGCCCGGCGCACGCTGTCGAGCAGGGCATCGCTGGCGAAGGGCTTTTCCAGGAAGTCATAGGCCCCGGCACGCATCGCCTGGACTGCCAGCGGCACATCGCCGTGGCCGGTGATCAGCAACACAGGCAGTTCGCTGTCGCGTGTGTGCAATTGCTCCAGCAGTTGCAGGCCGTCGATACCGGGCATGCGGATATCGCTGACCACCACGCCAGGCCAGTCGGGCTCGATGCGCTCGGCCAGGCCCTGGGCGTCGGCCAGGGCGGCAACCTTGAGGCCTGCCAGGTCCAGGGTCTGGCTCAGGGCCTGGCGCAGGTGCGGATCGTCATCGACCAGGATGACCTGGGTTTGACTGTCGATCAGTGTCTCGGTCATGCCGAGGAGTCCTCCGAAGGTTTCAGGTTGGCGCCGGGGGCTGCGATGCGCAGTTGCAGGGTGAGCAGGGCGCCCCCTTCCGGGTGGTTGCCCATCAGCAGCTCGCCACCGAGCGCACGCATCAGGCTTTCGCAGATCGCCAGGCCCAGGCCAAGACCCTGGGTACGGGTCTTGGTGGTGAAGAAGGGTTCCTTGGCATGCTCCAGCGCTTGCCGGGTAAAGCCCGGGCCGTTGTCGCGAATGTACAGGTAGACGCAGTCGTCGCGCGTCTCGGCACTCAGCCAGAGGCGGCGTGGGTTGGCTTTTTCGGTGAGTGCGTCAAGGGCGTTGGCCAGCAGGTTGCCGAGCACCTGGCGCAGGCGGGTTTCACCGGCCTGGACCCACAGGGTGGCGTCCGGCAGATCGCGGATCAGTTCCACCGCCATCGCCCGACGGCGCTTGGCCAGCAATGCCAGGGCATCGTCCAGCGCCGGTTGCAGGGCCACGCTTTCCGGGGCATGCCGGTCGCGGCGGGCAAAGGCGCGCAGGTGGGCGATGATCGAGGCCATGCGTCCGGTCAGTTCGCCGATCAGCTTGAGGTTGCCACGGGCATCCTCGGTGCGCTGGTGATCGAGCAGGATCTCGGCGTTCTCGGCGTAGCTGCGGATCGCCGCCAGCGGTTGGTTGAGTTCGTGGCTGATGCTCGCCGACATGGTGCCAAGCACCGACAGCTTGCCGGCCTGGACCAGCTCGTCCTGGGCGCGTACCAGTTCCTGCTGTGCCTGCTCGCGCTCCAGCACTTCGTTCTTCAGGCGGTTGTTCAGCCATTCGAGGTCGGCGGTGCGCGCCACCACGCGGTTTTCCAGTTCCTGGCGGCCACGGGCCTCCAGTTCGATGCGGTCCATGTAGTGGCGGCGGCGCTGCATCACCAGCCCGGCCAGGAGCATGGTTACCAGCAACGCGCCGGCGCCGATGGCCATGACGGTCTGCACCGAGCGATCGACCAGGATACGCGGCGCAAGGATGCTCACCTGCCAGCCTGTCTCCTTGATATCGCGGGTCTGGGTCAGCCAGGCCTCGGGCTCCAAGCGCAGTGGTTGCGGGGCCTGGGTTGGGTAGGGTTGGATTGCGATCATCGCCTTGCGTTCTGCTTCGCTCAGTACACGGGTGGCGCGGAAACGCCACTCCGGGCGCGAGGTGAGCACCACCACGCCGTACTGGTCGGTCAGCAGCAATTGTTCCGGGGTGCGTCCCCAGAGGGTTTCGGTGTGGTCGAGGTCGACCTTGACCACCAGCACGCCGATTACTCGTTCACCGTCACGCACCGCGGCTGCGAAGAAGTAGCCGCGCTTGGCCGAGGTGGTGCCCTGGCCGAAGAAGCGGCCCAGGCGCCCTTCCATCGCTTCGATGAAGTACGGGCGGAAGGCGAAGTTGCGGCCGACGAAGCTGTCGCGCTTGTCCCAGTTGGAGGCCGCCAGGGTGTTGCCGCTGACGTCCATCAGGTACATCACTTCGGCGCCGGTCTGCTGGGTGATCTCGCGCAACAGGCGGTTGGCGTTGGTCACCGCCTCCAGCCTGAACGGGTCGGCCAGCACGCCACGCAGAGCCGGCAGGTCACCGAGGATCTGCGGCAGGGTCTCGTAGCGGTGCAGGGTGCCGAGCAGGTTGGCGACATAGAGGTCGAGGGTCTGGCGGTTCTGCGAGGCCAGTTGGTCCTGGTAGTAGCGCTCGGCAAGATGATGCAGCGGCCACAGCAGCGGAGCCAGGCACAGGGCCAGCAGGGCCAGGCTGCGCCAGCGGGGTCGTTGCGAAGTGATTGAAGTCGAGGTCATCGCCAAGTGCGCCAGAATGAACTGGCGCAATTATGCGCTACTTCAGGCAGTCGATCAGCGCTTGCTGCCAATGCGGCTGGCTGACCTGCCATTCACGTGCCAGGCGTGAGCAGTCCAGGCGAGAGTTGAGCGGGCGGCGGGCCGGGGTCGGATATTCGCTGCTGGGAATCGGCAGCAGTTCGGCGCAGGGCTGGTCGCGGGCCTTCAACTGCTCGGCGATGGCCTGGGCGAAGCCGAACCAGGAGGTTTCGCCCTGGGCTGTCAGGTGATAAGTGCCCCACGCACCCGCCTGGCCGGCCTGCCAGCGCTCGATCAAGGCGCGGGTACTGGCGGCGATCGTCCCGGCCCAGGTCGGTGCGCCGATCTGGTCGTCGACTACTTTCAATTGCGGGCGCTCCTGCAGCAGGCGTTGCATGGTCAGCAGGAAGTTGCGCCCATGCAGCGAGTACACCCAGCTGGTACGCAGAATCAGGTGCTCGGCGCCGACCGCGGCAATCGCCTGCTCGCCCGCGAGTTTGCTCTGGCCGTAGACGCCCAGCGGATGCACCGGGTCATCCTCGACATAAGGCGTTGTCTTGTTGCCGTCGAATACGTAGTCGGTGGAGTAGTGGATCAGCGGCGCACCCAGGCGTGCGGCTTCCTCGGCCAACACCCTCGGACCTTCGGCATTGATCGCGTGAGCCAGCGACGCTTCGCTTTCGGCCTGGTCCACCGCAGTGTGCGCCGCGGCGTTGATGATCAGGTCCGGGGCGAGCTGGCGCAGAGGCTCACGCACGGCTTCGGGGTGAGCCAGGTCGAGCTGGTTGCGGCCGAGCAGGTGCAGCTCGCCAAGCCCGGCCAGTGCCTGCTGAAGGGCCTGGGCGACCTGGCCGTTGCGGCCGCAGACGAGGATCTTCATGGGAACAGCTCCGCGTCCTGAAGCAGCACCCCGGCCTGGTCCTTGGCTGACAGCAGCGGTGCCGACGTCAGTTGCCAGTCGATGGCCAACTGCGGATCGTCCCAGCGAATGCAGCGTTCGGCAGCGGGGTTGTAATAGTCGGTGGTCTTGTAAAGGAAATCGGCCGACTCGCTGAGTACCACGAAACCGTGGGCGAAGCCTGGTGGAATCCAGAACTGTCGGTGGTCTTCGGCACTCAGGCGTGTCGCGACCCATTTGCCGAAGGTGGGCGAGCTCCGGCGGATATCGACCGCGACATCCAGTACCTCGCCCTGGACCACGCGTACCAGTTTGCCCTGGGGGTTTTCGATCTGGTAATGGAGGCCGCGCAGCACGCCGCGCTGGGAGCGCGAGTGGTTGTCCTGGACGAAACTGGCAGGGAAACCGGCCTTCTCGGCAAAGTCACGGGCATTGAAGCTTTCGAAGAAAAAGCCTCGGCTGTCGCCGAACACTTTCGGCTCGATGATCAGCACATCGGGAATTTCGGTGTGGGTGATGTTCATGAATGTTCTTGGCAGCGAATAGGTTCAACGGCGCGCGAGCGCGGTACTCAAGGCTGAAATCACCCGGTCCTGGCGTTCATCGCCCAGGCCGCACCACAGCGGCAGGCGTACCAGGCGGTTGGACAGTTCGTCGGTGAGCTGCATCGAGCCATGTGCACGTCCGTAGCGCTCGCCGGCGGGCGAGGAATGCAGTGGCACATAGTGGAACACGGGATATACCTCTTCGTCTCGCATCCTCTGCAACACGGCCTGACGGTCAATGCCCGGGGCGAGCAGCACATAGTACATATGGGCGTTGTGCTGGCAGTCCTGCGGGATGATCGGCCTGCGCAGCAGCCCGTCCGCCTCGAGGCCGGCAAGGGCGTGGTGATAGCGCGCCCAGGTAGCCAGGCGGCTGTTGGTGATCGCTTCAGCTTCCTGCAACTGTGCCCAGAGGAATGCGGCGGTCAGCTCGCCGGGCAGGAACGACGATCCGACCTCCTGCCAGGTGTACTTGTCGACCTGGCCGCGGAAGAAGCGACTGCGGTCGGTACCCTTCTCGCGGATGATTTCCGCGCGCATCACCAGCTCTGGATCGTTGGCCAGCAGGGCTCCGCCTTCGCCGCTGATGACGTTCTTGGTTTCATGGAAGCTGAACGCTCCCAGATCACCAATGCTGCCCAGCGCACGCCCCTTGTAGCTGGACATGACGCCTTGCGCGGCATCCTCCACCACCTTCAGGCCGTGCCTGTGGGCGATGGCCAGGATGCTGTCCATCTCGCAGGCGACGCCAGCGTAGTGGACCACGGCGATGGCCTTGGTGCGTGGGGTGATGGCAGCTTCGATCAGGCGTTCGTCGAGGTTGAGCGTGTCTTCGCGGATATCGACGAACACCGGCACCGCGCCGCGCAGGACGAAAGCATTGGCGGTGGAGACGAAGGTGTAGGACGGCATGATCACTTCATCGCCGGGCTGGAGGTCGAGCAGCAGCGCGCACATCTCCAGCGCTGCGGTGCAGGAATGGGTCAGCAGCGCCTTGCTGCTGCCGGTACGCTCCTCGAGCCAGGCATGGCAGCGCTTGGTGAACGGTCCGTCACCGGCAAGCATCTGGCCCAGGTTGGCCTCGGCAATGTGGTGGAACTCCTTGCCGGTCATGTAGGGGCGGTTGAAGGGGATCTTTTCCAGGCTCATGGGCGGTTTCCTGCAGAGTTCGCGGGCGGAAGGTCGCTGCGGATCGCGCTGACGCGCCCGCCGATCTGCGTGCCCTTGGCAAGGTTCTCGTAGAAATAGTCGGTGAAGCCTGCGTGTGCCATGGCACGTTGCGCGGCCTCGATGTCATAGGCGATGCGGTAGAGCGCGAAGCGTTGGCCGTCCCATGTGGCGAAGGCCGCTCGAGGGTCGCCGTCGCGGGGCTGGCCGACCGAGCCGGGGTTGCACCAGGTCTTGTCGCGGCCCTGCCAGAGGAACTGCACATGGCTGTGGCCGGAGACGAAGAAGCGCCCCGGGTGTTCAGCGAAATAGGCTTCGCTGGGCTCGAGATATTCGTCGAGTGGGTCGTTCCAGCCACCGTGGATCAACTCCAGGCCGTGCAGGCTGGCACGCTCCGGCAGGCTTTCGAGCCAGCGGCGGTTGTCGGCGCTGAGTACCTCGCGCTGATAGTCCAGGCAAGCATTGGCGCTGTTGGAGCGTGGGCAGGGCTGGTTGAGCGCGATGTAGGCATCGTGGTTGCCCATCAGCGAGAAGATCCCGCGAGCGCGCAAGGTATCGCAGCACTCGTTGACCTGGCTGTAGTAACCGGCGGTGTCGCCCAGGCAGATGATCTCGTCCACACCCATCCGATCGAGCTCGGCGAGCACGGTGGACAGTGCGGCGAAATTGCCGTGGATGTCAGAAATGATCCCGATCATGAACCACGTAGTCCTCGATGTAGCGCACCGCAAAACCTGCGCGCAGCGCTGGTTGCCGGGGCCTTTCGCCCTTGAGATACCAAGCCAGGCACATGGCGGCCTCGTTGTAGCCGAAAGCGGTGCGGATGGAACTGGTGGAAGAGATCCGTGGATTGATCTCCAGCAGCTTCCAGGTGCCGTCGTCTGCCCGGCGGAACTGCAGATTGGTGGGCCCGACCGGTTTGAAGTGCTGGCACAGGCGCGTCACCACAGCATCCAGGCTGGCGTCGTGGCGCACTTTGGCCTTGGCTGTGGAGCCGTCAGAGGCCAGGCTGCGCTGGAAGGTGATCGCGGCGCAGATGCCGCCCTGGCCGTCACCGAACACCGCCACGGTGTACTCCTGGCTGGCGCTGCCGATGATCGGCTGGGCCATCAGCACCTCCCCGAGAAGGGGTGCCCAGGGTGTGAAATCACGCTCTTCGCGGACCCACACCAGGCCCTTGGAAGCGTAGCTGCGCCGTGGCTTGAGCAGGAACGGCAGGCCCAGCTGCTGCGAAAGCGAGGCAAAGTCGCCGGTCAGATGGCTGGGGATACGGGCGTCGTCTTCATGTGCCAGCAGGGCCTGGTCCATGGCGTATTTGTCGCGCGACAGGCTGATCAGCCGGGCATCGTTGAGCACAATCCGGCAGCCGGTGGCAGCCAGTGCGTCACGGTGTTCGTCGAGCCAGTGCACATCCTGTTCGATGCCGGGAATCAGCAGATCGACCCGGTACTGCTCGATCATCCGCAGCAGCCAGTCCTGATACCTGGGGTCGGCGGTCAACGGGGCCTGTTCGAAGTGGTCACACCAGGCCTGGCCTACCGCATCGTCGTAGATGTCGGTGCCCAGCAGCCTGATCGTCGGGTCGGCGGCGCGCAGCGATTTCAGCAGGCCGTAGCCCATTATCGCGCCGACGCCGGTGACCATTGCCGTGGTCATTGCTGGGCCTCCTGATGAGCCTGCATCAGTTGCAGGCCGGTACGAATGTCGGTGGCTGGCCAATAGTCGATGGCCTGGTGCAGTTGCGCATCGGCCTGCATGGCCGGCATGTCGGCGATGTCCGGCTTGTCGCGCAGGAAGTGGATGTCGGCGCTGCGGGCGCAGGCGGCAAAGGCCGCTTCGGCGATCTCCGACAGCCTGGGGCTGTGCGGGTGCACGCAGTCGAAGCGACCGACCACCGTGCGCTGCGCCACGCGTTTCACGATCTCGGCCAGGTCGTCCAGAAACAGGTAGTTGCGCTGCGCGTCGTTGTTGCCATACAGCTGCACCGTCTTGCCTGCGCGCGCCGTTTCGGCGATGAGGTACAGCAGTCCCTGGTGTTTGCGGCAGGCACCGGCTGCATCGTAGACCTGGCTGGGACGCAGGATGGTCAGGGCGATTTCGCGTTGCTTGCAGAACAGCTGTGCAAGCTCCTCGGAATGGCGCTTCGACAGCGAATAGATGTTGTAGTGAGGGTCGTCGGCGTTAAAGCCTGCGAACACCGAAGACACCAGGATCAGGTGTCGGGCGCCGCTTTGCGCAGCAAGCTCGCAAGCGCGCAGGGTACCGACCGCGTTGACCTGTTCGGCCTTGATCAGCGCTTCGCTGGAGGTCCCGCCGAAGGCGGCGGCCACCAGCACCACGGTATCGAAATGCCCGCCATCGAAGGGCGGGTTGTCTGACCGCTCCAGGTCGAACGGGAAGTCCGCTTCGCGACGCCCGGAGGTCCTGACTTCACCCAGCATGGCAAGCCGGGCGGCGATGGCCTGGCCGATGACCGAGGTGCTGCCGATCAACAGGCTTCTCATGTCGGCTCGACCTGGGCCTCGAACATCAGGGCGCAGCAGAGCTCGGGATAGTCGATGCCGACCGTGCACATCCCTTCGATGATCTCGTTGGACAGCCCCAGCGGCTGCAGTTGCGAGGTCATCAGCGGCTTGAGGAATACCCCCTCCTTGCGCACGATGCGATAGCCGGCCTGCTCCAGCTCATCGGTCAGGCGGCTGACCGAGTAGGTGCGCTGGTGGCCCAGTTCCAGGTCACCCTGGCCCAGCTTCATCATGTCGTCGAGCTTGCCTGCCGCGTGGCCGATACGCCGGTGCAGCGACTCGCCATTGGGCACCAGGGCGAACAGTCGGCCGCCAGGCGCGAGGAAGCGACGGAAGTGCTCCAGGACCTGCTGCGGGTTGTCGACGTGTTCGAGGATGAAGCCCATCACGATCAGGTCGAAGGTCCGCTCGGTGTCGAAGTGCTCGAAATAGCTTTCGACGATCTCGACCGGGCTGTCGGGGTAGTTTTCGCGGAACTGGGCGATGACCGAGGGTGAGCCGTCGATCACCGTATGCGAGGCGAAGAAGCGCGAGAAGCGGTTGGTCGAGAAACCGTGGCCGACGCCCAGCTCCAGAATCGAGTGATGTTCCTGGCATAGCTTCATGATCCGCTGGGGATACCAGTTGAGCATGATGTCGTTGTCGAAGGCGAAGCCGAAACGATCACTGTAGGCGCCGATGTAGCTGTCTAGTGCATTGCTCATGGGGAGACTCGCATGTCGGGTGCTGCGCCCGTCGGCGCGGTGGATTCAGGAGCCGGTGGTCGCACATGCTTCATGAAGCGCGGTGCGTCCGGGCCACAGTTGAACAGCAGGTCGAGGATGGTCACGCCATGGGTGAAATCACCCCACTGCTGCGGGTATTGGGGGTAGCCGCTGTAGTCGAACCAACTGACGGTGATACCCTGTGCGGCGAACAGGCTTTCATCCAGGTAGTCGCGCGCGGCGGGGCCGGAAAGGTATTCGCTGGCACCGGCTTGCAGGCACAAGTCGACCAGGCGTTCGCTCTTGCCTTCACCCAGGCGATAGTCCCAGGAG
>NZ_JAYFUI010000057.1:0-35239 GCF_034961125.1 Pseudomonas machongensis | reverse complement strand
CTCAATGCGATGCTAAGAACGGGTACCCCCTGGCAGGATGTGGACTTGCCTCAATGCAAGAGCGCAACACCGGCGTAAATTCGAACGCCGTACGTGTGGGAGCGGGTTTACCCGCGAAAAAGACACCGCGCTGCCTGGCACGGGCTACGCCCGTGTTCGCGGGACAAGCCCGCTCCCACAGGGATTGGGCTGGTCTTTAGATTTTGAGCAAGACAGTTGCTCCCACAACAGCCCCCATAGCTTCTGAATACTGTGGTGTTACCTGTGGGAGCTGTTGTTTGCCGCTGCGACTTGCCCGCGAAGAACACACCGCAACCCCAATGTAATGAAACGTCACCCATGACGATTCGCTGACATCCCACTACATACCCGGACACTGGCAAGGGCGGCCCGCTGACTAGAATGCCCGGTCTTGAATGAGACCGATTCTCTGTCACGCATCCGCTGTTGCCAGGAGCCCTCCGATGCCCTCCATTCTCCGTTCCGCGCGGCGCCTGCTGCCGTTGCTCATGCTGCTGGCCGCAGGCCTCGGCGCCATCCAGACCGCCAGCGCCGCCCAGGTTACCGACGTGCTCGGGCGCAAGGTCGAGGTCGATCATGCGCCCCAGCGTATCGTCCTCGGCGAGGGGCGGCTGTTCTTCGCCCTGGCCCTGCTGGATCGCGACAACCCGTTCCAGCGCGTGGTTGGTTGGCAGAACGACATGCGCCTGCTCGACCCGCACACCTACGAGGTCTATGCCAAGCTTTATCCACAGGTGGCCAAGCTGCCGCTGATCGGCCAGGCCTCGGAGCAGAGCGTCAGCGCCGAGCAGATCCTGGCACTGAAACCGGACCTGGCGATCTTCAGCATCGCCGGCGAAGGCCCGACCCAGCACAGCCCGGTCGCCGACCTGCTGGAGCAGGCCGGTATCCCGGTACTGTTCATCGACTTCCGCGTGCACCCGATCAAGAACACCCGCGTCAGCCTCGAAGCCCTGGGCACCTTGCTGGGTCGCGAACAGCAGGCGCGGGAATACCTGGAGCTCTACGACAGCCACCTCAAGCACGTCACCGACCAGGTGGCGGGGCTCAAGGACAGTGAGCGCCCGAAAGTCTTCCTCGAACTGCTGGCAGGCGTCTGGCAGGCGCCGGGGCACACCACCGGCAAGAGCGGCCTGGGCAGCGTGGTCGAGGCGGTCGGTGGGCATAACATTGCCGCCGACGTGGTGCCCGGCGCGCTGGGCGACGTCAGCGTCGAATACGTGCTCAAGGCCGATCCGGACGTCTACATCGCCACCGGCAACCGCGCCCCCGGCGTGCTGCTGGGTGCTGGCGTGAGTGCCGATACCGCACGCCAGAGCCTGGCCAGGATCATCGCGCGCCCCGAGTTCGCACCGCTGCGGCCGATTCGCGATGGCCAGGCCCATGGCCTGTGGCATGACTTCTACAACTCGCCGTTCAACATCCTCGCCATCGAAGCCATGGCTCGCTGGGTTCACCCCGAGCGCTTCAAGGATCTGGATCCGCAAGCGACCATGGCCGACATCAACCACTTGCTGAAGGTCGGCCTGGACGGCCACTACTGGATCGACGCCAAGTGACCGCCCAGGCTCTGGACGGCGCCGCGCTGGCAGCCTGGCGTTATCGGCGCCTGCTCTGGCGGCGTGCCGGGCTGGTCGGAGGGCTGGCCGTGCTGCTGGCGCTGGCGGTACTCGGCGACCTGGCCAGCGGCGCCTCCGGCATGGGGCTCGGACAACTGCTGCATGGGGTGTTCGACCCGAACGCACTGAGTGCCACCGAACGGGTGATCATCTGGAACGTGCGCCTGCCTTACGCGCTCATGGCGGTGCTGGTCGGGGCCGCGCTGGCACTGGCCGGCGCCGAGATGCAGGCGATCCTCGACAACCCGCTGGCCAGCCCTTTCACCCTGGGTGTGTCCTCTGCCGCGGCGCTGGGTGCGTCGCTGGCCATCGCTTATCCGCTGTCGGTTGCCTGGCTGACGCCGAGCGCCCAGGTGACGGTGATGGCGTTCGTCTTCGCCTGCCTGTCGGTATTGCTGCTGCAGGCCATGTCGCGACTGCGCGGCGCCGGGGTCGAGAGCCTGGTGCTGTTCGGTATCGCGCTGGTGTTCAGTTGCAACGCATTGGTGTCGTTGCTGCAGTTGCTGGCCACCGAGGATGTGCTGCAGCAACTGGTGTTCTGGACCCTCGGCAGCCTGGCGCGGGCCAACTGGCAGAAGCTGGGCATTCTTGCTGCGGTGCTGGCGCTGGTGCTGCCGTTCTCGCTGCGCGCCGCCCCGGCCATGACCCTGCTGCGCATGGGCGAAGACCGTGCCCGCAGCTTCGGCGTGGACACCCGGCGTCTGCGCGTCGCTTCGCTGCTGCGCATCAGCCTGCTGTCGGCGACTGCGGTGGCCTTTGTCGGCACCATCGGGTTTATCGGCCTGGTCGGCCCGCACATCGCCCGCCTGCTGGTGGGTGAGGACCAGCGCTTCCTGCTGCCGGCCAGTGCACTGGTCGGGGCATTGCTGCTGTCGCTGTCGTCGATCGCCAGCAAGCTGATCCTGCCAGGGGTGATCGTGCCGGTGGGGATCGTCACGGCCCTGGTGGGCGTCCCGGTGTTCGTGGTGCTGGTGTTCCGGCGGGGGAGAAGGTTGTGAGCTTGCGTATCGAAGGGCTGTCGGTGACCTACGGCACGCGCCGGATCATCCAGCAACTGAGCCTGCCGCCGCTGCCGACGGGCAGCCTGGTGGCGCTGGTCGGGCCCAACGGGGCGGGCAAGTCCACCCTGCTGCGGGCCCTGGCCGGGCTGGAGCGGATGCAGGGCGCGGTGCACCTGGGCGATGAGGACGTTACCCGCCTGAGTTTCGCCGAGCGCGCCCGGCGCCTGGCCTACATGCCACAGCAACTGCCGCCGGGGCTGGCGCTCGGGGTGCTGGAGAGCATCGTCGCTGCGCTGCGCGTGGGGGCTGCCAATGACCTGTTGGCGACTGCCTTCGATGCGCTGCGCCAGTTGGGCATCGAGCACCTGGCCGAGCAAGGCTTGGACAGCCTGTCCGGCGGCCAGCGCCAACTGGTGGCCCTGGCCCAGTTGCTGGCGCGCAATCCGCAGGTGCTGTTGCTCGACGAGCCGACCAGCGCCCTGGACCTGCACTACCAACTGCGGGTGATGGATGCGGTGCGTGAGCGGGTGGTGCGCCATCGGCTGTTGGCGGTCGCGGTGCTGCACGACATCAACCTGGCGGCCAGCCATGCCGATTGCCTGGTGATGCTGGAGAAGGGACGGGTGGTGGCCTGCGGCACCCCGGCCGAGGTACTCGAACCGCAGTTGCTGGCGCAGGTATATGGCGTCGAGGCGCGGGTCGAGCAGTGCTCTCGTGGTCGCCTGCAGGTGCTGGTGGACCGGGCGCTGCGCTGAGCCTGCCGGCCCGGCTGCACGCCCGCTCCGTCGGCCGCAGTCAGGCGAAGACGAAGTACTTGCGTACGGTCTCGACCACTTCCCAGGTGCCTTTCATGCCGGGCTCGATGACGAACACATCGCCACCCTTGAGGTGCTTGGGCTCTTCGCCTTCGGGGGTGATGATGCAGTAGCCCTCGAGGAAGTGGCAGAACTCCCACTTCTCGTAGTTGACCTCGAACTTGCCAGGCGTGCAGATCCAGGTGCCCATGATCTTGCTGCCATCGGCCGACAGGTAGGCGTTGAGGTTGACGGTGTGCGGGTCGCCGCCGATGCGTTTCCACTTGGTCGCATCGACCACCGGGGTCGGACAGGTTTCGCGCAGGACGGTGATGAAGTCGGACATGGCAGGGCTCCTGATGACGGGCTGAGTGACCCGTCACCTTAGGGCGTTGGCCTGAAAGGCAGTTGCCTGGATTCGACGCCTATCTGCCTGGCCGCGCTATGGCGCTCACGCCCACCAGTAGCGCACGAAGTGGAAGAACACCGGTGCAGCGAAGCACACCGAATCCATGCGGTCGAGCATGCCGCCATGCCCTTCGATCATGTGCCCCCAGTCCTTCACCCCACGGTCGCGCTTGATGGCCGACATCACCAGGCCGCCAAAGAAACCCATGGCGTTGACCGTCAGCGCCATCAGCGCTGCCTGCCAGAAGTTGAACGGGGTGATCCAGCACAGCAGCGCGCCGACCAGCGTGGCCAGCGCCACCCCGCCGGCCAGGCCCTCGACGGTCTTCGACGGCGACAGGTTGGGCGCCACCTTGTGCTTGCCGAACAGCTTGCCGCACACGTACTGCAGCACGTCGCTGATCTGTACCACCAGGATCAACCAGGCGATCAGCAGCAGGTTGCGGCCCTCGTAGCCGGGGATGTCCAGGGTCATCAGCGCGGGCACCGACGACACGCAGTACACCGCGATCATCAGGCCCCACTGCACCTTCGAGGCGCGCTCCAGGAAGCGCGTGGTATCGCCGCCAAAGCTGGCCAGGATCGGCAGCAGCAAAAACAGGTACACCGGGATGAAGATGCTGAACATGCCGTACCAGTCCATGGCGATCAGCAAATACTGCACCGGCAACGCGACGTAGAACGCAGCCACCAGCGCCGGGTAGTCGCTGCGCCGGGTCGGGGTGAGGGTCATGAACTCGCGCAGGGCGTAGAACGACACGCAATAGAACAGCACGATCACGCCGTACTTGCCGAACACGAAGGCCAGACCGATCACCAGCACCATCACCCACCAGGCGTTGATGCGTGCGTTGAGGTTGTCGATCACCGCGTGCGGCGCGGAACCTGCGCGCCACTTGAGCAGGCGGCCGATGACGCTGGCCAGGAGCAGCAGGGCGCCGATGCCGGCGAACAGGGACAAAGTGTTGTGATCCATCTCAGGCTTCCTTCGGGGCCAGGTTCAGCAAGGCTTGACGGGCCCGCTCGAGAAACGCCTGCTTGCTTTCGTCAGGCAGCACCTGCAATGGCTCGCCGAAACTCAGCGTGCACAGCAGCGGCAACGGCAGGGCGCGGCCCTTGGGCATCACCCGGTTGAGGTTGGCGATCCAAACCGGTACCACCTCGATTTCCGGCTGGGCAGAGGCGAGGTGGAACAGGCCGCTCTTGAACGGCAGCAGTGGATCGTCTCCAAGATTGCGCGTGCCTTCCGGGAAGAAGATCAGCGAATCGCCCTGGGCCAGGGCGTCGAGCACCGGTTGCAACGGGTTGTCCTGGCCTTCGCTGCGCTGGCGATCGATGAGGATGCCGTTGAACACCTTGCGTATGACGAAATTGCGCAGCCCGGGTTTGTTCCAGTAATCCGCCCCGGCCACAGGCCGCGCTCGGCGCCGCAAGGGCTCCGGCAGGGAGGCCCAGAGCAGGACGAAATCGCCGTGGCTGCTGTGGTTGGCGAAGTACAGGCGCTGCACCGGTTGTGGCGTGCAGCCGAGCCACAGGGCACGGGCGCCGGTGATCAGGCGCGCGGCGGAGGTGATGGCGAAGGCGGTGAGGGCGGCGAGCATGGTGCGGGTCATCCGGTGAAGGGCAGTGTCAGCAGGGTAGCCAAGGTCAACAGCAACTGCAGGCCCAGGCACAGGGCCTGGCGGCGCAACAGGGTGAGTGCAGCCTGGCTGCGAGTTGGCCAGTCGCGTGGGTCGTCGGCGCGGGCCTTGAGGTTCAACTCGAACAACGCTCGGTCCAGGGCGCGGGTGTCGTCAGTGAGCCGGGTACTGCTGGCCAGGCGATCGAAGAGCTCGGCATCCAGGGCCACGCGCACGGCCCAGTATTTGTGGGCAAGGCCCAGGAGCAGCAGCACGATGCATAGCGCACTGGCCAGCGGATGCAGGTGCAGGCCGAGCAGTGGCGCGAGGCCGTAGGCGACGGCCAGCAGGGTCAGGGCGTCGGACAGGCGTTCCAGTTGTCGGCCACGGGCTAGCAAGGTGGCGACCAGGTGCAGGTTCATGGCTGGACTCCGAGTTGCAGCAGGGCATGACGGTGGCCGGGGTGCAGTACCACACCTGGGCGGGCCCGGCGGATGAGGGCTTCGGCGGCGTCGATGTCGGCGCAGCGGCCGCTGTGGATCAGCCAGGCCGCCACGGCGCTGGCGCTGCGTGAATAGCCCAAGGCGCAGCAGACCAGCAGCGGGCCTTGCTGGTGCAGGCGGTCGATGGCTTCTGCGGCTTGGAGCAGCAGGGCGGGGCTTGGGGGGATGAGGTCCAGGGTGGGCAGGCTGAGGTAGGTTGTCTGTTCTGGCCCATTCGCGGGCAAGCCCGCTCCTACAGGGTCAACAGGCGCTGTGGCTGGCCATGGGCAGGGTAGCTCCGCACACAAATCCACTACTGCCGCAAAATCACCTGCCTCGCCCAATCCGGGAATCCGTCCCAGATACACCCCGTCGCAGACTTCATCTGCCTGCGGATGCCGCCAGGTCCAGGCTCGCGAGTTGATCCAGGCGCCAACCAGGTAAGGCGCCAGCAGCCAGGTCGCGGCGTTCGACAGATGCCCATCCGCAGCTTTCTGAAATCCGCCAGCTCCCAGCAGCACATAGTTCAGCGCTACCACCAGCAACGCCACTGCCGGCCACAGCAAACACAGCCACCCCCCACCCAGCTTGAAGGCCAGCAGCGCACACAACAGGGCGCTGATGCCATAGCGCAAGCCAAGCCGCCAGCGTTTCGGCTCACGCGCCAGATGCGCCTCGCGCAGCGGCAACGCGCCCTGGTGCGGCCATAGCCACAGGCACAGCAGCCCCACCAGCGCGCCGCTGGGCAGGTCGATGAAGTGGTGCTGCCAGGTGGTCAGCACCGAGAGCCCGATCAAGGCCATCCAGCCGTGCACGGCCCAGCGCCAGAGCGGTTTGCGGGTGTGCCGGGCGAACATGCTCCAGATGATCACCAGCAGTGCGATATGCAGCGACGGTGCCTGGTTATAGGGTTTGTCGAAGCCCATCAGCACATCGAACAGCCAGCCGAACACGCCTGCCAGTTCCGGTCGCTCGAAGGTGAAACGCAGCGGCCACAGCAGGAAGCAACTGACGCTGACCAGCTGCGCGGTCAACAGCGCCAGGGCATGGCGGTCCATCTCCCGACGCGTGAGCGGCAGCAGGAATGACAGGCCGTACAACAGGTCGATCGACCAGTACGGAATGATCGTCCATGGCCACAGCGGCATGTGCCGTTCCCAGCCGAACACCAGGCTGCCGACATCGTCGCGCCCGGCGGTGTAGGTGTTGGCCAGGCCGTAACTGAGAAAGAAGAACGGCCCGAGCAGCAACAGCCACAGGACACCGCGCCGGATCAGCCCGGCTTCGCGCGTCATCAGCGAACCCGCTGGGCCAGGCTGACGCTGAAGATGCCCCACTCGTCGATGCGCTGGGCGATCTTGCGAAAGCCTGCCGCCTCCACCAACTGGTCCATCTCGGCCTGGCTGCGCCGGCGCATGACCCAGGCGTCGCCGCCGCGGTGGCTGGTCAGGGCGCGGGCGATCATCTCCAGTTGCGGATGCCATGGCTGACCTGTGTAGACCAGGTAGCCGCCGTCTTCCACGGCGTCGGCCAGGCCCGCCAGGGAGTCGCCCACCCGTTGGTTGCTGGCGAACAGCTCATAGAGCCCGGACACCACCGCCAGGGTGGGGCGCGGGTCGAGGCTCGCCAGGCTCTGGCGGTCGAAGGCATCGCCCTGGACGAAACGGGCAATCTCGCCCAGGCCCTTTTCGTCGATCAGCGCGCTGCCCTGTTGCACGTTCAGCTCGCTGTAGTCGCGCAGCAGGATCGAGTCCGGCAATTGCTCCTGCAGCGCTTCGAGGATGTAGCGGCCGTGGCCGGCGGCGATGTCGACGATGTGCACCGGGCGTGCCTGTTCGCGCAGGCGAGCGATGGCCAGGCGCAGCAGTTCCTCGACATGCACCTTGCGTTGGCGGATACCACGCCAGCCGATGGCATCGAGGTAGTTGCGATCGATCAGCTCGCCCAGTTTGCCCTTGCCGGTCGCCTGGTTGCGGTACACGTAGTCCAGGGTGCTGCCGGAGTCGAAGCCGGTGTCGAAACCCAGCTTCACCCCTTCGGACAGCCCCTTGCCCAGGCGCAGGCTGGCGCGGTAGCTGCGCCAGTAGAGGTCGCGCGGCGAGTTGTGCGGCAGCGGTGCGGCCAGGCTCTCGGCTTCGGCGCAGCTGGCACCGACCTTGTCGGCATCGAGCAGCGAAGGCGCAGGCAGCGGTGCGTCGAAACAGTGGGCGATGAAGCGCTCGATCCGCGCCAGGGCGTGGGCGCGGTCGCGTTCGCCGAGGGTGTCGTGGAAGAAGCCGGGCAGGATATGCATCTCCTTGCGCGGGCTGCCCAGGCGCTCGAAGAAACGCTCCTGCGGGCCGCGTTCCACCACGAAGTCCGCGCCGGACACCAGCAACTGGGTCGGTATCTGGATGGCCTGGGCGTCGGCGACCACGCGGTCGGCTGCCTCGTACAGGCCCAGCAGCACGGTCACCGAGATCGGTCGGCTGATCAGGGGGTCTGCGGTGTACGACATCACCCGTTCCGGATCATGGGTGAGCAGCCGCGGCTTGACGTAGCTGTTGACGAAGAAGTTGCCGCGCAGGGCCTTGAGCAGTTTCAGGCCGGGGCGAGCGAAGGGCACGTAGAGCTTGACCTTGAACGCCGGCGAGGCCAGCACCAGGCAGCGCACCTTGGGCGCGTAGTCGTGGGCCCAGGTGGCGATCAGCACTGCGCCGACGCTCTGCGCCAGCACGGCCATATCGGGCTCGGCGATACCGTGCCGCGCCTGGAGATGTTCGATGAAGGTCTGCACGTCGCGCACGCTGGTGGCGAAGCTCGGACTGTCGCCACGGGCCCCTGGCGACAGGCCATGGCCACGGGCGTCCCAGGCGAAGATGTCGTATCCGGGCAAGTCCAGTTCGTCGGCCAGGTGCGCCATGCGCCCGCCGTGCTCGTGTCCGCGATGGAACATCACCAGTGCCCGGCGCGGCTGGTGCTCGTTGCGGGTGGCCGGCCAGTGCCGGTAGTGCAGCTCGACGCCGTCGTGGGTCGAGAAGTGCAGCGATTGCGCTTGGCGCATGGTGAAAGTCCTTGTCCTGCGGCAATGGGGTCAGCGGGTTTCGGCCAGCCCGTGGCGTACCCGGTTGTAGAGGGTATAGAGCGAGAGCAGCAGGATGACCAGCAGCAGGCCGTTGATCCACGTCGGATTCAGCACGCCGAAGGCCACGCCGGTGCCCAGTACGCCGAAGGCAAAGGCCCGGTCGCTCTTGCCCATCGGGCCGTCGTAACGCCGCGAAGCACCGGCCAGCGGGCCCATCACCCCGGCGTATTCACTGATGACGGCAAGCAGCACCACCAGCACCACCAGTGCCGGCGACACCCCGACCAGCAACGCGAAGGGCAGGTACAGCGCCGCGTCGGCGATCACGTCGCACAGTTCGTTGAGGTAGGCGCCGAGGGTCGATTGCTGGCCGAACTCGCGGGCCAGCATGCCGTCGACGGCATTGAGCGCCATGCGCAGCAGCATCCACACCGGGACGAGGATGAACAGCCAGGTGACGTGGGGCAGCCAGGCGAGCAGCAGCCCCAGCAGCACCGACACCAACGCTGCGGCGACGGTGACCTGGTTGGCCGTGACGCCGCGATCGTAGAGACGCTGCACCGAAGGGCGCAGCAGAGCCTGGAAGCGGGGTTTGAGCTGATAGATGGATGGCACGGTGAGTTCCCTGTCGTGGTGCGGCGTGGAGGGGATTGTGGGGAAAGAGATTGGCGGGCGGCAAGGGGGTGGCGTGTGGTGGTTCACATCTGTGCACCACAGGGGCTCGGCAGGCTACAACGCATCCCGCGCCTTGCCGCGATACACCCGCAGCACATCCGCCATTACCGCCAGGGCGATTTCCGCTGGCGACTTGCTGCCCAGGTCCAGCCCGATCGGCCTGTGCAGGCGTTCGATCTGCTGGGCCGGTCGACATGCTGCATGTTCGGTTACCCCGTTCCAATCGTTGGCGCCCCACCCCATGTCTGTGGCAGTGTTGGCTATCTGGCCAGCCCCACAGGGACCGACATGCAGACTCGCAAAACCGGTGTTCGTGCCCAGCAGGCCGACCGCACCAAGGACAACATCCTCAAGGCCGCGGTGAAGGTCTTCAGCAAGGAGGGTTTCACCGGCGGGCGCGTCGAGCAGATCTCCACGCTGGCCAAGTCCAACGACCGGATGATCTATTACTACTTCGGCAACAAGGAAAAGCTGTTCATCAGCGTGCTGGAGCATATCTACGCCAGCTTCAACCAGGCCGAGGCCAAGCTGCGCCTGGACCTCTCCGACCCCGAGAACGCGTTGCGCCAACTGGTGGCGTTCATCTGGGATTACTACGTGCGCCATCCCGAGTTCGTCACCATCCTGGCCACCGAAAACCTTCACCAGGGCCAGCACGCGCGCAAGTCGCAGAACCTGCAGGCGCTGTCCGGCGAGGCGGTCGGCGTGCTGCGGCCGATCATCGAGGCGGGGCAGGCCAAGGGCCTGTTCCGCGACGACATCGACATCACTCACGCCTACCTGATGATTGCCTCGCTCTGCTATTTCTATAACTCCAACCGCCATACGCTCAGCTCGTTCCTCGCCGTGGACCTCGCCGACAAGCAGGCCAAGGCCGACTGGCTGGACTTCATCAGCGATCTCGCCCTGCGCGGCCTGCGCCGCTAGCCTCAGTGGCTGCCGGGGTTGGCGCGTACCTGCGCGCTCTTCGCCGCCAGCCCTTGCCAGGCCGGTTTGTCGGCGGCGAAACGCTGGCGCAGGTAGGCGGCCAGGTCCGCCACCTGGCGGTCCGAGAGGCTATCCCTGAAGCCGGGCATATAGCCCAGGTCGCGTGTCGCAGGCGTTGGAATACCGTGCAGGATCACGCGCAGCAGGTTGTCCGGCACATCGCTGTGCACGTTGCTGTTGACCGCCATCGACGGGCTGACACCGAACAGCTTCGGCCCCAGGCCATCGCTGTGACAGGCCATGCACGCACCTTTGAATACCCGCTCGCCATTGCTGATGGACAGTTGCGTATCGACCTGAGGCGCAGCCTGGGTCGCGACCGTCTGCGGCTCGCCGTCCAGTGAACTCAGGTAGTGGGCAATGGCCCGCACGTCGCTCTCCGGCAAGGTCGCCAGCTCGCTGACCACTGGCCCCATGGGCCCGGCGGCGACACCGTGCTTGTCGGAGAAGCCGGTACGCAGATAAGTGAACAACTCGCTCTCGCTCCAGGGCGTGGACGACTTGCCCAGGGCGTTGAGTGCTGGCGCCTCCCAGCCATCGACCATGCCCCCGGCCAGGTAGCTATCGCCGGTTTTTTCCGCGCCCATCAGGTTGCGCGGGGAGTGACAGGCGGTGCAATGCCCGAGGCCGTCGACCAGGTAGGCGCCGCGGTTCCACTGTGCACTGCGCTGTGGGTTGGGCTGGTACTCGCCGCGCTTGAGGAACAGCGCGTTCCAGCCGGCCATCAGCGGGCGCTGGTTGAACGGGAAACGCATGTCGTTGGCCGGCGCCTCCTGGCGCACGGGTGTCTGCGACATCAGGTAGGCGTACAGCGCCTGCATGTCACCGTCGGTGATATTGCGAAACGAGGTGTAGGGAAAGGCGGGGTATAGATGTCGGCCGTCGCGGCTGATGCCCTCGCGCATGGCGCGCTCGAAGGCGGCGAACGACCAGCGGCCGATGCCGGTTTCCGGATCGGGCGTGATGTTGGTGCTGTACAGCGTGCCGAACGGCGTTTCCATCGCCAGGCCGCCGGCATTGACCTTGCCGCCGCTGACCGTGTGGCACACCGCGCAATCGCCGGCCGCCGCCACCTGGCGCCCGCGTTCGAGCATCGCCGCCGACCAACTGCCGGCCGCCGGAGGCGTCACCGGCGCGATTTCCGCGCGAAAGGGCAGGGCCGTGGCGAGCATGCCCAGGGCGGCACCGAACACGCCGGCGATCGAGCCGAACCACCACTTCGAGCGTTTCGGCGCGGGCTGTGCTGGCGCAGACGAATCCTCGCCGTTACCGCCAAGCGCAGCACGCACCCGTTCGGCCGTAATCGGCAACTCGCGAAAGCGTATGCCGGTGGCGTCGAAGATCGCGTTGGCGATGGCCGCCGCGCTCGGCACCGAGGCCGACTCGCCGCTGCCCATCGGTGGTTCGTGTTGGCGCGGCAGCATCATCACGTCGATGGCTGGCAGCTCCGGGAAGGTGAGGATCGGGTAGCCGCCCCATTCCTTGCTGGCTACCGTCGACTCCTCGAAGTGCACCTGTTCCTTGAGCACGCGGCTGGTGGACTGGATCACGTTGCCGTGGATCTGGTGGCGCACGCCTTCGGGGTTGACCATCATGCCCGCATCATGGCCGATCACCACACGGGTGACGGCTACCTCGCCGGTGCGCCGGTCCACCGCCACATCGGCGACCCAGGCCGCCCAAGCCGCCCCGAAACCCGGGAATTTGCTGTGGATGTAGCGCGCATAGGCGAAGCCGCGACCGCGCAACACATCGCCCTCGGCGGGCGCCTGCATGGGCTGGGTGTGCGCCTGCCACTGCGCGCGTTCGGCGGTGGCCTTGACCAGATCGATGGCACGCGGGTCGGACAGGTGGCGCAGGCGGTACTCGACCGGGTCGACGCCTGCCGCGAAGGCCAGTTCGTCGATGTAGGACTCGTGGGCGAAGCTGTTGGGCATCGCCGACACACCACGCATCCACGACGCGCGTACCAGTGGTGTCATGTCATTGATGGTGACGCGCATGTGTTCGTAGTCATAGGGCGGAATCGAGGTGCGGTCGCCCATTTCGAACAGCGCCGGCACCGGTTCCACCGCGCCGGTCAGCAGCAGGGCGAGGGTTGGGGCGCCGTTGGAGGGGTAGCTGGTCTGGAAGTCGTAGGCGGCGACCGTGCCGTCGGCGTTCAGGCCGCCGTCGATCTCCATCAGTTGCGCGGTGCCCTTGGGCTCCCAGACATGCTCCTGCTCGCGGGTCAGTTGCACCCGCACCGGGCGTCCGACCGCACGCGACAGCAGCACCGCGTCGGCGCACACGTCGTCGGCGCAGTTGCGGCCGTAGCAGCCCGCCGCCTCCATGCGGATGATCTCGATGCGCGCTTCGGGGCACTCCAGCAACCAGGCGAGGTCGGCGCGCAGCAGGTGTGGATTCTGGGTGCCGGACCAGACGCGGATCTGGCCTTCGGTGAAGTCGGCCAGGGCACAAGACGGGCCGATCGAGCCATGCAGCTGGTAGGGCCACAGGTAACTGCGGCTCAGGCGCTGGCTGGCATTGGCGATGCCAGCGTCGACCTCGCCCTTGTCCAGTACGGTGCGCTGCACCCTGGGGTTGTCGCGGATGGCCTGGGCGACGTCGCTGAGGTCGGGCAGCTTGCCGGTGAACGGCTTCCAGCTCAGCTTGAGGTCGTGGGCGGCGCGGATCGCCTGTTCCTCACGCTCGGCCACCACGCCGACGAAGTCGCGGATCACCACCACGGCGACCACGCCAGGCACATGGGCGATGGAGCTTTCATCCACCGCCAGCAGGCTGTTGCCGACGAAGTCGCCACTGTCGTGACCGGCATAGGGCGGGCGGATCACCCGGCCGTGGAGCATGTCGGGCAGGCGCATGTCGTGCACGTAGGTCAGCTCGCCGGTGGCCTTGCCGGGGATGTCTACCCGCGCGGCGCTGCGCCCGACCAGGCGATAGTCCTCGACGGCCTTGAGCGGCGCGTCGTCGGCGATGCGCAATTGCTGGTTTTGTCCGCGCACCAGGTCGGCGAAGGGTAGGCGACGGCCGTCTTCGGCGATCACCGCGCCTTCTTCGATCCGCAAAGCATTGGCTGCGCAGCCCAGCTCAAGGGCGGCATGCTGCAGCAGGAAGCGTCGCGCCGTGGCCGCGGCCTTGCGCAATGGCACGGCGGAAATCTGCAGGGTGGCGCTGGCGATGGTCGCGCCCTGGTTCGGCGCACGCTCGGTGTCGCCGAGCACCATGTGCACCTGGTCCATGCGCAGGTCCAGCTCCTCGGCGACGATTTGCGCCAGCGAGGTGCGGATGCCGGTACCCAGGTCGACGTGGCCATTGAAGGCGTAGACCAGGCCGTCGTCGCTGACGGCGATGAACAGTGCCAGTTCGCGGTCCTTGATGACCGGTGTCACGCCCTTTGCGACCGGCCCTGAGGGTGGGGTGATCTCGTCGACGATCAGCAGCACGCCGCTGCTGGCCAGCAATTGCTCGCGTGAAGGCACCTGTTGCGAGTGATTCATGGGGTTCTCCGGATCTCAGGCCTGGCGGCCGGCGGCGCGGCGCACCGCGCGCAGGATTTCGACGTGGGTGCCGCAGCGGCAGAGGTTGCCGGACAGTTCGTTGCGGATCTGTTCGTCGGTGGGGTTGGGGATACGGTCGAGCAGAGCCTTGGCGGTCATGATCATGCCGTTCATGCAGTAGCCGCACTGGGCCGCCTGTTCGTCGATGAACGCCTGCTGCACCGGGTGCGGCGCGGCCTTGTTACCGAGACCTTCGAGCGTGGTGACCTCGCGGCCTTCGGCGCCGGCCAGGGGGATCACGCAGGAGCGCGCGGCCACCCCGTCGATGATGACCGTGCAGGCACCGCACTCGCCCAGGCCGCAGCCGTACTTGGGGCCGTTCAGGCACAGGTCGTTGCGCAGGATCAGCAGCAGCGGTGTGTCGGCGTCGGCGCTGACATCCACAGGCTGACCGTTGATCCGCAGGGAGATGGTTGTTTGCATTGTTGGCTCATCTCTGGGGCGCTACCAAAGAACACAATTGGTGCGCTTTTTCGGTAAGTACTCACTACATGAAATGGTGAGCAAGAAGCAGGCCAGAGATGGAATGGAAGGGGGTAGGGCTGGGTGGGGCCCGTATCATGCCCCATGGTGCTGCTTTCGCGGCGGTTCGGCGCCCCGACTTGCCCGCGAAAAGGACGGCGCGGTGCTAGCCAGCCACTTCGTCGCTGTCGATCATCTTGCGCAACAGGAACAGGATCGCCACCCGCTCGCCGGCATTGAGGCTGCCCATGCTCAGCTCGCTGATCTGTCGTGCGCAGGGAATCATCGCATCGAGCAGCGCCGAGCCGCTTTCGGTGAGCTCGACGATGACCTTGCGCCGGTCGTCCGGGTCTGGCGACAGCTGCACCAGTTCGCGCGCCTTGAGGCGCTCGACGATGCCACGGATGGTCGCCTGGTCCACGGCGGTGGCCTTGATCAGCTCGGCCTGGGAGCTGGGCCCGTGGTCGCGCAGTGCGCACAGGGTGACGAACTGGATCGAGGTGAGCTGTGGATCGCACGCCTGCTGCTGGAAGATCGCCGTATGCCGCTGGTACGCCTTGCGCAGCAGGTGGCCGATCTGTTCGGTGACGTCATAGGGCGTGGTGTCGAGCGGGGTGGCAACGGGGGCGGTTTTCTTCGGCATGTGATGGCTTGGGCTGTGTGGGTTGGCTGGCCGGCCCCCGAAAGCGGAGCGCCGGGCCAGTATAACCCCTATCGGGCCTTGGACTCCTCGGGCGCGACCACCTCGCCGGCCAGCACCACGGCCTGGTCGTCCAGGTAGATATCGCAGTTGCGCAGCGGGATATCCAGGTGGCACGGGGTCTTGCGCTTGCCGCCGACCTCGGTGTTGGGGCCGGTGGAGAACAGGAAGTTGCCGTAGAAGGCGCGGGCGTCCATGCACATGCCGTCGTTGCGGTCGTGCAGGCCCATGGCGGTCCACTGCGCGCGGGGTTGCAGGCCCCAGCCGATGTGGGAGATGCCATACACCTCGGGGTCGTTGAAGTACTTCATGTAGTCACGCAGGTATTCGGCTTCGAAGCCGCCGTGGATGGCGGTGATGAAGCCTTTCTCGATCTCCAGGGTGATGCGCTCGCGGCAGTAGTTCTTGAAGGGCAGGATGATGTCGCCGACATCCAGCACCAGCGTGCCTTCGGCGCTGTCCTCGTTCGGCCAGGTGAACAGGAAGCCACTGGGCCAGTGGTCCCAGCGCCCTGGCTCGTCGGCGTAGCCGTATTCGGTGACCGCCGGATACTGGCCGAGCGGGGCGTGGAAGTCGCTGCCGGCCTTGGAGCGCACGTGCATGCTGCGCGCTTGCTTGAGCAGGGTCTCGGCGGCCAGCACGCGACGCTTGTCGTCCTCGCTCGGCAGCATGCGCGCCAGTACTTCCGGGGGTTCGACCGCCAGCAGGATGCGCGTGCCGGTCTTGAGAATCTGCTCCTGCTCGGGAGAGTGCAGCAGCATCATGGTGTCGACGATCAGGTCGGCCGCTTCCAGCGCCCGCTGGGCGGCGATGTTGCCGGTCAGCGCGGTGTCGCCGCAGTAAGCGGTCATGTCGTTGCCCATCGCCGTGGGGTGGTTGAACGACGGCAACTCCACCGCATAGACCTTGGCTTTCAGGCGCTGCGCGGCCTCCATCGCGGCGTTGACCGTGCGCGGGTCGGAGTAGTGGCTCTTGAGCACGGCGACGCTCTGGGTTTCGTCAACCCGAGACAGTTTCAGCACGTGTTCGAACATCTGGGTCAGCTCTGCATTGCTCACCGGCATGGGGGTTCTCCTGGTCAGGACTCAAGGGTCGAGCGGCTGCACCACGGCAGTGCCGGGCGCGTCATCTCGGTGCAAAACAATAGTGTGTACACCATATTTGCTCAGATGAAAGCGCATCCCGCCGATTAGCGCAAGCGTTGCGATCAAACGTTACCTATTCACACATATTCCAATGTTTGCGGTAACAATGGCCGCGTTATCGCCATTGATCGCGGTCCTTGAAAATATTTCGCACTGCCTCTTCCAATTAAAAAAATAGAGCGTATACACTCTAAATCGTCGAGCGGCCGAACCGCTGGCAACACATCAGAACAAGAGGAGACATACCCATGCGGGGTAGGCAGAAAATCGCAATCGTCGGTGCAGGTCTGGGTGGGGCGGCGGCCGCCACGTTGCTGCAGCAGGCCGGGTTCGACGTCGAGGTGTTCGAGCAGGCGCCGGAGTTCACCCGCCTTGGTGCGGGCATCCACATCGGCCCCAACGTGATGAAGATCTTCCGTCGCATGGGCCTTGAGCAGAAGCTGGAGCTGATGAGCTCGCACCCGGACTTCTGGTTCAGCCGCGACGGCAGCACCGGCGACTACCTGGCGCGGATCCCGCTGGGCGAGTTCGCTCGCCGCGAGTACGGCGCCTCGTACATCACCATCCACCGCGGCGACCTGCACGCGCTGCAGATCGAGGCGATCAAACCGGGCACCGTGCATTTCGGCAAGCGCCTGGAAAAGATCGTCGACGAGGGTGACCAGGTGCGCCTGGACTTCGCCGACGGCACTCATACCGTGGCCGATATCGTCATCGGTGCCGATGGCATCCACTCGAAGATCCGCGAGGAACTGCTGGGCGCTGAAGCGCCGATCTACAGCGGTTGGGTCGCTCACCGTGCGCTGATTCGCGGCGACAAGCTCAAGCAGCACGCAGACGTGTTCGAGGACTGCGTGAAGTGGTGGACCGACGATCGTCACATGATGGTCTACTACACCACCGGCAAACGCGACGAGTACTACTTCGTCACCGGCGTACCGCACGAGGCCTGGGACTTCCAGGGCCCATTCGTCGACAGCAGCCAGGAAGAGATGCGCGCCGCCTTCGAGGGCTACCACTCGACGGTGCACAAGCTGATCGACGCGACCGAGTCCATCACCAAGTGGCCGCTGCGCAACCGCAACCCGCTGCCGCTGTGGAGCCGTGGCCGCCTGGTGCTGCTGGGCGATGCCTGCCATCCGATGAAGCCGCACATGGCCCAGGGCGCCTGCATGGCCATCGAGGACGCGGCAATGCTGACCCGCTGCCTGCAGGAAACCGGGCTGTCCGACCACCGCACCGCCTTCGCCCTCTACGAAGCCAACCGCAAGGAACGCGCCTCGCGGGTGCAGTCGGTGTCCAACGCCAACACCTTCCTCTACACCCAGGAAGATCCGGCGTGGGTCTACGGCTACGACCTCTACGGTCAGGAACTGAAAAGCGGGGAGGCGGCATGAGCAGCTTCGTCGCCGGCGGCAACGTCAGCGCCAACGGCATCCGCCAGCACTACCTGCGCTACGGCGGCAAAGGGCCGGCGCTGATCCTGGTGCCGGGGATCACCAGCCCGGCGATCACCTGGGGGTTCGTCGCCGAGCGCCTCGGCCAGCACTTCGACACCTATGTGCTGGACGTGCGCGGGCGTGGCTTGTCCTCCAGCGGCCCTGGCCTGGACTATGGCACCGATGCCTGCGCCGCCGACATTCCGGCCTTCGCCGCAGCGCTTGGGCTTGGCAGTTATCACCTGGTCGGCCATTCGATGGGCGCACGCTTCGCCATTCGCGCTGCCGCCCAGGGCGCGCCGGGCCTGCAGCGCCTGGTGCTGATCGATCCGCCGGTGTCCGGTCCGGGCCGGCGCGAGTATCCGAGCAAGCTGCCGTGGTACGTCGATTCGATCCGCCAGGCCACGACCGGCATGACCGGCGAGGACATGCGCGCCTTCTGCGCGACCTGGAGCGACGAGCAACTGGCCCTGCGCGCCGAATGGCTGCACACCTGCCACGAGCCGGCGATCGTGCGAGCCTTCAACGATTTCCACGAGGTGGATATCCATCAGGACCTGCCTGCCGTGCGCCAGCCAGCGCTGCTGATGGTGGCCGGGCGTGGCGGTGTGATCCAGGCGCAGGACATCGCCGAGATCCGTGAGCTCAAGCCGGACATCCAGGTGGTTCAGGTCGACAACGCCGGCCACATGATTCCCTGGGACGACCTCGAAGGCTTCTTTGCCGCCTTCGGCGATTTCCTCGACCATTCCCTCGTCTGAAGGAGCACGAGACATGACCAAGCTGTATCGCATCGGCCAGATCGTGCCGAGTTCGAACACCACCATGGAAACCGAGATCCCGGCGATGCTCACCGCGCGCCAGGCGATCCGCCCGGAGCGCTTCACCTTCCACTCCAGCCGCATGCGCATGAAGCAGGTGAAGAAGGAAGAGCTGGCGGCGATGGATGCCGAGTCCGACCGCTGCGCGGTGGAGTTGTCCGACGCCAAGGTCGACGTGCTGGGCTATGCGTGCCTGGTGGCGATCATGGCCATGGGGCTGGGCTATCACCGCCAGTCGGAGAAGCGCTTGCAGAAAGCCACCGCCGACAACGACGCGTTGGCGCCGGTGATCACCAGTGCAGGTGCCTTGGTCGAGGCGCTGCACGTCATGAAGGCCAAACGCATCGCCATCGTCGCGCCCTACATGAAGCCGCTGACCGAGCTGGTGGTGAACTACATCCGTGAGGAGGGCTTCGAGGTTCAGGACTGGCGTGCGCTGGAGATCCCCGACAACCTCGCCGTGGCGCGCCATGACCCTGCCAACCTGCCGGGCATCGTCGCCGGCATGAACCTGGAAGGCGTCGATGTCGTGGTGCTGTCGGCCTGCGTGCAGATGCAGTCGCTACCCGCCGTGGCCAAGGTCGAGGCACAGACCGGCAAGCCGGTGGTCACCGCGGCCATTGCCACCACCTACGCCATGCTCAAGGCGCTGGACCTGGAGCCCGTGGTTCCGGGCGCCGGTGCCCTGCTGTCGGGCGCCTACTGAAACGGGAGACGGACATGAGCGACGCACAGAGCGCCCGTGACAACTACCAGGGCGTGTGGGGCCAGCGCATCGGCTTCGGCCGCAAGGCGGCCCTGCTGATGATCGACTTCATGCAGGGCTATACCACCCCCGGTGCGCCGCTCTACGCCCCCGGTGTGGTGTCGGCCGTCGAGCAGGCCAGCGGCCTGCTGGCGCTGGCGCGTGACTCCGGTACTCTGGTGGTCCACACCAATATCCGCTACCAGCCCCCGCACTTTGCCGATGGTGGCGTGTGGGTGCGCAAGGCGCCGGTGATGAAGGACATGGTCGAGGGCAATCCACTGGCCGCGTTCTGCGAGGCGGTGATGCCACTGGCGCAGGAAGTGGTGCTGAGCAAGCAGTATGCGAGCGCCTTTTTCGGCACCAGCCTTGCACCGCTGCTGCATGCGCAAGGGGTCGACACCGTGGTGCTGGCCGGCTGCTCCACCAGCGGCTGTATCCGCGCCAGTGCGGTGGATGCGCTGCAGCACGGGTTCCGGACCATCGTGGTGCGCGAGTGCGTCGGCGATCGCCATGGGGATCCGCACGAAGCGAACCTGTTCGACATCGACAGCAAGTACGGCGATGTCGTCAGCCGCCAGGAGGCCATGGAGCAACTCAAGCGCCTGGCCGACTGAGCCGGGCGCCTTGTACCCATAACAATCGAGGAACGGTGCAGGAACGCCCGTTCCATCGCCGTCCGCTGTGCGGACGGTCGCCCCGCAGGAGCACTCGGGGTCTTGTGACGCTGCCCTGGACAGCCGCCTGTAGTGTGCGGCGCTCTTGGAGCGTCGAAAACTGCTGGCCTAAAAACAACCACAAAGTCGCCGCCAGGAGACAAGAAATGCCAATTGCGAATGCAACCGCGGTTCACAGTGCAACCGACCAAGGCACACAAGCGCTCTACCGCAAGATCACTTGGAGGCTGATTCCCTTCCTGTGCTTCTGCTATCTCGCGGCCTATCTGGACCGTATCAATGTCGGCTTCGCCAAGCTGCAGATGCTCGAAGACCTGCAGTTCAGTACCGCAGCCTACGGCCTGGGGGCCGGGCTGTTCTTCGTCGGCTACATCATCTTCGAGGTGCCGAGCAACCTGATCCTGGAGCGCGTCGGTGCCAAGCTCTGGATTGCCCGGATCATGATCACCTGGGGCCTGCTGTCGGCCTGCACCATGTTCGTGTCCACCACCACCCAGTTCTATATCCTGCGTTTTCTGCTCGGGGCCGCCGAGGCGGGCTTCCTCCCGGGCGTGCTGTACTACCTGACCATGTGGTATCCGACCTACCGGCGTGGGCGCATCATCGCGCTGTTCATGATCGGCTTGCCGCTGTCGAGCGTGATCGGCGGGCCGATCTCTGGCTGGATCATGGGGCACTTCGACCAGGTCCACGGCCTGCATGGCTGGCAGTGGCTGTTCCTGCTCGAGGCGATCCCCAGCGTGCTGCTCGGTATCCTGACCTTCTGGGCCCTGCCGAACAATTTTCACCAGGCCAAATGGCTGTCCGACGATGACAAGGCGCAACTGGCCAGCGACCTGGCTGCGGACGATGCCGAGGGCAAGGGCAGCAAGCACAGCTTCCGCGATGGCTTCTTCAACCTGAAGGTGTGGATGCTCGGCGGCATCGATTTCTCGATCCTGCTCAGTGCCTATGCCATGGGGTTCTGGATGCCGACCTTCATCCGCGATGCAGGCGTCAGCGACACCTTCCACATCGGCTTGCTCACTGCGATTCCGAGCCTGGCCGCGCTCCTCGGCATGCTGATGATCGGCGCCAGTTCCGACCGTCATCGCGAACGTCGCTGGCACATCATCGTGCCGTTCATCATCGGCGCCATTGCCATGGCCAGCAGCACCTTGTTCAGCCAGAACCTGGTGATGACCGTGGTGCTGTTCGCCATCGCCTCGGCGGCGATCATCGGTGCGGTGCCGGTGTTCTTCAGTCTGCCGGCGACCTTCCTCAAGGGCACCGCCGCGGCCACCGGTTTCGCCCTGGCTTGCTCGCTGGCCAATATCGCGGGCCTGGTGAGCAACTCGCTGATGGGCATCGTGACCGATCTCACCGGTACCTCCCATGCGGCATTGTGGGTGTTCGCCGGCTGCCTGATCCTGAGCTGCTTCCTGGTGATCGCGCTGCCCGCGAAGCTGGTCAACCGCTAGCGGTCGACCGCTTCTCGCAACGGTAGCCCGGCGGGCCCGGCGCCCGCCTGATCCCTTCATCACGCCATCCGCACGTCGGCGGCCTTCGGGCTGCCGCGGTGGATCGCTGTTGCCCGAATCCAGGAGTCGCTCCCCATGCACGTACAGATTTCCCAACGTTTTTCATCGGCTACCCGACTGGCCGGTGGCTGCGTCGCCGCAGCGCTGTGTCTCGATGTCTCTGCCGAAGACAGCGGTTTCATCGAAGGCGCCCGCGCCACCTTGCAGGCGCGCAATTACTTCTTCAGCCGCGACTATGCGGATATCAAGGGTGCCAGCACCCAGTCCCGTACCCAGGAGTGGGCGCAGGGTTTTATCCTCAATGCCAGCTCAGGTTATACACAGGGGACGGTGGGTGTCGGCCTCGATGTGACCGGGCTGCTCGGTTTCAAGCTCGACAGCAGCCCGGAGCATTCGAAGTCGGGCCTGCTGCCGAGCCTTGCCAGCGGCAAGTCGGCGGACGAATACAGCCGCTTGGGCGGGGCGATCAAGTTCAAGGTGTCGCAGACCGAACTCAAGGTCGGTGAGCTGATGCCCAACCTGCCAGTGCTGTTGTTCAGCGATCTGCGCCTGCTGCCGCCGACGTACCAGGGGGCGATGCTCGAGTCCCGGGAGATCGCCGGGTTGACCTTGAACGCCGGCCAGTTCCGCTCCACCAGCCTGCGCGACTCGTCCAACAGCCAGAAGATGTACGCGCTGGTCAACGACCCGATCAACCCGTCGCGGCTGGCACGCTTCACCAGCGACCGTTTCAACTACGTCGGCGCCGACTATGCCTTCAACGACAACCGCACCAGCGTCGGGGTGTGGCAGGCGCAACTGGAGGATATCTACCAGCAGCGCTTCTACAGCTTCAAGCACGCCGAGCCGGTGGGCGACTGGACGCTGGGCGTCAATGCCGGGTACTTCGACGCCCGCGAGGACGGTCGCAAGATTGCCGGTGACTACGACAACCATGCCTTGTTCAGCCTGTTCTCGGCCAAGACTGGCGGGCATACCTTCTATGTGGGCTACCAGCAGATCGGCGGCAAGGATGGCTTCATCCAGGTCGGGGCCAACACCAACCCGATGGGCAACACACTGCCAACCTACGAGTTCTCGGCGCCGGGGGAACGTTCGTGGCAGGTGCGCCATGACTATAACTTCGTGGCCCTGGGCATTCCCGGCCTGACCTCGACTCTGCGTTATGTGAAGGGCGGGGATGTGGACACCGGGCTTGGCTTCGAAGGGCGTGACCGGGAGCGCGATCTGGACCTGGCGTATGTGGTGCAGAGCGGGCCGCTGGCCGGGCTGGGGGTGCGGGTTCGCAATGTCATGGCGCGGTCCAACTACCGGACCGATATCGATGAGAACCGGTTGATCCTGAGCTATACGGTGAAGTTGTTCTGATCGGGGTGTGCTGAGTCAGGACCGGCCTTTTCGCGGGCAAGTCGCAACGGAGAACCGCTCCCCCTGTGGGAGCGAGAGCTCGGCGCCCCGACTTGTCCCGCGAGGCAGACGACGCGCTGCATGGCACCGGCTACGCCAGTGATCGCGGGACAAGCCCGCTCCCACAATTAACACCGCAGTATTCAGAAGTTGCGGAGCTCTTGTAGGGGCAACTGTCTTGCTCAAAATCTAAAGACCAGCCCAATCCCTGTGGGAGCGGGCTTGTCCCGCGATCACTGGCGAAGCCGGTGCCATGCAGCGCGTTATCTTGTTCGCGGGACAAGTCGGGGCGACGAACCGCCGCTCCCAGGCTAACTCACTCCTCAAGCCCAAGCCGCTCGACCAGCGCCGCCGCATACCCCGGCAACCCGGCAAAATCCCGCGCGCACAGCTGCAGCCGACGATTGGCCCAGTCTTCCTCCAGCGCGACCCAGCGCAAGGGCAGCACCCCCTCCCATCGTCTCACCGAGGCCAACGGCACCACGCCGACCCCGGCACCCCCGGCCACCATGCGGATCACACCGTCAAAACCCTCGGCCCGCACCCGCACCTGCATCCGCCGCCCAAGGCGCAGCGCTTGTTCTTCCAGGTGCAAGGCGAGGGCGCTGTCCGCTGCCAATCCCACATGACCGTGTACCAGGCTGTCGACGAACCGCGGCGACGGCTCTGCCGCCAGCGGATGGGCCAGGGGCATGATCAGCACCAGCGGGTCCTGCCGAAATGGCCGCACCTGCAAGTGCTCGCTCGGTGCTGCGGTGGAGATGATGCCCAGGTCCGCAATCCCCTGGGTGATCGCCTGCACGATGCGCAGGCTCGGTTGCTCCTGCACGTCGACGCTGACGCCGGGAAACGCCACCAGGTATGCAGCCAGCAACTCCGGCAGATATTCGGTCAGCGCCGCGGTATTGCACAGCAGGCGCACCTGCCCCTGTTGGCCTTGGGCATATTGGCCTAGGTCGTACTGCAACCGCTCGACCTGCTGGGCGATCAGCCGCGCATGCTGCAGCAACGCCTGGCCCGCAGGCGTTGGCTGCACCCCGCGGCGGTTGCGTTCGAGCAAGGCAATACCCAGCGAGGTTTCCATGGCGCGGATCCGCGCACTGGCCGCAGGCAGCGAAAGATGGCTGCGGCGGGCACCGGCGGTGATGTTGCCGCATTCGAGCGTGTGGCGGAAAAGGCCGAGGTCGATCAGGTCGAAATGCATGTGCCTCTGTCCTGGCAAGAGTCTGGCTGAGTATATGGGAGATTTTCAGCCCATCGCCGAGGGTGCAGGATGGCGCCATGAATACCTTTACTGCGTTGTATCAAGACATGGGGCTGGCGCTTTCGCTGCTGGTTATCTCTACCTTCGCCCTGGCCGGTGCGGTCAAGGGTGTGATCGGTCTGGGAATGCCGACCATCGCCATGGGCCTGCTCGGGCTGGCTATGCCTCCGGCGCAGGCAGCGGCGCTGCTGATCGTGCCTTCTACTCTCACCAACCTGTGGCAGCTCGCCTCTGGTGGCCACCTGCGCGGGCTACTCAAGCGCCTGGGCGGCATGTTGATGATGATCGTCGTGGGTACGCTGCTGGGTAGCCTGTGGCTTGGCATCGACAGCGGCCCATGGGCGGCGCATGCGCTCGGCGGGGCACTGCTGGTGTATGCGTTGTATGGGCTGGTGGGGCCGGGCTTGCGGGTCGCGCCGCAATGGGAGTGGTGGTTGGGGCCGCTGTGCGGCCTGCTGACGGGGGTGGTGACGGCAGCGACCGGGGTATTCGTGATGCCCGGTGTGCCCTACCTGCAGGGCCTGGGCCTGAACCGCGATGAGCTGGTCCAGGCGATGGGACTGTCGTTCACGGTCTCGACCCTCGCCCTGGCGCTTGGCCTGGCCGGGCAGGACGCGCTCGACGGCCCGGCCCTGGGCGCGTCATTGCTGATGCTGGTGCCCGCCCTGCTCGGCATGTTCGCCGGCACCTGGCTGCGTCAGCGCATCAGCGCCGCGCTGTTCAAGCGCTGCTTTTTCATCGGCCTGGCGCTGCTCGGCGGGCACCTGTTGATCAACGGCTAGCGGAAGACGGGCTGAGCATCTCGATCATCTGGATATCGAAGTCGCGCTCCAGATAGTCCATGCGCTTCTCGAAGAACGCAGCCATGTGCGGCAGCGCCGAGTGCACGTCGAGGGCGGCCTTGTCGGCCCAGACCTCGTAGAACACGAACAGGCTCGGATCTTCCTTGTCACGCAGCATGTGGTACTCGATGCAGCCGGGCTCCTGGCGGCTCGGTTCGACGTAGGCGCGGAACAGGGTTTCGAAGGCTTCGGCCTTTTCAGGACGGGTCTTGGCTTTGAGGATGAAAGCGAACTGCTCACTCATGGCGATGGCCTGTGCAGGGGAAAGTGAGCAGATTGTATTGCAATAATCAGATGTATATTCGTGACTTTAAGGCAAATGTATTTTGCCGCCACCCGGCTTTTTCCTGCGCTCGCGACTGCCTAATCTGCCGCCATCACTTTTGACTCGGTCGGCAGGCGAACTTGCCTCGGACCGACCCAGACCTGCGAGGCTCACCATGAAAAAGATTCTTCTGCTCAACGGCGGCAAACAGTTCGCTCATTCCGACGGCCGCCTGAACCGCACCCTGCACGAGGCCGCCCTGGCCTATCTGGACCGCGCCGGTTTCGATGTGCAGCAGACCTTTATCGACGGTGGCTATGACGTCAAGGAAGAGGTGCAGAAATTCCTCTGGGCGGACGTGGTCATCTATCAGATGCCAGGTTGGTGGATGGGCGCGCCCTGGACTGTGAAGAAGTACATCGATGATGTCTTCACCGAAGGCCATGGCAGCCTGTACGCCAACGATGGCCGCACCCGTTCCGATGCCTCGCAGAAGTACGGCAGCGGCGGCCTGATCCAGGGCAAGCAGTACATGCTCTCATTGACTTGGAACGCACCGCAGCAGGCCTTCGACGATCCGGCCGACTTCTTCGAAGGCAAAGGTGTGGATGCGGTGTACTTCCCGTTCCACAAGGCCAATCAGTTCCTTGGCATGACCGGCCTGCCGACCTTCCTGGCGGTGGATGTGATGAAGCGCCCGGATGTGCCAGCAGCACTGGCAGCGTATGAAGCGCACCTGGCCAAGGTGTTCGGCAAGGCCGAGTGATGACGCGGCGCCACTTGCGCCGTTATCGCCCAGCAGCTATCAATCAGCACTACCCCAAGCTCAAGGCCGCCGCGTGAAAACCCGATCCGAAGAACTCCAGGTATTCGTCGCCGTCATCGACTGCGGTTCGATCTCCGCCGCCGCCGAGCAGATGGGCCAGACCCCGTCGGCGGTGAGTCGCACCCTGTCGCGCCTGGAGGGCAAGCTTGGGACCACGCTGGTCAACCGCACCACCCGGCGCATGGACCTGACCGAGGAAGGGCGTTTCTTCCTCGAGCGTTCGCGGGCCATCCTCGAGCAGATGGACGACATGGAAGAGCGCCTGTCGATGAATCGCCAGACCCCATCCGGGCGTTTGCGGATCAACGCCGCGGCACCGTTCATGCTGCATGCCATCCTGCCGTGGATCGGCGAGTTTCGCCGCCAGTACCCCGGCATCGAGCTCGAGCTCAATACCGACGACCTGATCATCGACCTGCTGGAGCAGAGCACCGACGTGGCCATTCGCATCGGTGAACTGGCCGATTCCAGCCTGCACGCCCGATCGCTGGGGTGCAGCCCCGTGCAGGTGCTCGCCAGCCCGGATTACCTGGCCCGGCGCGGCACACCGCAGAAGGTCGAAGACCTCAGTGCGCACTGCCTGCTGGGGTTCAGCGCACCTGAAACGCTCAATCAGTGGCCGTTGCGCCATGCTCAGGGCGATCGCTGGCCGATCCGCCCGGCGATCCTCGCCTCCAGCGGCGAGACCCTGCGCCAGCTGGCACTGGCCGGTGAAGGCATCGTCAGCCTGTCGCATTTCATGACCCACGAAGACATTCGCGCCGGCCGCCTGCAGGTGGTGCTGGCCGAGGCCAACAACGGCTATCGTCAGCCGATCCACGCGGTCTACTACCGCAATACTCAACTGGCGCTGCGCATCCAGTGCTTCCTCGACTTCATCCAGCGCAAGCTATCGATGTACGCCTGCTGAGTTGCCTGAACGCGACAGAGTTGCCCAAAGACGCCTCCCTTCCTGTGTGCCGTTTGCTTAGTCGCAACGGTTGAGCCTTAAATGAGTGCTCGACAAAAACAACACCAAGGAAGTGTCATGCGTATCGTCATGTTCCAGTCCCTGGCCCTCGGGGCCGCGATCCTGAGCTGTTCCTCCGCCTATGCCGTGACACTCGAAGGTGGCGCGGTGGCGGCGCCCGATCAATATGGCGCACAGGTAGCCGCCGACATTCTCAAGAAGGGCGGTAACGCAGTAGATGCCGCGGTCGCCACCGCCTTCACCCTGGCGGTCACCTACCCGGAAGCCGGCAACATCGGCGGCGGTGGGTTCATGACCCTGTTCGTCGACGGCAAGCCGTACTTCCTCGACTACCGTGAAGTCGCGCCCAAGGCCGCCACGCGCAACATGTACCTGGACGACAAGGGCGAGGTCATCGAAAACCTCAGCCTGGTTGGCGTGCGCGCTGCTGGCGTGCCCGGCACGGTGATGGGCCTGTGGGAGGCGCACCAGAAGTTCGGCAAGCTCAAGTGGAGCGAGCTGCTCACCCCGGCCATCGGCTACGCGCAGAACGGCTTCAAGATCGCGCAGAAGCAATACCAATATCGCGACGATGCCCAGGGCCTGTTCAAGACCGCCACCAACTTCAATGACTACTTCGGCAACATGAAGGTCGGTGAGCTGTTCAAGCAACCCGAGCTGGCCAAGACCTTGGAGCGCATCGCCGACAAGGGCGTCAGCGAGTTCTATCAGGGCAAGACCGCTGACCTGCTGGTGGCGCAGATGCAGGCCGACAAGGGCCTGATTACCAAAGAAGACCTGAAGGACTACAAGGCCGTGTGGCGCGACCCGATCGCCATCGACTGGCGTGGCAATGTGGTCTACACCGCGCCACCGCCAAGCTCTGGTGGCGTCGCCCTGGCTCAGTTGCTGGGTATCAAGGAAGACCGTGCAGCCGACTTCAAAGGGGTCGAGCACAACTCGGCGAAGTACATCCACCTGCTGGCCGAGATCGAGAAGCGCGTGTTCGCCGACCGCGCCGACTACCTGGGCGACCCAGCCTTCACCAAGGTGCCGGTCAAGGAGCTGGTGGCCAAGGACTACCTCGCCAAGCGCGCGGCGCAGGTCAACCCCAATGCGATCTCCGACACCGACAAGGTCAAGCCGGGCCTGGAGCCGCACCAGACCACGCACTTCTCCATCGTCGACAAGCAGGGTAATGCGGTGAGCAACACCTATACCCTGAACCTCGACTATGGCAGCGGCGTGGTGGTCAAGGGCGCGGGCTTCCTGCTCAACGACGAGATGGACGATTTCAGCGCCAAGCCGGGAGCGGCCAACGCCTTTGGCGTGGTGGGTGGGGATGCCAACGCCATCGAGCCGGGCAAGCGCATGCTCTCGTCCATGAGCCCGAGCCTGGTCACCCGCGACGGCAAGCTGACCCTGGTGGTCGGTACGCCCGGTGGTTCGCGGATCTTCACCTCGATCTTCCAGGTGATGAACAACCTGTACGACTATGGCATGCCGCTGGAAAAAGCCGTGGCCGCCCAGCGCGTGCACCATCAGTTGCTGCCCAAGGACACCATCTATTTCGACAGTTATGCACCGCTCAAGGGACAGGTGGCGGAGGATCTGAAGAAAATGGGCTATGTGCTCGAGGATCAAGGCTGGGAGATGGGTGATATCCAGGCGATCCGGGTCACCGGCGACAAGCTCGAGACCGCTTCCGATCCGCGCGGGCGCGGGGTGGGGTTGATCGTTCGCTAACCTGACAAGGGGCGAGGGCATCTTGTGCTCGCCCCTTTGCATACCTGTTATTTCTGTCAGTTGTTGGACCTGCTCACGTTCTCTATAACTCAGGCGACCCTAGTCTGTTCGCCAGTGGAGATTTCGTGATGAGCGTGTCCCAACCCTTGAAGTTTCTAGTGCTGCCGCCCGGCGTATGCCACCTCGAAGCGCCGACGCTAGAGGGCAGTCGCCCTCATCCTGGCTATCCTGGAAATGCCTCGCGGACCTGGTATGACTACGCTTTTGTGCATGCCCAGCGTCACAACAACTTGAACGTTCGTGTCCCCACCACTCATATGAGCGTTGGTGACAAGGTCGTCGTCTCGATCTTTTCTGGCTGGTTGTATGAGTTGCCCGCCGTCGTGATTCAGGCCAGCCATCTGCAAGATGGCCTGGTCCTCGTCCCTTTCCCGGCGAACATGATGATCAGTTGCCAGGGTAAAAGCGCCCATTGCAGCTACCGTATCGAGCGCACTCCCTGCGTGATTGCTGTCTCGAATCCACGTCGCGTGCGTATGGAGTCTCGCATTCGCGAGACGGCTGACGTTCGCACTCCAGCCTTTGTGCGGCCACGCATTTTGCAGGAGGCCGGGAGGCGTGTGTTCTTCATTCCGGCAGTGGGTCTGACCTTCGGCGGCAAGCTGGAGATCAGCTGCTATGACGATGCATTGGGGCTAGAGGTGGAGCGCAATCTTCCTCTGCCTGCGTCAGGTGCTGATTTCAGGCACGACATCACGCCTTGGTTCAATCGTCGGAAATCACCTCGCGGTTGGTTTGCCTACAGCCTGAGCAAAGTGGCAGGCGACAGGGTGTTCTCGGAGCTGCGAGAGTACGATAACTGGTGAGCCACCCTGCCACAGTATGACCGGGGCCATGGCACGGCCCCGTTCATGACTCAGACGCGGAAGTGGTTGACCATCGTCTGCAACTGTCCACCCAAGCGCGCCAGCTCCACGCTTGACGCTGCTGTTTCCTCGCTGGCTGCCGCCGTTTGCTCCGACACATCGCGCACATTCATGATGCTGCGGCCGATTTCGTCGGCCACGGCGCTCTGCTGCTCGGCTGCCGCTGCAATCTGCTGGTTCATCGCCTGGATCCCCGACACGGTACGGGTGATGCTGGCCAATGAGGTGCCGGCCTTGCGTGCCAGTTCCACGCTGCTGTCGGTCAGCCCGCTGCTGCCTTGCATGGCGGTGGCCACGCGCTGGGTGCCGTTTTGCAGGCTGGCGACCAGCTCTTCGATCTCTTCGGTGGATTTCTGCGTGCGCTGGGCCAAGGCACGGACCTCATCGGCGACCACCGCAAAGCCGCGCCCGGCTTCACCGGCACGCGCCGCTTCGATGGCGGCATTCAGTGCCAGCAGGTTGGTCTGCTGGGCCACCGACTTGATCACGTCCATGACGCTGCCGATCTTCTGGCTTTCCTGTTGCAGCAGGTTCATCGCCTCGGTGGAGTGCTGTACTTCAGCGGCCAGGCGTTCGATCTGGCCGATGGCCTCGTTCACCACCCTGTCGCCGGCACGGGCCTCGCCGTCGGCCTGGGTGGCGGCCTGGGATGCCTGCTCGGCATTGCGTGCGACCTCCTGTACGGTCGCCGTCATCTCGTGCATGGCGGTGGCGACCTGATCGGTCTCGACCTTCTGATTGTTGACCCCGGCACTGGTCTGCTCGGTCACCGCCGACAGTTCCTCGGCGGCGCTGGCGATCTGGGTCACGCCGTCGCGGATACCGGTGATCAGTGCGCGCAGGGTGTCGCCCATGCCCGCGATGCCCTGCTGCAGGGCACCGAGTTCGTCACGCCGGGTGATTTCCAGGCGCTGGGTGAGGTCACCTTCGGCGATCTTCTTCACCACCTCGAGGGTTTCCTGCAAGGGGCGGGTGATCTGGCGGGTGATGATCACGGCGCCAAGCAGGCCGAACACCAGCGCCAGCAGCGCCACGCCCAGTTGCAGGTTGCGCGCCTGGGCGGTATCGACGTCGCGTCTACCGAGTTCGATCTTGTACAGCTCGTCGCTGCGCTTGGTGATCTGCGCCTGCTCCTCGATCATTTCCTGGCGTGCCGTGGCGATCGCCGCCCGGGCGTCGCGTACCGGCTGCTCGGCGTCGGGTTTGCTGGCGATGGTGCGGTAGCCCTGGCGCATCTTGTCCAGCGAGGCGCGGTACTGGTCGATGTAGGTGGCCTGTTCGCGCAGCAGTTGCAGGCTCTGGGGATGGTCGAAGCTGGCGAGCAGTTCCTGCTTGTGCTGTTCGAAGGTGTCCAGGCGGGCCAGCACGGTGGCGGCGGCGCTCTCGTCGCCATCGGCGAGCATGTATTGCAGACGCGCCACCCGCAGGTTGTTCAGGTGCGTGTTGAACTGGGTGATCTGCCCCATCGAGTTGCTGCGTGCGACGAGGTTTTCCAGGCTGTTCCAGCCGGTCAAGGCCAGTGCAGTGGTGAGTAGAAGGACCAGGCCGAAGCCCAGCATCAGTTTGAGTTTGACGCTGATGTTGGCAAACCAGTTGCTCATGGAGGTTCCCCGGGGGAAAGCGCCTGCTCGCGGGATGTCCCGTCACTCGGCATTTGTTTTTGTGATGGGCCCTCCGTTGCCGCAGAAGAGATATCGGCAATGTTTGCAGGAGCTGAAACGCCGTTCAGCAGATTTTTTGGGGGAAGGATTGGGGCCGCGACGCGGCCCCGGAAGGCGTGGTCAGACGCGGAAATGGCTGACCAGGGTTTGCAACTGTCCACCCAGGCGCGCCAGCTCGACGCTGGAGGCGGCTGTCTCGTCGCTCGCGGCGGCGGTCTGCTCGGACACATCGCGTACGTTGAGGATGCTGCGGCTGATCTCTTCGGCCACGGCACTCTGCTGCTCTGCGGCGGCGGCGATTTGCTGGTTCATCGATTGGATGCCCGACACGGTACTGGTGATGCTCTCCAGCGACGCGCCGGCCTTGCGTGCCAGTTCCACGCTGCTGTCGGTCAGGGTGCGGCTGCCGAGCATGGCGTTGGCTACCTGCTGTGTGCCGTTCTGCAGGCTGGCGACCAGCTCTTCGATCTCTTCGGTGGACTTCTGCGTGCGCTGCGCCAAGCCACGCACTTCGTCGGCGACCACGGCGAACCCACGCCCCGCCTCACCGGCGCGAGCCGCTTCGATGGCGGCGTTGAGCGCCAACAGGTTGGTCTGCTCGGCCACCGACTTGATCACGTCCATGACACTGCCGATCTTCTGGCTTTCCTGTTGCAGCAGATTCATCGCTTCGGTGGAGCGGTTGACCTCGGCGGCCAGGCGCTCGATCTGGTTGATCGCCTCGCCCACCACTTTGTCACCGGCACGGGCTTCGCCGTCGGCGTTGGTTGCTGCAAGCGACGCCTGTTCGGCGTTGCGCGCGACTTCCTGCACGGTGGCGGCCATTTCGTGCATGGCGGTGGCGACCTGGTCGGTCTCGACCTTCTGGCTGTTGGCGCCGGCGCTGGTCTGCTCGGTCACCGCCGACAGCTCCTCGGCCGCACTGGCGATCTGGGTAACGCCGTCACGGATGCCGCTGATGAGGTCACGCAGGGTCGTACCCATGCGCGCAATGCCTTGCTGCAGCACGCCCAGTTCGTCGCGGCGGGTGACCTGCAGGTTGTGGGTCAGGTCGCCACCGGCGATCTTCTCCACCACGGCAAGGGTCTCGCGCAGCGGGCGAGTGATCTGGCGGGTGATGATCACGGCGGCGAGTACGCCGATGAGCAGGGCCAACAGCGTCGCGCCGATCTGCAGGGTGCGTGCCTCGGCACTTTCGATGTCACGGCGTTCGAGCTGGATCTTGTACAGGTCGTCGCTGAGCTTGACGATGTCGCCGCCCTGCACGGTCATTTCCTGACGGGACACAGCGATCTGGGCTGTCGAGGCGCTGAGCTGGCGAACCGACTCGCCATAGGCACGCACTGCGCCTTCGAACTGCTCGATGGCAGCGCCATCGCTGGTCAGCTGGCGCTTGAGGCCGTCGATCTCGGTGAAGGTCTGCTGCAGTTGGCGCAGCACCGCTTGCTCGGCGACGTCGCTTGGCGCCGCCACATAGCTGCGTACGTCCAGGCGCAACTGGGTCAGCTGCTGGCGGGCCTTGCTGATTACCAGGTATTGCTGCAAGCGGGTCGCATCGCTTTCGTCACGGGCCAGGACATCCTTGCTGATCGTTTCGATCAACTGGATCGCCTTGGTCGCGTTCTGGTCGAGGGTTTCACGGGCCGCAAGGGTGATCTTGTAGCCTGCGCGCATCTTGTCGAGCGAGATGCGGTAGTCGGCGATGATCTTGCCCAGCTCACGCAGCAGCTTGAGGTTCTCGGGGCTCTTGAAGGTGCTTTCCAGGTGCTGCTGCTGGGCGCTGAAGGTTTCCAGCTTCGCCAGCGTGTTGGCGGCGGCGGCGTCGTCGCCGTTGGCGATCATGTATTGCAGGCGCGCCACGCGCAGATTGGTCAGGTCAGTGTTGAGGCGGGTAATGTCGCTCATCCAGTTGCTGCGATTGATGAGGCTCCCCAGGCTGGTCCAACTGGCCAGGGCCAGCAGGCCTGTCAATACCAGGACCAGGCCGAAGCCCAGCCCGAGTTTGAGGTTCACGCTCTTGTCGGCAAACCATCTGTTCATGCACGCTCTCCAGAAAATGTGTCTTGCAAAATCTCACGTCGCCGGGCGTTGTTCTTGTAGGGGCCAGCTGATGGGTCCACGGGGTTATCGGCCGAATCGGCTGCGGCTGAAACGTTTATCAGCAGAAAAATGACCCATTGGTCGTATTGCGTTCTGGAGAGGCGCTGCAACGCCCGTTGCAGCAGGGCGTTACAGGTTGCGTGCGTTGAAGGTGTCGCAGCGGTTGAGGTCGCCACTGCCGAAGCCAGCCTTGAACCAGCGTACCCGCTGCGCCGAGGTGCCATGGGTGAAGGAGTCGGGCACCACGCGCCCTTGACCCTGTTGCTGGAGGCGGTCGTCGCCGATGGCGTTGGCGGCATTGAGTGCCTCTTCGACATCGCCGGGCTCCAGCCAGTTGAGACGTTTCTGTGCCTGGTAGGCCCAGACACCGGCCAGGCAGTCGGCCTGCAGTTCCTGGCGTACCAGCAGGCCATTGTCGCCCTCAAGGCGCTGGCCGCTGCGGCGTGCGGCATCGACCTTGGCCGAGACGCCGAGCAGGGTCTGTACGTGGTGGCCAATCTCGTGGGCGATCACGTAGGCCTGGGCGAAGTCGCCGGCGGCAGCGAAGCGGGTTTCCATTTCGCGGAAGAACGACATGTCCAGGTACACCCGCTGATCAGCCGGGCAATAGAAGGGGCCGACCGCCGAGGAGGCGAAGCCGCACGCGGAGTTGACCTGGCCGCTGAACAGCACCAGCTTGGGGTCGCGGTATTGCTTGCCGGCCTGGGCGAACAGGGCTTTCCAGGTATCTTCGGTGTCGCCCAGGATCGAGGCGACGAACTCGGCCTGTTGGTCATTGGCTGGCGGTGCCTTGCCAGCGCCGCTGGGCGCTGCCTGCTGTTGCTCCATCTGGCCGGCGAGCTGGCCGAGGATCTGCAGCGGATCCTGGCCGGTGATCCAGCCGATGCCGATGATCAGCAGCACGGCACCCAGCCCCAGGCCCTTGCCACCGCCGAAGCGCATCCCGCCGCCACCGCCTTCGCCGCGTGCATCCACCACATTGTCGCTGCGTCGGCCTTTTCGCCAATCCATAGAAGTTCTCCGCTGTGAAGGTCGTGCCTGGTTGAAGGGCCGTGCGCTCTGCGCAGCCAGCACCGCAGTCCATCCAGAATAGTCCAGCGCTTCAGATCAGGTGGTCTGACGAAAAGTTGCATAACCAAATGGTTATGTCTGGCGCGCATGTTTTCAGTTTTCGCGCTGCGCGACCTGCCGGAAACTGCAAGTCCGCCTGCCACGCACAGGTGGTTCGAACAATTCCAAGAGAGGAAAACGGCATGCCCGCTCAGGACACCAGCCGCTTCGTGATCCGTGATCGCAACTGGCACCCCAAGGCCCTTACGCCTGATTACAAGACATCCATCGCCCGCTCGCCGCGCCAGGCGCTGGTGAGCATTGCCCAGTCGGTCAGCGAAAGCACCGGCCCTGATTTTTCCCACCTGCGCTTCGGCGAGCATGACCATGACCTGTTGCTGAACTTCAACAACGGTGGCCTGCCGATCGGTGAGCGCATCATCGTTGCCGGGCGGGTCGTCGAC
>NZ_JAYFUI010000056.1:0-21772 GCF_034961125.1 Pseudomonas machongensis | reverse complement strand
GAGGCCGTTTCGGGATAAGGTGCGCGTTGTATATGTCGTGTTTGGTGGCCGTAAGGCAAAACCCCTCGCTCAAGGCGAAGTACCAAGCACTGCGTGAAAGGGGCAAGGCAGCCAAGGTCGCGATTGTGGCCTGCATGAGAATTTTCATCGTGCGACTCAATGCGATGCTAAGAACGGGTACCCCTGGCAGGATGTGGACTTGCCTCAATGCAAGAGCGCAACACCGGCGTAAATTCGAACGCCGTACGTGTGGGAGCGGGTTTACCCGCGAAAAAGACACCGCGCTGCCTGGCACGGGCTACGCCCGTGTTCGCGGGACAAGCCCGCTCCCACAGGGGATTGGGCTGGTCTTTAGATTTTGAGCAAGACAGTTGCTCCCACAGGGTCCAGCGCAATCCCTGTAGGAGCGGGCTTGCCCGCGAATAGGCCGGTACAAACACTACCTATCCAGGATTTGCTTCGACATTGCCGGGGCGCAAAGCGCCCCCGGCAATCTAGAGGGCCACCGCCTCGGCAGGCGACACGATGCTGGTCTTGGCTCCGCGCGAGCGCCCGGAACTCAGGTAGGCCGCAATGGACTCCTGGGTCACCTCGCCGAGAAACACCTGCTCGGCATCCAGCACCGGCAACCAGGCCCGATTGAACTCGTACATGCGCGACAACAGGATGCGCAGGTGCTCGTCATGGGATGCGGTGGCATTGAACGATCGCAGGAAGTCCCCACAGGTTCCTTGCTGGCGGTGCATGTCGCGCCGGCGCACATACCCCATCGCCTTGTTCGCCGCATCGGTGACTACCACGTAGCGACGGTCATGCTCGTCGAGCAACTCCAGCGCCTCGCTCACCGGCGTTTCCGGGCTGACCGACGGCGCGTTGTCCGCGGCATCTTCTGCGCGCACCAGCAGCAGGCGCTTGAGGGTGCTGTCCTGGCCGACGAAGTTGCTGACGAAGTCGTCCACCGGGTGCGCCAGCAGGGTGTCCGGGTGGTCCAGTTGCAGCAGCTTGCCTGCGCGGAAGATGGCGATCTTGTCGCCCAGCTTGATGGCCTCGTCGATGTCGTGGCTGACCATGATCACGGTCTTGTTCAGCGCCCGCTGCATCTCGAAGAACTCGTTCTGGATCATCTCGCGGTTGATCGGGTCTACCGCGCCGAACGGCTCGTCCATCAACAGCACCGGGGCCTCGGCCGCCAGTGCGCGGATCACGCCGATGCGCTGCTGCTGGCCACCCGACAGTTCGCGCGGGTAGCGCTGGAGATACTGCTTGGGTTCGAGCTTGATCATGCTCATCAGCTCGCGGGCGCGGTCATGGCAGCGCTGCTTGTCCCAGCCGAGCAGGCGCGGCACCACGGTGATGTTCTCCTCGATGGTCATGTTGGGGAACAGGCCGATCTGCTGGATCACGTAGCCGATGTGCCGGCGCAGGGTCACTTCGTCAAGGCCGGTGGTGTCCTCACCATTGATGAACACCTGGCCGGAGGTCGGGGTGATCAGGCGATTGATCATCTTCAGCGTGGTGCTCTTGCCGCAGCCGGAAGGGCCGAGGAACACGCAGATTTCGCCTTCGTTGACGGTGAGGCTGACCGAGTCGACGGCTTTGACGTCCTTGCCGTTGACGTTGAAGGTCTTGCTGAGGTTCTTGAGTTCGATCATGAGCGCAGTCCTTCTGGAGTCAGGGCACGTTGCAGGGTTTGCAGGAGCAGGTCGGCGATGATCGCCAGCAGGCTGACCAGCACGGCGCCGACCAGCAGCATCGACATGTCGCTGCGGCTGATGGAGGTGAGAATGAGCACACCCAGGCCACCGGCACCGATGGTCGCGGCGATGGTCATCACGCCGATGTTCATCACCACGGCGGTGCGCACGCCGGCGAGGATCACAGGTACGGCGATGGGCAGCTCGACCATGCGCAGGCGCTGGCCGAAGGTCATGCCGATGCCGCGTGCCGCTTCGCGGATGCCAGGCTCGACGTTGGTCAGGGCCAGGTAGGTGTTGCGCAGGATCGGCAGCAGCGAATAAAGGAACACCGCCGTGATCGCCGGCAGCGGGCCGAGGCCCTGGCCGAACTTGCTGTAGAACGGCAGCAGCAGGCCGAACAGGGCGATCGACGGGATGGTCAGCAATACCGTGGCGCTGGCTTGCAGCGGGCCGGCCAGTACCGGGAAGCGGGTCATCAGGATGCCCAGCGGCACGCCGATGACGATGGCCAGGCTGACGGCGATGCCGACCAGCATGATGTGTTGCCCGGTCAGTTGCAGGACCAGGGCCCAGTCGAGATGGGCGAAGGTATCGATCAGGTTCATCGCGCGACCTCGCTGAAGGCATGTTCACGCAGGAAAGCGGCGGCCACGCTGGACGGGCTCTGGTGCTCGACATCGACCTTGGCATTGAGCTGGCGCATGGTCTCGTCGTCGAGCGTCTCGGCCAGAGGCTTGAGCAGGTCGGCCAGTTGTGGATGGGCGTCGAGCACGGCCTTGCGCACCACCGGTGCTGCGGTGTAGTCGGGGAAGTAGTGCTTGTCGTCATCCAGCAGCTTGAGGTCGAAGGCGCTGAGGCGGCCGTCGGTGGTGTAGACCAGGCCGGCGAACACTTGGTTGTTGCGCAGGGCGGTGTAGACCAGGCCCGCATCCATCTGGCGGATGTTGGCGCGCCCCAGTTGCATGCCGTACATCGCCTGCAGGCCATCGAGACCGTCGGGGCGATTGGCGAACTCGGTATCCAGCGCCACCAGGTGCTTGCGCGCCTGTTCGTCCTGCAGCACCTGGTTCAACTGGCTGATGCTGGTGACCTGCGGGTAGGCTTCGGCGACCTTGCGTGGCAGGGCCAGGGCGTAGGTGTTGCTGAACTTGGAAGGGGTCAGCCAGACCAGGTCCTTCTTCGCATCCAGGGCCTTGACCTTGTTGTAGGTCGCTTCGGCGCTGGGCATGCGCTCCTCGATGTGGTTGTAGGAGACCAGCGATACCCCGGTGTACTCCCACATCAGGTCGAGCTGCCCGGTTTCGTGGGCCTGGCGCGCCAGGCTGCTGCCCAACCCGCCGGTGACTCGGACCTGGAAGCCGTTGGCACGCAGGTACTGGGCAGTGATTTCGGCGAGCACGGTCTGCTCGGTGAACACCCGCGCGCCGATGCGCACCAGGGGTTTTTCTGCAGCTTGGGCAAAACCTGCGCATAGCAGTGCCGCGCCCAGCAGCAAGGCGATTGTCTTTTTCATGGGTTCCCTCTTGTTATCCGGCCAGGCCGCGTTCCAGCCAGCGCTTGCTGGAGAAGCTCACCAGGGCATCCAGTACCAGGGCCAGGAGCGCCGTGCAGGCGGCGCCCAGCAGCAGCTGTGGCTGGTTGTTCAGGGCGATGCCGGGGAAGATCAGGCTGCCAAGGCTGTTGGCGCCGATCAGAAACGCCAGTGGTGCGGTGCCCACATTCAACGCCAGGGCCACGCGCACGCCGCCGACGATGATCGGCACGGCGTTAGGCAGCTCCACCTGCCAGAGTTGCTGGCGCGGGGTCATGCCGATGCCGGTGGCGGCTTCCTTGAGCGAGGCGGGGACGTTTTTCAGGCCCTCGTAGGTGTTGCGCACGATGGGCAGCAGGGAGGCGAGGAACAACGCGAAGATCGCAGGGCCTGCGCCGATGCCCAGAATGCTCAGGGCAATGGCCAGAACGGCCAGGGGGGGAATGGTGTTGCCAACGTTGAAGAACTGCATGAAGCGCTCGGCTTTGTCGACCCGGTGCGGTCGACTGAGCGCAATGCCGGCGGGGATGCCCACGGCCAGCGCCGCCGCCATCGAAGCCAACACCAGTACCAGGTGCGCTTGCAGGTAGAACCCAAGATCGTCGCGGTAGCGCGCGATCGTATCAGTGCCGATCCAGTGGATCAGCAGGGCCAGGATGACGAGCGCGGCGGCCCATCCCATCAGCCCTTTTCCGTAGCGTTTCGCCACAGGTGGACTCCTTATGTCGTCGGCGGACACACTTCTTCGTAGCCGGCCCGTGCGGGAGGCGGGTGGTGTGTTCGCGAGTAGCAGCGTGAGGCAACCGTAGGCTGCGATCAGGCCATGAGCCGAACCCCGTCGGGCCCGAGAATGCTGATGAAACCAGTCCCCAACCGAAGCGGGTTGCAGGGGAGTGGACGTCTCCGAGGGCGTAAAGGTTCCCATCTGATGCGGCATTTGGCCAGTGTTAATCACTGGCCAAGCAGGATAAAGGCGCGTGAAAAATGCGATTTGTCGCGCTGCAGGCGTTGAAAACACTGCGCTGACGGTTTTTTTTGCAAGGGTGTGAATTTGTCGTGAATGGCCGGGCGTCTTCGCGGGCTTGCCCGCGAAGAGTCCAGTGTCAGAACTGGTAGTTGACCCCCAAGGTCAGCGACCGCCGTGGCGCAGGCTGGCGCCCCCATGGGCTGGTGTCGATTCCGCGGAAGTAATACTCGCGGTCGAACAGGTTGCTGATCCCTGCCGAAGCGGTCAGTACGCTGTCGTCCTGCAGCTTGAACTGCCGCTCGATGGTCGTGTTCCACAGCCAATAGGCCGGCAGCTTGCCGACCGAGGCGCTGGCATCCTCGTCGCGGGAGTTGGCAGCATCGGTGTAGGCACTGCTGACGTAGAGGCCGTCGAGGCTGTAGGTCCAGTGCTCGGCGAAGCGGTAGCGGCCGTCGACGCTGAACTGGTTGCGCGAGGCGAACGGCACCTCGTTGCCCTTGAACGCGCCATTGCGCTGCTTGGCGTCGAGGTAGGCGTAGCTTGCGTGCAGGTCGAGGTCGGGCAGGCTGTCCGGGGTCCAGAACACTTCGCTTTCGATGCCTTGGTGGCGGGTGCTGCCGATGTTGTCGAAACGGTCGGTGGTGGCGTTGTAGATAATCTGGTCATCGAAATCGATGCGGTACAGCCCGGCGTCGATGCGCAGGCCCTCCCATGGGGTGTAGCGCACGCCAGTTTCGTAGTTCCAGGCCAGCTCCGCACCGACCTGTCCTTCCTTGACGATTTGCGTGACTTGCGGCGGACGCAGCGATTTCTGTGCATTGGCATAGACATACCAGGCGTCGCTGGCCTGGAAGCCAACAGTCAGGCCAGGCAGCCATTCCATCGATTTGTTTTCGTTGCGAAAGCCGGTGATGCCGTCGTCGTACTGCATCTGCGCATTTTCGTACCGCACACCGGGGGTGATGGTCAGGCGGTTGTCGAGCAGGCCGATGGCGTTGCTCAGGTAGAACGCCTTGGCCGTGTCGTCGAACTGCCAGTCGCGGAACGGCACGGTGGCACCACTGGCCAGGCTCTGTCGGTTGACCTTGTAGTCGATGTCCTCCTTGACGTAGCGCGCACCCAGCAGCCAGGTCTGGCTGAGTTGATCGCCATCGATGCTCATGCTCAGCCGTGGCTCGCTGCCCCACACCTTGAAATCGCGGGGGCCGTCCTGCTTGGTAGCGGCCTGGCCGTCGGGGGTGAAGGGCAGGCCGACGACGAAGTTGCGGTAGCTCTGGTGGGCGAAGTGGGTCCAGCTGAAGGCCACTGCATCGAACGGGCCGATGGCCCCGAGCTGCTGGGTGTAGGTGCCCCAGATGCGGTCGGTATCGCCTTCGAACCGATCCAGCGGGCGGGTCGACTGGCGCGAGTCGTCCTTGTAGTCGCGTACGCTCAGCGCGCCAGCCAGATCCATGTCGGCCTTGTAGTGCTGGATGCCGAAGCTCAGGTCTCGGTCCTCGTCGATATTCCATTGTCCGCGCAGGCGGTAGTTCTGGATATCGGTGTCGGAGTGCTCGCGGCCGGCCTGGCCGCTGAGGGTATTGAGGTCCAGTTGCAGGCCGAAATTGTCGGTCAGGTAGCCGCCGGTGCCGACGTAGGTATCCCACAGTTGGCGCCCGCCGGCGTTGAAGGTGGTGCGTTCCTGCAGGGTGGTGCGCCATTTGCGCGGGATTGGCTTGCTGATGAAGTTGACCACGCCGCCGACGTTGTTCGGGCCGTACTGCACGGCCGCGCCGCCGCGCACGATGTCGATGCGATCGACGCTGGCCTGGGTCACCGGAAACAGCGACAGGCCAGTCTGGCCATAGGGCGCCAGGGCGATGGGAATGCCATCGGACAAGGCCTGCACCCGGCCACTGCGGCTCTCGTACAGCCCGCGCACGGCAATCTGCGGCAGGGCTCCGGTGCCGGTCTCATCGAAGATCTTTACACCTGGTACCCGCTGCAGGGCCTCGTCGACCCCACGCACACTGGCTTTGTGCAATTGCTGGCTGCCGATCACCGTGCGACTGCCGGCGTAGCTGCGTACGTCTGCGTCGCTGGCGCTGCCGAGGACATCGCCCTGGATCACCGTGGCGTCCACGGCCAGCGGTTCGGCAGGCGCTGGCGGGGGAGCGGCGGAGGTATCCTGGGCAACGACCACGAAGGTGCGTTCATCCTGGACCTGTACATGCAGTCCGCGGCTGTCGAGCAGGCGATGCATGGCTTGTTCGGCACTGTAGCGACCCTTGAGCGCTGGCGTGGTGCGGTTGCCCACCTGGTCGCTGGCGAACAGGATCTGGACACCGGTTTGCCGGGCCAGGGCATTGAGTGCCAGTTCCAGGCTGCCGCCCGGCAGGTCGAGGTCGACGGCCTCTTGCGCCTGGGCCGCGAAGGACAGGAGCAGGCCGGTGGCCAAGGCCGAGAGCGGCAGGCGCAGGGCGTTTTTCAGCGGGTGTGTCATGGCGGAGGACTCTTGGACGATAAGGGCTTGTCTGATAGCCGCCGCCAGTGCGCTGGAACCCTACCTTGGCAGTGATATTTTTTTTGCGACTGGCGGGCCGCTTAACAGCAGCCCGGACCGGTTCAGCGTTTTGTCGCCCTGCGCGTGATGCTTACGCTGCCATCTGCAGCCCGCGCCAGGTTCAGAGGCAGAATCCTGGGCAGCAAGTCGAGCAGTTCGTCGGCCTTGTCGGCATCGAACACTCCGGTGATCGGCAGGTCGGCCAGGCTCGGATCCTGGAGCTGGATGTGGCCCTGGCGGTAGCGCTGCACGTGCGCCAGCACCTCGCCCAGCGGCGTACGGGCAAACACCAGGCGTCGCTCGCGCCAGGCCAGGACGCTATCGACGTCGGCGCGCGCTACCGGTTGCAAGCGCCCCTGGCGCACGTCGACCTGTTCACCTGGTTTCAGGCGCACCTGCTGTGCAGGCAGTTGGCTGGAGTAGATGTCGACGCTGCCACGCAGCAGTGCAACACGGGCGCCGCCATCCTGGCGCAACACATTGAACTGGGTGCCCAGCACGCTGATCCGGGTGTCGCCGGCCTCGACCCGGAACGGCCGGACCCACGCCTTGCTGACATCGAACAACGCCTGCCCCGTGCTTAGCTCGACCCGTCGCGAACGCAGGTGCCAGCTCACATTGAGGCGGGTGTCGCTGTCGAGTTGCACCCGGCTGCCGTCGGCCAGCTCGACCATCTGTCGCTCACCGACGGCACTGACATGTTGTTCGTGCCGGTACGCCGGGTCGAGCCAGATCACGCCAGCGGCGAGGATGACTGCCAGGGCGCTGCCGACCCGTGTTTTCGACGCCTTGCGTGGCTTGGGTTCGGGCAGCGGGAAATGGGCGCGCAGCGCTTCGCGATGGCGGGCAAGGGCGTCGTCTTCAGCCGACTGCGGGCGTTCGGTGGGGCCTTTCGAGGTCATTGACCGTCCTGCGGGTAGTCGAGGTGTGCGCGGCAGGCCGCAAGGCCCAGGCGCAGGTGCTTTTCCACGGTCTTCAGTGAAATGCCCATGCGCAGCGCCACCTCAGCCTGGGGAATATCGTGGATCTTGTGCATCACGAAGGCCATCTGGCAACGCTCGGGCAATTGTCCGATGGCCTCGACCAGCAGGTCCAGTTCACGTGCGGCTTCGTATTGCTGCGCAGGCGCAGGTGCCAGGCTGACAGCGTCCGGCAGGGCGGGCCGCTCGACCAGCCACGCCTGGCGTCGACGGTCGCTGCGATAGCGGGTTACCGCCTGATCATGGGAAATCTTGCGCAGCAACGCCAACGGGCTGTGGGCCTCGGGTTTGTCGCGTTTCTCCAGCAACTGCACGCAGACATCGTGCACCACCTCGCGGGCGAAACCGCGATCGCCGAAACGCCGACGCACATGGTCGACCAGCTCGTCGTAATGACGAACCAGCGTGCTGAGCAGCGAAGGTTTGGTCGGGTCGCAGGACATGGTGCACCGAAGGATGCTGGGGCGATCGAGAATATAAATGAGAATTCTTTCTATTCATAGGTGTCCCGGCGTCGATGCTTGATGCGGTAGTGCGTAAAGGTCGTGGGCCTGTGGTGTCCAATTCTGTGCTTCTGCGTACGGACCATGCGGAGAAATCCTACCTCTTGACGCAGATGCATCTTCTATCGAACGGACGCTGGAGGGCGCAGCATTTGCTCCCTCGAAGATTGTAATAATCGCTTGAAGGAATATTCCTTGAGAGGTATTTTTGGTGTGGCCCATACGCATGTGCCCGGAGTTCGTCGTGGAGTTCGAGGCATTGGCCCAGGAAGTTCAGGATGAGCTTCTGGCGCAGCTTCATCTCCTCGCTTGCTACGGCCCTGCGCTAGGGCGTCCTCGCGTGGATACCTTGAGTGGCTCAAGGTATTCGAACATGAAAGAGCTTCGATTCAATGCCAATGATGGTGTATGGCGGGTGGCATTCGCGTTTGACCCTGCCCGCTGCGGCCTACTGCTGGTGGCCGGCGACAAGGCAGGTGTGAGTGAGCGCAGGTTCTACCGAACGCTGATTGATCGGGCTGATGAGCGGTTTGATCGACATCTGTGCAGAGGGTGAAGGTATGTACAAGACACTTGATGACGTAATGGCGGGTCTTTCTCCCCAACGCAGGGACAAAGTCGCAACGCGTGCAGGTGAGTTGCTCGATGAGGAAATGACCCTTCGGGCATTGCGCAGACAGCTTGAAATCACTCAGGAAGGCTTGGCGGAGCGTCTTGACGTTCGCCAGGGCAATGTTTCCAAGATGGAAAACCGTAGCGATATGCTGATTTCAACCTTGCGAACCTATCTGCAAGCCATGGGAGGCAGGCTGGAGCTCGTCGCCCATCTGCCGGGGCGGCCACCCATCACGATCAAGGGGCTGGCAGAGGACATCGGGCACTGAGCCACGGGCTGGTGCCGCGCTGGCTCGCCACCAGGCACTTTGGCCTGGCGCCCGAGTTCAGGTATGATATCGCCCCATTTTTCGATCCCCAGTCAGGCGATTTCCCATGACCAACCAGGCCGCCGAAGTCGCGAAGCGCCGCACTTTCGCAATCATTTCCCACCCCGACGCCGGTAAAACCACCATCACCGAGAAGCTCCTGCTGATGGGCAAGGCAATCTCCGTCGCGGGGACCGTGAAGTCGCGCAAGTCCGACCGCCATGCCACCTCCGACTGGATGGAAATGGAGAAGCAGCGTGGCATCTCCATCACCACCTCGGTGATGCAGTTCCCGTACCGCGAGCACATGATCAACCTGCTCGACACCCCCGGCCACGAAGACTTCTCCGAAGATACCTACCGCACCCTGACCGCCGTGGACTCGGCGCTGATGGTGCTGGACGGCGGTAAGGGTGTAGAACCGCGTACCATCGCCCTGATGGACGTGTGCCGCCTGCGCGACACGCCCATCGTCAGCTTTATCAACAAACTCGACCGTGACATCCGCGACCCGATCGAACTGCTCGACGAAATCGAAGCGGTACTGAAGATCAAGGCCGCGCCGATCACCTGGCCGATCGGTTGCTACCGCGACTTCAAGGGCGTGTACCACCTCACCGGTGACTACATCATCGTCTACACCCCGGGCCACGGCCACGAGCGCACCGAAGCCAAGATCATCCAGAAGCTGGATTCCGATGAGGCCCGCGCCCATCTGGGCGACCAGTACGATGGCTTCGTCGAGCAACTGGAGCTGGTGCAGGGCGCCTGCCACGAGTTCAACCAGGACGAGTTCATCAACGGCCAGCTCACGCCTGTGTTCTTCGGGACCGCCCTGGGCAACTTCGGTGTCGACCATGTGCTCGATGCCGTCGTCGACTGGGCACCGCGCCCGCTGGCACGGGTGGCGCACGAGCGCACCGTGGAGCCGGTGGAAGAGAAGTTCACCGGTTTCGTGTTCAAGATCCAGGCGAACATGGACCCCAAGCACCGCGACCGTATCGCCTTCATGCGTATCTGCTCGGGCAAGTACGAGAAGGGCATGAAGATGCGCCATGTGCGCCTGGGCAAGGACCTGCGCATCGGCGATGCGCTGACCTTCTTCTCTTCCGAGCGTGAACAGCTCGAAGAGGCATATGCCGGCGACATCATCGGCCTGCACAACCACGGCACGATCCAGATCGGCGACACCTTCAGCGAAGGCGAAGCGCTGGGCTTCACCGGTATCCCGCACTTCGCCCCGGAACTGTTCCGTCGTGTGCGCCTTAAAGACCCGCTGAAATCCAAGCAGCTGCGCCAGGGTCTGCAGCAGTTGGCCGAGGAGGGCGCGACCCAGGTGTTCTTCCCCGAGCGCAGCAACGACATCATCCTCGGTGCGGTCGGTGTGCTGCAGTTCGATGTGGTCGCCAGCCGCTTGAAGGAAGAGTACAAGGTCGAGTGTGCCTACGAGCCGATCACCGTCTGGTCGGCACGCTGGATTGCCTGCGACGACAAGAAGAAACTCGAGGAATTCCAGAACAAGGCCATGGAGAACCTCGCCATCGATGGCGGTGGCCACCTGACCTACCTGGCACCGACCCGGGTCAACCTGTCGCTGATGGAAGAGCGCTGGCCTGACGTGCAGTTCCGCGCGACCCGCGAACACCACTGATCCCCTGCAAGATTGCGGCACAAGGCCGCTTCCGGGTAATGCGCCGATGGGCGCGTGATACCCGGAAGCGGCCTTTTGCCGTTATCGGGGTGGTGTGCGCAATTTTTTTTCACGGGGGGGTGAGGTAACCCGGCGCGGCATCCGTGTAGTGAGTGAAAGTGCGATTCATTCGCAATAAATCCGGTCTCTCACAGGTCAGCGTCCATGAAGTTCACCCCGCGTTGCGTCCCTCTCTGGTTCGGTCTCTGCGCCCTGTCCGCAGTGGCGCTGACACCCCTGGCTCGCGCCGCCGAGCAGGTTCAGGTGTATACCTTCGCCCAGCCCGGCCAACCACTGGCCCAGGCCCTCAACGCCTTCAGCCGCACTACCGGGCAAAGCGTGGTGTACACCTTCGAGCTCCCCAGCCAGCAGGCGCCAGCGCTCAACGGCTCGTTCAGCGCCGAGCAGGCCTTGCAGCAACTGCTTGGCCAATCCGGGCTGGCCTGGCGCCGCGTCGATGCGCGCACCCTGACCCTGGAACCTCTCGACACGTCCGGCGCCTTGAACCTGCAAGCCACCACCGTGACCTCGCAGATGGACAGCTTCAGCTACCAGCCACCGGCCAGCCCCTCGATCATGCGCGGCCAGGGGACGAACCTGGAAACGCCCCACGCCATCAACGTGGTTCCGGCCCAGGTGCTGCGCGACCAGGCGCCGCGCAACCTCGACGATGCCCTGGCCAACGTCAGCGGTATCACCCAGGGCAACAACTTTGGCGGCACCTCCGACACGGTGATGAAGCGCGGCTTTGGCGACAACCGCGATGGTTCGATCATGCGCGACGGCATGCCGATCGTGCAGGGTCGCAGCCTCAACGCCACCACCGAGCGCGTTGAAGTGCTCAAGGGGCCGGCGTCGCTGCTGTACGGTATCCAGGATCCGGGCGGGGTCATCAACGTGGTCAGCAAGCGCCCGCAGCTCGAGCAATACAACGCCCTGACCCTGCGCGGCTCGACCTACGGCAGCGGCAAGAATGGCAGCGGTGGCAGCTTCGACAGCACCGGTGCACTGGGCGACAGCAACCTGGCCTATCGCCTGATCGTCGATCATGAAGATGAAGACTACTGGCGCAACTACGGCGTGCACCGCGAGTCGCTGGTGGCGCCGTCGCTGGCCTGGTTTGGCGAAGACACCCAGGTGCTGCTGGCCTACGAGCACCGCGAGTTCCTGTATCCGTTCGACCGTGGCACGGCGATCAGCAACCGCACCAATCACCCGCTGGACATCCCGGCCACTCGCCGCCTGGACGAGCCGTTCAACGACATGGAAGGCCGCTCGGACCTGTATCGCCTTGAGGTCGATCACCAGTTGGCGGACGACTGGAAACTGCACTTTGGCTACAGCTTCAACCGTGAGACCTACGACGCCAGCCAGGTGCGGGTGACCGGCGTCAACGACGCCCGTGGCACCCTGACCCGCAGCATCGACGGCACTCACGGCGCCATGAGCCGCGACCAGTTCGCCACCCTGAGCCTGAACGGCAATGTGCAACTGGGCGGGATGCAACATGACCTGCTGCTGGGCTTCGACCATGAAGACCGCAAGGTCTACCGCGCCGACCTGATCCGCCAGGCCAGCCGCTCGACCTTCAGCTACCTCAACCCGGTCTACGGCCAGGAGCCTGAAGGCAGCACCGTGCGTGCCAGCGACAGCGACCAGACCGACAAGCTGCGCACCGACTCGCTGTTCTTCCAGGACGCCGTGCACCTGGACGAGCACTGGATCGCCGTGGCCGGTGTGCGCCTGCAACAGTACGACCAGCTCGCCGGTCGCGGCCGACCCTTCACCACCAACACCGACACCAGCGACCGCGCCTGGACCCCGCATGCCGGGCTGGTCTACAAGGTCGACGAGCAACTGTCGTTCTATGGCAGCTACAGTGAGTCGTTCAAGCCCAACTCCAGCATCGCCCCGCTGAGCGGCGGGCTGGTGCTCGATTCCTCCATCGCCCCGGAGGAGGGCAAGGCCTGGGAACTGGGGGCCAAGCTCGACATTCCCGGGCAGATCACCGGCACCTTGGCGCTGTTCGACATCACCAAGCGCAATGTCCTGGTGGCCAACTTCGACACCCGCACCGGCGAAACCCTGTACAGCAATGCCGGCGAAGTCAGCTCGCGTGGCGTCGAACTGGACCTGAGCGGCCAGCTCAGCGAACGCTGGAGCCTGATCGGCAGCTATGCCTTCACCGACGCCGAAGTGACCAAGGACCCGGCCCTCAAGGGCAATCGCCTGCAGAACGTGGCGCGCCACACCGGCTCGCTGTCGGCGGTGTACGACTACGGCAGCCTGTTCGGTGGTGATCGTCTACGTTTGGGAGCCGGTGCGCGTTATGTCGGTGAGCGGGCAGGTAACCCGACCAACGACTTCGACCTGCCGGCCTACACCGTGGCTGATGCCTTCGCCAGCTATGAGACCAAGCTGGATGCGCACAAGGTGCGTTTGCAGTTGAACGTGAAGAACCTGTTCGACAAGGTGTACTACAGCTCGGCGGTGAACCGGTACTTCGTGGCCATTGGCGATGCACGGCAGGTGAGCGTATCGAGTACGTTGGAGTTCTGAGGCAGGTCAGCAGCACTCTACTTCAATGGCGAACTAGAGTGCTTTCAATATACTCAGCCATCAACGTGGTTCACGCGGGTAAGGGAAGTTGAAATACCCTTTTCTGAGGATGAACCCGTCTGCCCCTCCAGAGAAACTGACGATGCACCTTCCGTCGATGTTGTTCAGATCGACAACACCTTTTATTGAACGGAGGGCGGTTCCTCCCAGGATGATTCCGGGGATGATGCCGACTTTCCCGCCTTGATGTTCATCCTCTGTGACAAAAGGGTAACTCCTATCTTTGGAACCATTGGGAACATTCAGAACGACTCGATCAAACGGGGGATCCATATACGCGATGATCTGAGTGAAGCCTTCGCTGAACTCATAATCAATCTTGGCATTCGAGGTCTCGTACGTATGTTCGCTCTCGAAGCCAAACCACTTCAGGTTAAAGTGAGGTTCTGGCGATCTATCCGGCGCAGTTGAGCCATAAGAGGCGTCGGGTAGTTTTGTGATCTTGTCCATGTTCCACTCCTGAGCGATAGATTCAGTGAAGGGCGATAGGTGCCTGCTGAAGCTAAGCAATTGATCAGGAGCCCACAACTAGCAGAATTATCAGCTACCCTGGCGAAGGTTTATCGGCTCGCAAGCTCTATTCTGCCCAACGCAGCGCGATATTCCCCGGGCGTTGCGCCCATCGCCTGCCTGAAGCGATTGCTGAAATGGCTGGCACTGGCAAACCCGCACAGCAATGCCACCTGCCCCAGCGGCAGGTCGCCCTGGCGCAGCAACCGGCACGCCTGGTGCAGTCGGCGCGCCAGCAGGTACTGGTGTGGCGGCAGGCCGAAGCTTGCGCGGAACATCCGGGCGAAGTGGTATTCGGACAGATTGCAGCGCAGCGCCAGTTCGTTCAGTGAAAGCGGCTGGTCGAGATTGGCCTCGATGTAGTCCACCAGATGCCGACGCTGGTGCGGCGCCAGCCCGCCCTTGAGCCGCAGGCCCTGGCGCAGGCCGGCCTGGCCCAGCACGGCATGGTCGATGATGGCGTGGGCCAGGCTGCTGGCCAGCAGGCGCTCGGCAGGTTCGTTCCAGTCAAGCCCGATCAGTTGGTGAAAGCGCAGGGCCTGTTGTGGGTCGTCGAGGAAGGTGGCTTCGTGCAGCTGCATTTCCCGTGGCTCGCGGTCGAGCAGGCGAATGCAGCCGAGGGCGAACTGTTCTTCGCTGATGTACAGGTGCGCCAGGCGGATGGTGCCGTTGACCACCCAGTTGGACTCGTGACCGGCGGGCATGATGCACAGTTTGTTCGGCGCGCCCTTGTCGCCCGGGCGCTGGCGGCGGAAGGTGCCGGTGCCGTCGGCGATGTAGCACGACAGGGTGTGGTGGCTGGGGGCGAGGTAGTCACGCGCATCGTCACGGTTGCGCCACAGGGCTGCGGCCAGGCCCTCGCCCATTTGCGCGCTGGCTTCCAGGCGGGCGTTGGGCGAGCTGTGCATGGCGTTAAAGACTTGCAACTGATGAAGTGGCGACATGGGCGATTCCTCTGGAGGGCTATCGTACTGCGGCACGAGCGCAAGGGGAGTGGTTGCCGACGGAAAAGCGCAAGTTTGTGCAAGCGCGGGGCGGGGCGAGGGGGACAGACTTCGTGAGCGGCGGTGGGTTCTTCGCGGGCAAGCCCGCTGCCACCGCCGCTTCCGCAGACCGCCGCCAGCCCCAAGGACCCCGCCCATGAATCTGTCGCTCTATTTGCTTACCGTCCTGATCTGGGGCACCACCTGGATCGCCCTGAAGCTGCAATTGGGTGTGGTCGAGATCCCGGTATCGATCGTCTACCGCTTTGCCCTGGCCGGTCTGATCCTGTTCGCGGTCCTGCTGCTGACCCGTCGCCTGCAACCGATGAATCGGCGTGGGCACCTGATCTGCCTGGCCCAGGGGCTTTGCCTGTTCTGTGTCAACTTCATGTGCTTCCTCACCGCCAGCCAGTGGATCGCCAGCGGCCTGATCGCCGTGGTGTTCTCCACCGCGACCCTGTGGAACGCGCTCAACGCGCGGATCTTCTTCGGCCAGAAGATCGCCGCCAACGTGCTGGGCGGTGGCGCCATGGGCTTGCTGGGGTTGGGCCTGCTGTTCTGGCCCGAGCTGTCCGGACACGCCGCCAGCCGTGAAACCCTGGTCGGCCTGGGCCTCGCGTTGCTGGGTACCCTGTGCTTCTCGGCCGGCAACATGCTTTCCAGCCTGCAACAGAAAGCGGGCCTCAGGCCGATGACCACCAACGCCTGGGGGATGGTGTACGGTGCGACCCTGCTGGGGTTGTATTGCCTGGTCAATGGCGTGCCCTTCGCCATGGAGTGGAACACCCGCTATATCGGTTCGCTGCTGTACCTGGTGATTCCAGGTTCAGTGATTGGCTTTACCGCCTACCTTACCCTCGTCGGGCGCATGGGCCCGGAGCGGGCCGCGTATTGCACGGTGCTGTTCCCGCTGGTAGCGCTGAACGTGTCGGCATTCGCCGAAGGTTATCAGTGGACGGCACCGGCATTGCTGGGGCTGGTCGCCGTGATGGCCGGTAATGTGCTGGTGTTTCGCAAGCCCCGGGTTGCCAAGGCCACCCAGGCAGCGTTGGCCATGAAGTGAGGCCTGTGCCCGACACCGTTGCAGAAGACGCTGGCGCTGCGCTGTCTACACTTGGCCAAACCCCTTGATCCTGCAAGGTAGGCCATGCCGACAGCCCAGCCGTGGAACCGCCCCCTGACACCGCGCCAGGCGCACCTGCTCTGCCTGCTCGCACTTGCCCTGCATGTGCTGCCGCTGATTCTCGCCGACTCGATGTACCTCGACGATGTCTGGCGCGCGCAGACCGCCACGGGGAACTGGACCGCCGAAGGGCGCCTGCTCACCCAGTGGCTGCATGCAGGGCTGAGCTTCGCCGGTGGGGCGATCAACCTGTTCCCCTTGCCGCTGCTGTTGAGCCTGCCAGTGGCGGCCTATGCCCTGGCGCGCCTGGCCATTCACTACTTCGGCCAGCCGCGCCCGACCGACCTGCTCGTGGTGTTGCCGCTGTGGTACAGCCCGTTCTTCCTGCAGAACCTGTCATACCAGTACGACGGGCCCGCCATGGCACTGGGTCTGGCGGCGATGATCCTGGCGGTGAGCCTCGATCCACGCCGGTTGTTCGCCGGCACCGTCTTGATTGCCTGCGGCCTGGGTTTCTACCAGGTGACGCTGAATGTATTCATCGGCTTGTGTTGCATCGACGCGGTGCGCGGCCTGTTGCGCGGCGATCCGCTGGCCCGGCTGGGCAAGGTGGTGACCTTGCGTGTGGTGCAGATGCTGTTGGGCGCGCTGGTGTATCTGTTGGTGGCGATGCCGTGGATGTCCGAGCAGCGTTTGACCATGCTGGCAGTGGATGCTGCGCTGCCAGGCGAAGTGATAACGCGCCTGGGCACGGCGTTCGAGCATGTCGCCCTGCTGCTGACGCCCGGCAACCTGGTCCTCGCGGTGGGGCTGGCGCTGCTGGCCGCCGCTGGGCTGTGGCGCGATGGTCGAGGTATCCATCGGCAGCACGGCCTGCCAGGCCTGCTCGTGCGCGTCACCGGCCTGCTGCTGGCGGTGCTGGTGCTGGTGGTGATGACCAGCGGCGTGATGCTGGCATTCGACTATTTCATTCATGGCGCACGCACCCTGATGGGCTTTGCCTGCGTGCTGGTGCTACTGCTCTACCTGGCCAGGCGCGGGCTGGGTGACGGCGCGCCTGATCGCGCGCTGATTCTCTGCCTGCCGCTGTTGTCGATGCTGGCGCTGGCCTACGCCCATGGCCGTCTGCTGGAGGCGCAGAAGGCGCAGTTCGCGGCGATCGGTCAGTACATCGGTCAGGACATCCTCAGCCACCCCGCCCTGGACAAGGCCCGCGCCTTCTACCTGCTCGAACGCAACCAGGCCGAGGGTTGGTTGCCTGCTGCCGCTGGCGCGCAGGCCCGGGCACCGTTGCTCAAGTTCATCCGCAGTTCGGACTTCGTACTCTTGCCGGAGATGATGGCGCGCGTCGGTATCGGCCAGTTCTATATCAACAGCACCGCCAACCAGAGCCCGGCACCGACCTGGCGCGCCGATGACCTGCTGGCCCGCGGCGGCACACCGCTAGTGGACAACCGCCTGTACAGCATCTACCTCATCGGCGACCAGGGTTATGTGGTGACCAAGCCGCAGCCCAAACCCTGGACGTTGCCTTGAACGCCGGTGCGGGCGGGGTGTTGGGCCAGATGCGGCGCTATGTGCTGGTCGGGTTGGGCAACACCCTGGCGCACGGGTCGGTATTCTTCCTGCTGCACCTGCTGCTGGGGTTGCGCCAGGCGCCAAGCAACCTGCTGGCGTTTGCCGTTGCGGCGAGCCTGTCGTACTACGTCAACGCCCGCTACACCTTCGCGGCCAGGCCCAGCAAGCGGCGCTACTTGCTGTTCCTGCTGGGCATGGGGACAGTGAGTGTGGCAGTGGGTGCGCTTTCCGACTGGGCGCACCTGTCACCCTGGCTGACCCTCGTGATCTTTTCCACGGTCAGCCTTGTAGCGGGTTACAGCTACTCGCGCAGTGTGGTCTTCAGACGGAGGACGCCATGAATATCACCCTCATCGTGCCGGTGTACAACGAGCAGGACACCCTCGAACACTTCTACCGCACCGTGCGTGCCGAGCCGTCGTTGCAGGGCATGACGGTGGAGATCCTGTTCGTCAATGACGGCAGCAGCGACGAGACCGAGGCGATCTGCGCCGAGCTTGCGCTACGCGATGAATGGGTCACGGTGATCAACTTCTCGCGCAACTTCGGCAAGGAGTCGGCGCTGTTCGCCGGGCTCGAATATGCCGATGGCGATGCCATGGTGCCTATCGATGTCGACTTGCAGGATCCCATCGAACTGATCGCGCAGATGGTCGAGCGTTGGCAGCAGGGCGCCGACGTGGTCCTGGCCAAGCGTCGCAGCCGCGATGCCGACACCCCGCTCAAGCGCTGGAGTGCGCGCCTGTATTACCGGCTGCACAACCGTATCGCCTCCACTCATATCGAAGAGAACGTCGGTGATTTTCGGCTGCTCGACCGCAAGGTGGTCGCCGCGATCCGCCAGTTGCCGGAGCAGCAGTTGTTCATGAAGGGCGTGTTGTCGTGGGTAGGATTTCGCACCGAGATCATCGAGTACGACCGCCCGCCGCGGGTGGCGGGGGAGAGCAAGTTCGGCCTCTGGCGGCTTTGGAACCTGGCGCTGGACGGCATCACCTCGTTCAGTACCGTGCCGTTGCGGTTGTGGACCTACATCGGCGCGGGGGTGTCGCTGTTCGCGCTGGTATTCGCGGTATACCTGATCGTGCAGAAGGTACTGTGGGGGATCGACCTGCCAGGGTATCCGTCGTTGCTGTCGGCGATCCTGTTCCTGGGCGGGGTGCAGCTGATCGGGATCGGGATACTGGGCGAGTATGTCGGGCGGATCTACCAGGAGACCAAGCACCGGCCGCGGTATGTGGTGCGCAAGGTGCTGGGCAGGCGGCGCCAGCCGCGGTGAGCCTGTTGGATGGGTGCTGGCCTCTTCGCGGGCAAGCCCGCTCCCACAACAGCCCACATAGCTTCTGAATACGGTGGTGTTACCTGTGGGAGCGGGCTTGCCCGCGAAGAGGCCGGTACAGTCAGCGGCCAGGCTCAGCCCTTCCACACCTGCGGATTCACCAGATCTCGCGGTCGCTCGCCCAGCAACGCTGCGCGCAGGTTCTCCATTGCCCGGTTGGCCATGGCATCGCGGGTCTCGGCAGTCGCCGAGCCGATGTGCGGCAGGGTTAGCGCGTTGGGCAGCTTGAACAGCGGAGAATCGGCCAGCGGCTCCTTCTCGTACACATCCAGCCCTGCGCCACGGATGGTGCCAGCTTGCAGCGCCTCGACCAGCGCCGCCTCGTCCACCACCGGCCCGCGGGCGATGTTGATCAGGAAGGCGCTCGGCTTCATCAGCTTCAGCTCACGGGCGCCGATCAGCTTGCGGGTGGCATCGGACAACGGCACCACGATGCAGACGAAATCGGACTCGGCCAGCAACTGCTCCAGGCTGCGGAACTGCGCGCCCAGTTCCTGCTCCAGCGCGCTCTTGCGGCTGTTGCCGGCATACAGGATCGACATGTTGAAGCCCAGGCGACCACGGCGTGCCACGGCGGCGCCGATGTTGCCCATGCCGACGATGCCCAGGGTCTTGCCGTGCACGTCGCTACCGAAATGTGCCGGGCCTACGGTTGCCTGCCAATTGCCGGCCTTGGTCCAGGCGTCCAGCTCGGCGGTACGGCGGGCACAACCCATGATCAGCGAGAAGCCCAGGTCGGCGGTGCTTTCGGTGAGCACGTCGGGAGTGTTGGTCAGGGCGATGCCGCGTTCGTTGAAGTAGTCCAGGTCGTAGTTGTCGTAACCGACCGACACGCTCGACACCACCTCCAGTTTGCCGGCACCTTCGAGCTGCGCGCGGCCGAGCTTGCGGCCGACGCCGATCAGGCCGTGGGCCTCAGGCAGCGCTTCGTTGAACTGGGCATTGATGTCGCCCAGCTTGGGATTGGGCAGGATCACGTTGAAGTCGTGCTGCAGGCGCTCGGCCATGGCCGGGGTGATACGGCTGAAGGCCAGGACGGTCTTTTTCATCGGGCTACTTCTCTGCAAGGCGGTGGGACGATGGCGGCCTTGCGAAAAGGCCGCCGCGAATCAACGATTGGTTAGCAACCTACCATTGTCCCCACCTTCAGTGCAGCAGCTTTTTCAGGTGGCGATCAGCAATTCATGGGTCTTCAGGTCCGCTTCATGCGCCGCCAGGATTTCCGGCAGCGAGTTGCGCAGGTACTCGACCCAGGTCTTGATCTTGGCATCCAGGTACTGGCGCGACGGGTAGATCGCGTACAGGTTCAGCTCCTGCAGGCGATAGTCGGGCATCACCCGCACCAGGCTGCCGTCGCGCAGGCCGTCGATGGCAGAGTAGATCGGCAGCACGCCCACCCCCATGCCACTGCGGATCGCGGTCTTCATCGCGTCGGCGGAGTTCACCTGGAACGGCGAGCTGGTGATGTTGACCATCTCCTGGCCTTCCGGGCCGTCGAACAACCATTTTTCCAGCGGAATCACCGGGCTGACCATGCGCAGGCACTGGTGCTTGAGCAGGTCGGCAGGCTTGTGTGCGATGCCGTGGCGAGCGATGTAGTCGGGCGAGGCGCAGACGATGCTGTAGGTGATGCCCAGGCGCTGGGAGACGAACCCCGAATCCGGTAGCTCGCTGGCCAGCACGATGGACACGTCGTAGCCCTCGTCGAGCAGGTCGGGCACGCGGTTGGCCATGGTCAGGTCGAATGTGACGTCTGGGTGCGTTTCGCGGTAGCGGGCGATGGCATCGACCACGAAATGCTGGCCGACGCCGGTCATCGAATGCACTTTGAGCTGCCCGGCCGGGCGGGCGTGGGCATCGCTGGCCTCGGCTTCGGCCTCCTCGACGAAGGTCAGGATCTGTTCGCAGCGCATCAGGTAGCGCTTGCCCGCTTCGGTCAGGGCGATGCGCCGTGTGGTGCGATTGAGCAAGCGGGTTTGCAGATGGGCTTCCAGGTTGGAGACCGCTCGCGACACGTTGGCGGTGGTCGTATCCAGCTGCGCAGCGGCAGCGGTGAAGCTGCCGAGCTGGGCTACACAACTGAAAGCACGCATGTTTTGCAGGGTGTCCATGGGTCACTCTCGATCTAGAGGACAAAATTGTGACATGAAGTGACGAAAAAGAACGTCCGACCAAAGCCGGATTATCGCTGTTTTGGTAACAAAGATTCGCAGGAATATGCGCTTATCGCCAATGAAACCCGCCCCTAGAATTGCCCGGCCCCTTCACCTCTTCCTCGGGAAATCGCAGCTGTGCCGCGTCGCAACATCGGAGCGCTTCGAGCGCTCAGTGCCTGTGCCCTTAGCCTGTCCTTGAGCGGCTGTATCGGAACCTGGGGCATCGCCCCGCAAAGCAAGACGCTGCAAGCCAACCAACTCGCCACCGACACTGCCATCCGCGAAGCCGACCGCGACGCCCATTGGCCTGCGCAGCAATGGTGGCGCGCCTATGGTGATCCCCAGCTCGATCGCTGGATGGACCTCGCGGTTGCCGGTAGCCCGAGCCTGGCCATGGCCGCGGCGCGAGTGCGCCAGGCCAGGGCCCTGGCCGGTGTGGTCGAGTCGGCGGAACACCTCCAGGCCAATGGCGAGGCGACCCTCAAGCGCCACAACTGGCCGGAGGATCAGTTCTACGGCCCCGGCGCCCTGTCCGGCGCCAATACCTGGGACAACAACGCCGCCATTGGCCTGAGCTACGCCCTCGACCTGTGGGGCCGTGAACGCAACGCCACTGAGCAGGCGCTGGACCAGG